>NZ_JBHNYT010000001.1:0-436502 GCF_054960575.1 Pseudoalteromonas sp. PSi26 | reverse complement strand
TTAGGATTTAATAAAAATAGCCAAGAGCCCATATCGAACTCAGTAGTGGCCGCTCTCGTACATCCTGTATTTCACGGCATTCGTATTCCTATACATCAAACAAAACAGCGCGAAGGCGAGCCCCGCGGAAGGCCGTCCCGACGCAAAGATAGTATCCCATTTGCTATGTGACTCTCCACCGCTGTGGGCACCACGACATTACCAGGCTTCAAATTGTAGAAAGCCCGACTAGTAATAGTCGGGCTTTTTTACGTCTATAAAAAAGTAATATTCAGCACTTTCTTCTCTAAAGCGAAGCGCCTCTTTGTGAACATTATTCTAGCTATCCAATACATTGAGCGATGAGAGTTCAGCATTGCACTGTGGCTCTCCACCGCGGTGGGCTCCACAACATTCTACTGCGTAGCGAACCGACTTCAAGTAAGAGAAACCCGTTACAGCAAAGTGTCGGTTTTTTGCTAACATGGGTTTAATAAACAGATAGAAGGCGAGCCCCGACTAGAAATAGTCGTTTTTTACGTTTGCAGAAAAGTAGTTTGCGGACAAGTCATACACACTCATTCAATACCTATTGCGTAGGTCGGGCAACCGAAGCGATTCCGACGCACAGACAATGTCGCATTTGTTATTACTTTTGTTTTTGTAACCTAGAATAGCAATGCAAAAAGCAATATCTTACCCAGTATGACAGTCGTCTTTTTCCAATTTTGCTAAGTCGATTAATTTGTAAACTTCGGGCTGTGTCTAATTACCTTTTTTGTGGGTAAGGTTTAACCTATACACATCATCATACCCCAGTAACAAATATAATTTTGCTTTGTTACTGGCTTTGATTTAGGATCAAATCAGTTTAAATCAAGAACTAACATACAGTGTATAGATTATTAATAAGCATAATATCCATTTTAATTTGTTTTTCTGTTTCAGCAGTTGAAGTCACTGATCTATATCAAGATATTTTAAAAGTTGATGATAAATCAAGAGATAGTAGATTAGCGGCAAGCCGTAAAGCTTTACTTAATGTTTTGGTAAAAGTAAGTGGTGATGAAACGGCGGATCAAAATCGATTAGCTCAACAACGAACTAAAGATATCTCTGATTACATTCTTAAATTTGAATACGATGAGCGTACTGAAGGTCAATTAAAATTAATTGTTAAATTTGAAGCACGAAAAATTAATGCGCTTATAAAAGAATTAAGTCTACCTCTATGGGGTTCACAACGTCCGTTAGTCGCTATTTGGCTAGGTATTGAAGATAACTGGCGAAGAGAGCTAGTAACACAAGAGAGCTATCCACAGCTTGAACAATTAATTTATGATAATGCTCGAAGACGTGGCTTACCTGTTGTTGTGCCATTACTGGATTTACAAGATAGGCGTTTAGTAGGAATACCGGAGGTGTGGGGCAATTTTTCAGGCCCTATAGAAGAGGCTTCTCAGCGGTATAGTGCTGAAAGAAGTATTACAGCCAAAATGTACAAAGACAATAACAGTAATAACTGGGTTTTAGATTGGCGATTCACAAATGATGATTTGTTCGATCAAAATCGTTTAGTTGGTGATAAACAACAAATTGTTAGTCAAATGATAGATACACTAGCTAAAGGGCTAGCAAGTGAATACGCAATTGATCCCAATGCATACTACGAGCAAGCTTCAGCTATTTTAACTTTAAAAGGGGCCGAAAGTTTTGTAGATGTTGAACTAGCTAAGAGACGTTTACAGAGTTTAAGTGTTGTTACACAGGTTACGATTGCTCGAAAAACGACTGAGTTTGTTGAATACAAATTGAGTCATACAGGCGATGTTACAGATTTAAAAAAAGCGCTAGGTCTTGATTCTGCTTTTAAAGATTACGTTGATCCACGCGCTTTTTATCATGTTGTTGACAAAAACAGCCTCGAATATCAATGGATAAAACCATAGTGCTAAGTCATGAACCAATGCAAATGGCGTTGCCTGTTACTTTGCCAGATGACGAGACGTTTGCATCGTACTTTGGTGGTGAGGACTCATTAGAAGTTAATCATCTAAAAGCGAGCTTTTCTGACTTGGCAAATTCATTTCAGTATACTTACTTGTGTGGATTGGGTGATTCGGGTAAGTCTCACTTGTTATATGCTACGTGCATAAAAGCGCAAGAACGTGGCCTTTCTAACATGTTACTTTCTATGCGAGAGATTATCAATTTTAGCCCTATGGTGCTCGATGGACTGGAAGCGCTTGATGTATTGTGTATAGACGATGTCCATTTAGTGGCAGGCAACGATGCCTGGGAAAAGGCCCTGTTTAATTTTTTTAATCGCTTTAACGAACCCGGTAAAATGCTAGTTGTAACAGCAGACCTGTTACCAAATATGTTAAATATCTCACTTCCTGATTTAGAATCTCGTTTGACTTGGGGAACCACCTTTCAAATACGTTCAATGAGTGATGATGATAAAGCGCAGGCGCTTGTTAAGCGGGCACACATGCGTGGGCTTGAGTTAAGCGATGAATGTGCACGCTTTTTACTAACGCGTCTAAGTCGAGATATGCGTGCTTTACTCGATGTATTAGACAAATTAGATCATGCATCTATGGCCGCACAGCGAAAATTAACAATTCCCTTTATAAAATCAACGTTAAAGCTCTAGTAGGTCTAGAATCTAGACCCCGCTTTCAGTTATCATTAGTTAATTAAATTGTAATCACCTTCTGTGAAAGATCAGGTATCGAATGAACTTAGAAAATATATTAGCGCAAGCACTTGAGGCGGTAGCCAGTGCCAGTGAAATCGCGCAACTAGAAGAGATCAGGGTTAACTACCTTGGTAAAAAAGGCGAAATCACTAGCTTACTTAAAACACTGGGTAAAATTGCTCCTGAAGAACGCAAAGAAGCAGGCCAGGTAATTAATCAGGCTAAGCAAGATGTGCAAGCTGCAATTAACGATAAGCGTGAGCTTTTAGCAAGCAAGGCACTAGAAGAAAAGCTAGCCGCTGAAACAATTGACGTTACTTTACCTGGGCGTGTGATGCCTACAGGTGGATTACACCCAGTAACACGTACAATTGAGCGTATTGAAAGCTTTTTTGGCGAGTTAGGTTTCGAGGTTAAATCAGGTCCTGAGATTGAAGATGATTTTCATAACTTTGATGCTTTAAATATCCCTGAACATCACCCTGCGCGTGCTGATCACGATACCTTTTATTTCAATCCTAAATTAGTATTGCGTACACAAACAAGTGGCGTGCAAATTCGTACTATGGAAACGGAACAGCCACCGCTACGAATTATCTCACCTGGGCGTGTGTATCGTAACGATTACGATCAGACACATACACCTATGTTCCATCAGGTAGAAGGGTTAATGGTTGATACCGATGTAAGCTTTACTGAGCTTAAAGGTATATTACATGACTTTTTGCGTAACTTTTTTGAAGAAGATATGGAAATTCGTTTCCGTCCTTCATTTTTCCCATTTACAGAACCTTCAGCAGAAGTAGATGTGATGGGCAAAGACGGCAAATGGTTAGAGGTACTGGGCTGTGGCATGGTACATCCAAACGTTCTTAAGTCTGTAGGTATTGATCCGGAAAAATACACTGGTTTTGCATTTGGCATGGGTGTAGAGCGCCTAACAATGTTGCGTTACGGCGTAAACGATTTACGTGCATTTTTCGAAAATGACTTAAAATTCCTAAACCAGTTCCGTTAAGAGTGAAGCAATAAAATGAAATTTAGTGAAAAGTGGTTAAGAGAGTGGGTTAATCCTGCTATTGATACGCAAGCTCTTTCGGAACAGCTTTCTATGGCTGGCCTTGAAGTTGACGGCGTTGAGCCTGCTGCAGCCAAATTTAATGGTGTCTTAGTAGGCGAAGTTGTTGAATGTGGTCAACATCCTGATGCAGATAAACTTCGCGTTACTAAAATTAACGTAGGTGGCGATGAGCTGCTTGATATCGTGTGTGGTGCGCCAAACTGTCGTGAAGGAATTAAAGTCGCGGTTGCAACCGTTGGTGCAGTATTACCTGGTGATTTCAAAATTAAAAAAGCAAAACTTCGCGGTCAGCCTTCACACGGTATGTTATGTGCATTTGATGAGCTAGGCATTAGCGAAGAAGGTGAGGGCATCATGGAGTTACCGAGTGATGCACCCATTGGCGCGGATTTACGTGACTATTTAAGCCTTGACGACAACATTATTGATGTTGATTTGACACCAAACCGTGGTGACTGCCTTGGTATTAAAGGTCTTGCTCGTGAAGTGGGCGTTTTAAACAGCATTGATGTAAACGTTTTAAAAATCCCCGCTGTTGCTCCAACAATTGACGACAAAGTATCAATTGAGCTAGTGAACGAAGATGCATGTCCTCGTTACTTAGGTCGTGTAATAAAAGGTATAAATCTTGATGCAGAAACACCGTTATGGATGGTTGAAAAATTACGTCGAAGTGGCGTACGTTCAATCGACCCTGTTGTTGATGTAACTAACTATGTATTACTAGAACTTGGCCACCCTATGCATGCATTTGATTTAAGTGCAATTGAAGGTGGCATTAAAGTACGTAGTGCAAATGCAGATGAAGAACTAGTACTGCTTGATGGTAATACAGCTAAATTAAACGAGTCTACACTCGTTATAGCAGATAATGACAAAGCACTTGCCATTGCAGGTATTTTTGGTGGTGAGCAATCAGGTGTTACTGAAAAAACAACAGACATACTGCTTGAAAGTGCGTTCTTTAATCCGGTAGCAATTGCTGGTCAAGCACGTAGTTACGGCCTACATACTGATGCATCACATCGTTACGAACGAGGTGTAGATTTTGCTCTACAACACGATGCAATGCAGCGTGCCACAGCGCTACTTCTTGAAATTGTGGGTGGTCAAGCAGGCCCTGTAGTTGAAGCCGTGGCGGCTGATAAGTTACCTAAGGTGACTGAAGTTCGATTGCGTCGTTCGCGTTTAGACCGCGTAATAGGTCATCACATTGATGATGCTAAAGTAACTGATATTCTGACTCGCTTAGGCCTTGATGTTAAAGTAGAAAATGACAGCTGGAGTGCGGACGTACCTAGTTACCGTTTTGATATTCGCATTGAAGAAGATTTGATAGAAGAAGTTGCACGCGTTTACGGTTACAACAGTATTCCAAATGTAGCTCCAACTGCAAAACTTAAGATGACGACTCATAACGAAGCGAGCATTGCATTAAGCAAATTCCGCAATACGTTAGTAACACGTGGTTACCAAGAAGCGATTACATACAGCTTTGTTGATCCTAAGGCACAAGCTATTTTGCATCCTCAAAGTGATGCACTCGTTTTACCGCATCCTATTTCAATTGAAATGTCAGCTATGCGTGTTAGCTTAATGCCGGGTCTATTAGCATCTGTTGCATACAACCAAAATCGTCAACAACCACGTATTCGTTTATTTGAGCATGGTCTTAAATTTATAAGCGATGAAAATGCAGAAAATGGTGTCTACCAAGTACCCGTTATCGGTGGTGCTATCACTGGTTTAGCGCATGGCGAACATTGGGTTGAAGAAAAACGAAACGTTGATTTTTATGATTTAAAAGGTGATGTTGAGGCATTACTTAGAATCACTAACGATGTAAGTCGCTTTGAAATTAAAGCCGAGCAGTCAGATGGACTTCATCCGGGCCAGTCAGCTGTTATTTATGTTGATGGTAAAAAGGTTGGTTTTTTTGGTGCATTACATCCTCAAGCGCAAAAGTCGTTAGATATCAATAACGCAACTTTTGTATTTGAAATTGAAATGTCAGCAATTGAAAAAAGAAATTTACCACAAGCAGAAAGCGTGTCTAAATTTCCTTCAAACCGTCGCGACATCGCGATTTTAGTGGCCGACAGCGTTAAATCTGGTGATATTTTAAACGCTATAGAAAAAGTTGGCGGAAATCAATTGGTTGACCTAAACTTATTCGATGTGTATAAGGGCAAAGGTATTGAGCCAAATTATAAGAGTTTGGCGATTGCTCTAACACTGCAAGCGGTTGATAGAACACTCGAAGAGAAAGATATCAATCTAGTAGTTGATAACGTGGTGGCCGAATTGGCCGAAAAGTTTAATGCATCGTTGAGGGACTAGATATGGCGCTTACTAAAGCCGACATAGCTGAACACCTATTTGAAAAGCTCGGGATCAATAAAAAAGATGCCAAAGATTTAGTTGAAGCGTTTTTTGAAGAAATCCGCTCAGCGCTAGAAAAAGGAGAGCAGGTTAAGCTTTCTGGATTTGGTAACTTTGATCTTCGAGACAAAAAAGAAAGACCAGGGCGTAATCCGAAAACAGGCGAAGACATTCCTATTTCGGCGCGTCGTGTTGTCACCTTTAGACCGGGTCAAAAACTAAAGACTCGTGTTGAAGTGGGTACCAGCAAAGCAAAATAAAAAAAGGCAGCGAAAGCTGCCTTTTTATTTATTCCCCGCTTAACTCTGCTTAAGCGGGAATTATTATTATCTAAAATTCTCTAGGTGATACAAATTCACCTTCTAATACTTGTTGATAGGTTTGCTCGGCAAGTGAATCAAGGCCAGATAAGTTTTTACCAGTACTTAAGAGTTCCTGTTCTATTTCAAATAAATCTATATTTTCGATACCCGACATTTGTGCAACTTTTGAAAAAATATAGGCATGTTTAAATTTATTATGCTTATAAAAAAGGCTAATTAGTGATGTGTACACCTCAGGATTAGGTATGCTCCCTTTTTGATTTAACTCTAGCGTTTTATAGAGTAAATCAATCGTTTTTTCGTCATCAAACTTAATGTAATACGACGCTAAAAAAAACTGCATTTCAGCACTTTGTGTAACACTCGGATCGTCTTCGATAGCCAATAGCTTACTTAATGCACCTTTATTATTGTTTCTGGACCAATGGTAATAAAGTAAACCAGGGTGATTTGTATCAATGGTGTCTTGGTATAGGCGCGTCATTTCTTTAATGCTAGTAAGTTGCCCATCTATGCGAGACGTCTTCTTAGCTTTTAGCTTTATGTGCTCAATTTTAGCCGCCAGTGTTATACATTGGTTGTATGTTTCAAATTCTTTTAATAATTGATATTTATTTTCATCCGTTGGCTCTTTGTATTCACTGTAACGCTTTAAGATAACTTCAGCACGCTCGTCTTTACAATGACTGTCTTTGTTTAAATCAGAACAAAAACCGGGTGTTTCTTTACAAACTTGTGCTAGCGTCACAGGATCTTCACAACCCGCTAATGTTAGTAATCCAAGTAGTAAACTTGCTCTTTTTAGCATTCCTTAACCCCAAATAAATATTTACGCAGCCATTCTAGCGCAATCATTTAACGCCTAACAGTAGAGAATAACTTCAGATTAAATTAGAATAGCCGTGTCTGAAGTGCATTACTCTCAAAATATAGTGCAGTTTTAAAGACTATCCGTTCAAAATGATAAACTTAGGTAAATAAAATGACCTCATCTCACGAGTTAGAATACACAAATAGTTGGCAAGAGCGCCAAGATTACGCTGAAAGTATGCAACCTATCATTGGTAAACTTTACCGTAATCGTGGTATTGAAATTGCCGTATATGGCCGTCCTCTCGTAAATGCCAGCACTATTGAAATTATTAAATCTCACAAAACTGTTGCACAATTTGAAGGCACAAAATTACGTTTACGTGAAAGCTTCCCGTTTTTAGAAGCAATCAGCAAAATGGAATTAAACTCTGCTCGTATTGATATTGGTAAGCTAGCATACAGCTACTTATACAGCGATGTTGCTAATGGCCGCTCAGTTGAAGAGTTCGTTAAAGATGAATTAGCAGAAATAGCCAATTCAACGATAAAAGAACCTCGCGATGTAGTTCTTTATGGCTTTGGTCGTATTGGTCGTTTGCTCGCTCGCTTATTAATTGAAAAATCGGGTCCTTACGCTGATTTACGTCTACGTGCAATCGTTGTGCGTGGTGGTAAAGAGGGTGACCTTGAAAAGCGCGCTAGTTTATTGCGTCGCGATTCAATTCATGGTCCATTTAATGGTTCAATAACCATTGATAAAGAGCGCAACGCGATTAAAGCGAATGGCAGTTACATTCAGGTTATTTATGCAAATTCGCCTAGTGAAATAGATTACACCCAATACGGTATCGATAATGCGTTAATTGTTGATAACACAGGTATTTGGAAAGATGAAGCAGGCCTTGGTCAGCATTTAGAGTGTAAAGGTGCAGCTAAAGTATTATTAACGGCACCGGCTAAAGGCAATATTAAAAACATCGTATATGGTGTAAATAACCAAGATATTTTATCTGAAGATAAAATTGTCTGTGCAGCAAGCTGTACAACAAATGCAATTACACCAACATTAAAAGCGTTAAACGATAAGTTTGGTATTAACAATGGTCACGTTGAAACCGTTCACTCATACACAAACGATCAAAACCTAATCGACAACTATCACAAAGCCGAACGTCGTGGTCGTGCCGCAGCGCTTAACATGGTAATAACTGAAACAGGCGCAGCTAAAGCTGTATCTAAAGCATTACCAGAGCTTGAAGGTAAGTTAACAGGTAACGCTATTCGCGTTCCTACGCCTAACGTATCACTTGCTATTTTAAACTTAAACTTAGCAACAAATACATCAGTTGAAGAACTAAATGCATTTTTACGCGATACAGCGCTGCACTCAGATTTACGTGACCAAATTGATTACACTGCATCAACAGAAATAGTGTCTACCGATTTAGTAGGTAGCCGTTATGCAGGTGTAGTTGACTCGCAAGCGACAATTGTTGACGATAATCGTATTGTATTATACGTATGGTACGACAATGAATTTGGCTATAGCTGTCAGGTAGTTCGTTGTATGCGAGATATGGCTGAAGTGTCATTCCCAAGCCTACCACGCTAATGTATATGTAGTATTCAAAAGCCAGCGTTTAGCTGGCTTTTTTAATGTGCAATCATTTTTAAAGTGTATGCCTTGTGCTACGCTTTGCTTATTACAATACAGTGCGTGTTACAATCATAAAATACACTGTATTTACTGCGAGTAGTGTTATTCGTGGTGTTAGTTCTGCTAGTTAAAATGCAGATGGGCTTATTCAAATTAAAGGTTTTTTCATGAAAATCAGTAGTAATTTCGACAGTGGTAATATCAAGGTAATTGATGCAACCGATCCGCTTAATATTCAATTAGAGATTAATAACGACCACAACTCTGAATTTTATCAGTGGTTTCACTTTCGATTAGAAACAACGCCTTACCAATTACATAAGCTTAATATTAATCAGCTTGAAAAATCAGCATACCCAGATGGGTGGGAAGGCTATCAAGCAGTCGCATCTTACGATCGTCAAACATGGTTTCGTGTTCCATCAAACTATGAAAATGGCACGCTAAGTTTTGAAATAGAGCCAGAGTGCGGCAGTGTTTATTTTGCTTACTTCGCACCATATAGCTATGACCGCCATTTAGATTTATTGTCGTGGGCGCAAACGCAAGGTGCTTGCCAACTTCAAACATTGGGTGAAACACTTGATGGGCGCGATATGAGCGTATTAAAAATAGGCGAGCCAAGCGAAGATAAAAAAGTAATTTGGGTAACAGCACGCCAGCATCCAGGTGAAACTATGGCAGAGTGGTTTGTAGAGGGATTACTTCATAAGTTACTTGATGATGAAGACCCACATGCTGCCGCATTGTTATCAAAGGCTGTGTTTTACATCGTGCCAAATATGAACCCAGATGGCAGTGTACGTGGTCATTTACGTACTAATGCTAAAGGTGTTAACTTAAATCGCGAATGGCAAACACCTAGTATGGAAAATAGCCCTGAAGTGTATTTAGTCCTAAATAAAATGCGCGAAACAGGCTTAGATATGCACCTTGATATTCACGGTGATGAAGCTATTCCTTATAACTTTGTTGCTGGCAGCGAAGGTATTCCAAGTTACGATGAGCGACTTAAAAATTTAGAAGACAGCTTTAAAGCGGCATTATTAACAATAACACCGGAGTTTCAAGACGAACACGGTTACCCGAAAGATGAGCCAGGTCAAGCTCTATTAACCGTTGCATCGTCGGCAACGGCTGAAGAGTTTAAAGCGCTTACATACACAATTGAAATGCCATTTAAAGACAATAACGATTTACCAGATCCTGATTACGGCTGGTCAGATCGTCGTTCGTACCAGTTTGGTCAAGACACGTTAGCAGCCATTGTTAATGTGGTTGATACGCTAAGATAGAGTACTGAAAAAAGGCATCAATTATTGATGCCTTTTTATACACAAATTTAAAATTAATTAGTAAATAAAATCGTTTTATAAACCCCTTCAATCAGCAGTCTATTTAAATTACTTTCTATAAACCTCTATCATATTCATATAAATCAATTACTGGTTAAATAACCCTCAAATAATACGTCAAAGCGCACGTTTTATCTGTAAATATGAAAATTAAGTGTTAACAAAGTTAGCTCACTTAAGTTAATATAAATAACAATCGAATTAAAGGTAGGCATATTTAAGCCCGATTTTTAATCGTTTTGTGTCGCGCATTCTGAGTAGCTAAAACAGAGTCTCGTAATTCATAATAAAAAATATAACTATAGAGGATATCCATGGAAGCTTTTGTAAGCGCTGTTAATGATGTTGTTTGGAGTAATGCCCTTATTTACTTATGCCTTGGCGCGGGCTTGTTTTATTCTGTATTAACTCGATTTGCCCAAGTCAGACATTTTAAAGAAATGTGTAAATTACTTTTTAGTCCTAACACGTCTGAAAAAGGTATTTCTTCTTTTCAAGCACTTGCAGTGTCTCTATCGGGGCGAGTCGGTGTTGGTAACATTGCAGGTGTTGCTGCTGCTATCGGTTTTGGTGGCCCAGGGGCTATTTTCTGGATGTGGGTTGTTGCATTTTTAGGTGCAAGTACAGCCTTCGCTGAATCAACTCTTGGTCAAATTTATAAAGAAGAAGAAAACGGTCAATATCGTGGTGGTCCAGCGTATTATTTTGACCGTTGTTTAAAGCAAAAATGGTTAGCTATCTTGTTTGCTATTTCAGCGGTTGTTGCGTGTGGTGTTTTCCTACCCGGTGTACAAGCAAATGCGGTAGGTAACGCATTTACTCAAGTATTTGGCGACGGTACTATGGTGTCGACCAGCTTTGGCGATGTAGGCAGCTTTAAGCTAGTTGCGCTGGCTATTATTCTTATTGTTTTAGCCTTTATAATTTTTGGTGGTATAAAACGTATTGCCAACTTTACTCAAATTGTTGTGCCATTTATGGCTTTGGGCTACATCGTGCTTGCTTTAATCGTTGTGTTTTTACATATCGATAGAGTGCCTGATATTTTTGCTATGATAATAAGCGACGCCTTTACAGCTCAAGCCGGATTTGGAGCTGCAATTGGCTGGGGTGTAAAACGCGGAATATATTCAAATGAGGCGGGTCAAGGTACAGGTCCTCATGCAGCGTCTGCGGCAGAAGTAGACCACCCAGCGCAACAAGGTTTAGTTCAGGCTTTTTCAGTGTACGTAGATACCATCTTCGTATGTACTGCAACCGCACTAATGATTTTGTTAACACAACAATACAACATTGTTGGCGAGCTACCAGCTGGTCAATTTATTGTACAAAATGTTGATGCAGCAACTGAAGTTGGCTCTGCAGCATTTACGCAAATGGCTTTGTTTAGTGTATTTGGCGGTTTTGGTGAGGCATTTGTAGGTATTGCGTTATTCTTCTTTGCGTTCACTACTATTTTAGCTTATTACTTCATTGCAGAAACAAACATTGCTTACTTAAATCGTTACTTTAAAGGAAGTATTCCACTGGTTATTGTGAAGTTTGTGATCATGTTTATGGTGGCTTACGGAATGGTTAATAGCTCTGGGTATATTTGGAGCATTGGTGACATAGGTGTAGGCTTAATGGCGTGGATCAACATCTTAGGCATTTTAGCTATTTTCTTTGTCGCAAAACCGGCACTGTTATGTTTAAGCGATTACGAAGAGCAAAAGAAAAAAGGCGGTAAAATTACCTTTGACCCAATTAAGTTAGGTATAAAAAACGCTACTTTCTGGGAAAAACGCCTTGAAAAACAATCTAAAAATCCTGAGTAATTTAATACACAGTGTACTTGCAAGTTTGATTGGATAAATGGGTTTAAAACAATAAAAAGAAAGTTACATTATCTGTTATTGCTTTAAATTCAAAAAAGACAACAACAAATAAAACAAGTACAATAAAGGCGCCGCAAGGCGCTTTTTTTATGCGTAGTATGGAGAGATGTATGGCGATTATTCGTTGCCCAAAATGTGCAAAATCAATTTCAGATAAATACAAGCAATGTCCGCATTGCGAAAGTAACATTTCAGAACTAAATGACGAGCAGGTTCAACAACTTCAGCGCGAACAGCAAATTAAAAAAAAGCAGATGTTTATAAATCACTCTTTCCTAGCACTTATTTTATTTTTGGGTGGTTTTTTCTGTTTATATTTTTTACAACCGCAAAAAGAAACCCTTGAGTGGTATGCTTACACCATCGCCATTGGCGTAGGGTGCATTTGGTATCTTATTAACCGTATTATTTTAGTGACTCTTAAAAAGAAAAGATGACATGAATATCGATAAACTCGTAGAAAATATTACTCCAGAATTATTTGAACGCCTGCAATATGGTGCATCCACTGGCAAATGGCCAGATGGCACTGTGTTATCAGATGAGCAAAAGCAACAAACAGTGCAGTTGGTTATGTTGTATCAAGCAAAGGTGGCTCAATCGAACGAGCAATTTACGATTGGTGCTAATGGTGAAATGATCCAAAAGACAAAAGCGCAACTACAAAAAGAATTCAAATCAGACAACGAAATAGCTAGGTTTAGTGAACATGATCTTTAAGCACCTTTTTACGCCAAAATGGAAACACCCTAAGCAACAGGTACGTCTTGATGCAATTGAAAAGCTAGATACGCAGCGAGATGCAAGTATTTTAAATATACTTGCATTAGAAGACAGCTCTGCAGAAATACGCCGAAAAGCGCTTCAAAAGGTAAATGATTTACCACTGTGGTGGAAAGCCTATAAGCAAGACCAAGCGTTGAAGGATATAGCCGAGCAGCAAATATCTAACGCGGTTTTAAACAGTGAAAGCACACTAACACCGCAAATTAAAAGTGAATATATAGAACGCTTTGCACCTGTAAAAACATTAGAAAAACTAGCGTTTGCAGAGAAAGAACTAAAAGTTCGCGTTAAATTACTTAAGCGTTTAGCAAACCCAAAATTAGTAGAAAAAGCTTTTAAAGAAGGCAGTGAAGAACTACAAAAGCAGCTAGTGGAGTTAGTTATTAACCACCAGCTTACCAAACCACTTGCTAAACATGCTAAAGGGGAAGCGAAAAGCACCCTTGATACGCATATTGAAAATGAGCGTCTGGCCAAAGAAATGCCACAAGAAGTTGAAAATTTAACGCGCGTTATTCTAGCAAAACTTAATGCGTTACGTGAAAAAACAGACTTTGCGTTGGTAAACCCACAAGCTGCTGAATTAATTGCTCAATGGCAAGCATTAGAGCTTAAATGGCTATCAGCAGAGCGTATAAAATCGCTAGATGAAAAGTACATAGCTATTACCAGCAAACTTGATACTCATATAGCGCAACTTAAAGCTGAGCACGATAAAGAACAGCAACGTTTAGCATTAAAACAGCGTCAATTATTGGCATTAGCAACGCTTGAAGCATTAAGTGATGAAATTGAAAATGCGCTTCAATTAGGTTTAGAAACCCCAGAGCAAATTCAACAAGATTGGCTTGACGCTAAAGTAGCCCAAGCAAAACAAGCGATCACAGAGACTGAGCTTGAAAATAACGCACAGTCTAAAGCGGTAATCACAAGGCTTGAGACTTTATTTTCACAAGTGGCTAAATTACCCGAACTAACAACGGTAAATGCTCAATATAAAGAGGCATTGAACGCCTTACAAAAAATTGAACCAGCGCAAAGCATTGAGCAATATGACGATATTCTGTCAGCGTTTAATCAAGCGTTTAAAGAAGCGCGTGGGCATATAGCTATGCTAGATAGCGCACTGCAAGGCAAGTTTAAAACTGAGTTAAACGCGCATAAAAAGCAGTTTTTAGTACCAATGAATGAGTTAGTTAAACCGCTTGAAAAAAATCAAAGCCAAGCCAAGCGAAAAGCTCGTGATGTTAAGCGCTTAATTGAAGAAGGCCGCTTCAATGTGGCATTTGGTGTATTTAAAGGTTTTGAAGAGCTATTTAATACATTAACAGCACGCTACCAGCAACCGCTTGAAAATATTAAAGCAGAGCTTGAGCAGCAGCTTGCTGACGCAAAAGATTGGCAAAAATACGCCGCTGCACCAAAGCGTGTTGCGTTACTTGAAGAAGTAGCCACGTTAACTGAGCAAGAATGTACCGACCCGCAACAACGTGCAGAACAAGTAAAAATGTTTCGTACACGTTGGAATGAGCTTGGCCGTTTAGATACAGATGAAGAAAAACAACAAGGTGTTCAGTTTGACGAACATATTGAATTGTTGTTTGCACCTTGTCGTAGTTACTTTGCCGAGCAAGAAAAAAATCGCGATGCAGCGAAATTGCAACGTGAAAGCATCATTACCGATATGCACGCGCTTAGCACAGAGCCTACTCAAGAAGAAGGCTTTGATTGGAAACAGTTTGAAAGCCAATACAATAAGCTAAATAAAGCATGGCGCAGTGTAGGAAAAGTTGACCCTAAAACATATCGAGTATTAAATGATCGCTATAAAAATGAGCAACAACAAGTGCTTGGTTTATTAAATGCGTTTCATAAAGGTAATGCTGCGCTTAAAAATGATTTAGTAGAACAAGCACAGCAGTTATCACAAAGTGACGACTTAGCAAGTGCTTGCCAGACGTTAAAGCAAATGCAGCAGCAATGGCAAACAATTGGCTTTGCGGGCTTGAAAGCCGAAAATGCGTTGTGGCAAAAGTTTCGTCAATATAACGATGAAGCATTTAGTAAGCGCAGCACTGAATTTGATCAACAAAAGCTTGAACAGAATGAGTCAGACAAGCAAGCCGCTGCAGAGCTTGCTGAATTAGAAGCGGTACTAGAGGCGGTTGAACAACGTGCGCAACTTCATGACCTAGAAACGAAGGTAAAGGGTTATGCCCAATTCAGAACGCTTGCGCCAAAAGTGACTACTTTGCTTAAAGCCATAGACGAAAAAGTGTCATTTCTTATCACTAAATCAGAGCAGGCTAACTTAGATGCTTTACTTAACGCGCTTCAAAATAATGAAGAAATACCTGCTCAGTATCAAGCACCGCTAAAAACAACGCTTAACGAAGAGCAACTTGTAACGCGTATGGAAATTTTAGCAAATGTGAGTTCGCCAAATGCATCACTTAGAATGGCAGAGCAAGTTGCTATGCTTGATGATAAACACCGTGGTGATCATGCTGATTTAAATTATTATTTAAAACAGTTGCTCGCGCTCAGTAACGGTTCAGTTGAACCTGACACACTAGCTCGATTAAAGACGACACTTGCAGCTTAATCATTAACATTACTTTAAATGTTGATTAAAACTTTAAAAGGCCGCTTAAAAAGCGGCTTTTTGTATCAACCAAACAAAGGATTTACCATGAGATTTTTATTACTTATTACTACGCTTTTTTTAACTGCCTGTAATAGCACGCAAGGTGTATCGGTATATTCATTTACAAATGCTGAAGTAGAAAGCGTATTAGCTAAGGAGTTGCCAAAGTTAAGCGAAAAAGTAAAGCTAATGGGATTACCTGTTCAGCTTAACGTTAATGATTTAAGTGTTGATATAGGGCCAGATAATCGTGATGTTGTTTTACTTGGCGCTGACTCTAGCGCAGAGATCAACGCTTTTGCACTTAAGTACCCAATTCGTTTAAAGCTTCAAATAGAGGGCAGCCCATTCTACGATAGCGAGAAAAAAGCAGTGTTTTTGCGTAATATTAAACTACTGGGCTCAAGCGTTGATGCTGGTGGCTTTAGAGGCAACATTGGCGCGCTTGACGATCAAGCAATGGGTGTAATCAATACCTTTTTGGCTAACAACCCTGTATATACGTTAAACATGAACGATCCTAAAATGATGCTATTGAGCAAATTACCACTCGATATGAAAGTATCGCAAGGTGCAATTAAACTGGTTCCTAGATTATAAATAACCAGGCTAATCAGATCGGCCTGCCTTAATTAATCGTATTAAATAACCTAACTATAAGCTAATTAGGTTCATTATATTATGGCAGCACCGCGTAACGTGCCCACATCGCGACTTTCTCGTTTTGCAAAATTAGGCTCATTAGCAACAGGCGTTGCGGGTAATATGCTGGTTGATGGCGCTAAAAGTGCACTAACAGGTAAGGGGTGGGATAACAAACGCTTACTTCTGCAGCCTAAAAATATTGAAAAACTTGCTGTGCAGCTCTCCCACTTACGCGGCGCAGCAATGAAATTAGGCCAGCTTCTATCTATGGATGCTGGTGATTTGCTCAGTCCTGAGCTTGCCCAATTACTCGCCTTGTTGCGCTCTGACGCAAATCCAATGCCGCATAAGCAGCTGGTTGAAGTTTTAAAAGAACAATGGGGAGACGACTGGCTTTCTCGTTTTTCTCATATTGAACTCAGACCTTTTGCAGCGGCTTCTATTGGGCAAGTGCATTTAGCGTATCAAGAAAATGGCGATAAGCTCGCAGTTAAAGTTCAGTATCCGGGTATTGCAAAGAGTGTTGAGAGCGACGTAGACAACGTGATTACGCTGTTAACCCTATCTCGCCTATTACCTAAAGACCTCGATATTAAACCCCTTGTAAATGAGGCTAAGGCACAATTACTTGCAGAAGCAGATTATCTGCGAGAAGCAGATTATTTAATACGTTACAAAAATTCACTCAACGGCAATACTTATTTTAAGGTGCCTAATGTTTACACTTCGCACAGTACGCAGCAAGTGCTTACAATGGAATATGTGAATGCTGAACCCATAGAGAGCATCACAGAGCTGCCACAAAGCCAGCGAAGTTTTGTTGCTGAGCAGCTTATTAATTTATTTTTTAAAGAAATGTTTGAATTTAAACTCATTCAAACGGATCCTAACTTTGCTAATTTTCATTATCAAACAGAGACACAAAAAATCGTTTTATTTGATTTTGGTGCAACGCGAGAAATATCGACTGAGTTGAGTTCAGCGTATTTGGCACTATTTAAAGCAGGTAGCGATAATAGCCGAGAGGGCGTATTAAAAGCAGCATTGCAAATTGGTTATTTTAAAGATGACATTATGGATAACTATAAAAATAACGTAATTGACTTGTTCTTAATGGCGTGCGAACCGCTCAGGCATGATGGTGAATTTGATTTTAAACATAGTGAGTTAGCACTTAAAATTAAGAATGCTGGGCTTGCACTTAGTGCCCAATCACAGCAGTGGCACACTCCACCAGTCGATGCGTTGTTTATACACCGAAAACTAGCCGGTTTGTATTTAATAGCTGCTCGTTTGGAGGCAAAAATTGATGTGCGTGCACTTTTTAGTCATTTCGCATAAATGCTGAGCTAATATCGATATAAAGTTACTGGTGCAGTAATGTGTTAAAATTGTCATAATACTCGTGATATTTCGCGAGGCGTAGTTATGATAAAACAATTTTTAAACGATCCAGAGTTATTACTTAATGCCGTGGGTGAGGGAATTTACGGATTCGACTTGTCTGGAAACGCTGTATTTGTGAACCCAGCAGCAGAGCGCATGACAGGGTGGAAGGCTGAGGAGCTACTAGGAAAAAAAATACACCAATATCATCACCATACTCGTGCCGATGGCACGCCTTACCCTGCAGATGAGTGTCAAATTTACTGTACCATGTTTGATGGTAAACGCCGTGAAGTAAACAATGAAGTGTTTTGGCGCAAAGACGGTAGCTCGTTTGCTGTTGAATACACATCCACTCCAGTGTATCGAGAAAATCAACTTATTGGTGCCGTTGCTATATTTCGTGATATATCGCAGCAGCAAGAAACCCAAAATGATTTACAAAACGCACTTAAAAAAATAAAGCAGCTGAGTGAGCAGTTAAAAGACGAGAATAGCTATTTAATAGCAGAGTTAAATCAGGACTGGCAAGATTCTGGACTTGTAGGGCAAAGTCACGTGTTTCAAAATATGCTGGAGCAAATAAAACTAGTCAGTGAAACCGACACTACCGTGCTTATTCTGGGAGAAAATGGCACAGGTAAAGAGCTAGTAGCCCGTAACTTATACAGACTAAGCACCCGTAGCAAACACCCTTTTATTAAAGTAAATTGCGCTGCTTTTACACCAAGTTTATTGGAATCTGAGTTGTTTGGGCATGAGAAAGGCGCTTTTACTGGGGCTAACGAACGTCGTAAAGGCCGATTTGAACTGGCCGATAAAGGCACACTTTTTTTAGATGAAATAGCCGAATTACCTCTAGAATCACAAAGTAAGCTACTCAGAGTACTGCAAGAGCAAGAGTTTGAACGAGTAGGCGGTAGTCAAACCTTAAACGTTAACATTCGAGTTATAGCGGCTACAAACCGAGATTTGTGGCAAATGGTGCAAAAGGGCAGTTTTAGAATAGATTTATATTATCGGCTTAATGTATTTCCTATTAAAGTCCCCGCTCTTAGAGAGCGAAAAGAAGATATTCCTTACTTATGCAGCAACTTAATACAGCAATTAAATAAACGCTTAGGGAAACAGTTAAAAGGGTTAAGTAAAAAAGCCGTTACTAAGCTTCAAGCCTACGATTGGCCTGGTAACATAAGAGAGCTGCAAAATGTATTAGAGCGAGAAGCAATCTTATCTAAACAACCTGTACTACAGCTTAATCAACCACTCAATGGTGACACTACGCAAAATGTTGACGAGTCTCTTACTCTCGATGAGGCGCAAAGGCTGCATATAAGCCGTGTTTTAACACTGTGTAATGGGCAAATTTCGGGGAATAAAGGTGCTGCAATAAAATTAGGGTTACCTGAAAGTACACTTCGCTCAAAAATGAGAAAGCTAGGAATTAATAAATAATCGCGATATATAACGGTTTTCGTTATATATCACGATTATAAAAAGCGTGTGAATTATAAAGTTATTTAATATCAATAGATTAAATGAAGTTTCAGTTTGGTCTGAAAGTTGCAAATACTTAAACAACATCCGTCATAATTAAGTAAGTAACATGAAGTTTGATATTAAAGAGCAAGACATGATCATTAAGCCCTATAACTCAGGGCCAATTTATATTCGCGAGCAAAAAGGCTTTTTTCAACGTATACGCCGTAATTTAGGCTGGTTGCTAATGTTAACGTTTATCGCCATTCCATGGATTCAATATAACGGTCAGCAGGCTGTACTGTTAGATGTCGCAACACAAACCTTTACTATTTTTGGATTAACACTTCTTCCTCAAGACTTTATGATTTTAGCCATGCTTTTTATGGTGGGAGCCTTTGCGTTATTTTTTGTTACTAATTGGCTTGGCCGAGTTTGGTGCGGTTACACGTGCCCGCAAACAATATGGATGTTGATGTTTACATGGGTTGAGCAACGAATAGAAGGTACACGCAATCAGCGCATTAAATTAGATAAGTCAAAATGGACATTTAGCACGTGGCGTAAAAAAATAGCTAAACACAGCGCGTGGATAGTGATTTCTGTTTTAACAGCGACCTCATTTATGGCGTATTTTATTCCGGCTAAAAATTTATACCTAGGCATGCTTACGTTTGATTGGTCTGGCATTACCACATTTTGGGTACTTTTTTTTGCTGGGTGTACGTACGGTAATGCTGGTTTTTTAAGAGAAAAAATGTGCACCATTGCATGCCCGTATTCTCGTTTTCAGTCAGTGATGTTTGATAAAGATACCTTAGTTGTTACTTATGATGCTGAACGAGGAGAAAACCGTGGACCACGAAAGCGTAAAGCTGATCCAAAGTCATTAAACTTAGGTGATTGCGTAGATTGTAATTTATGTGTGGAAGTATGCCCTGCGGGTATTGATATAAGAAATGGCTTGCAATATGAGTGCATAAACTGTGGTTTATGTATAGATGCCTGCGATGACACAATGAATAAGTTTGGCTACGACAAAGGCTTAATTAAATACGCGAGTGAAAAACAAATGGAAGGTAAAAAAACTAACCCATTTAGATTAAAGCTTGTTGGCTATGGCACGTTAACTGCCTTACTTATCCTATCGATGTTTGCATGGATGATGCAGCGTACACCCATAGAGGCCTCAGTGCTTCGTGATAGAAACGCACTCTACAGAGTAAATTACGAGGGCTTAGTTGAAAACCCATACACACTAACCATTATTAACAAAACACAGCAATCAATGCACTACACCATCGCTATTGAAGGATTACCTGGGGCAACGCTTAAAAGTCCAAAGGCAACACTCGTACAACCTGGTTTAATGAAAAAAATACCGGTTACGGTTACCGCTGATGGTTACGATATTAAACAAAAAGTAAGCAAATTAAAGTTTGTAGTTACTGCACAGGAAGATGCGAGTATTACCATCACCAAAGACAGTCAGTTTTATAAAAACTAAGTAATTAAACGCCAAGTTGATTAAGTGATTAATCCGCTTGGCTGTTTTTAAGGTGCTTAATAACGTATTGTTTGGCACTTTCAACCTCACTAAATATACATTTAGTTCCGTCTCTGCCAACGCTATTTAAAACCCGTTTCATTTGGCTGATTGCAATGGCCGATGTCATTACATACGCGCTGATATAGCAATTTGCAGCTTGCATTTTTTTGCCAATTTTAGTGAGCAATAACTCGGCTTCAGGCGTCGCTGCTAATACTTTTCGTGAGTCGCTAATATAGCCCCAAGGGTTGCCATTAAATTGTGCAGTAGTACTAATAAGCTTTTCACCAAAAACACTTAGAATATCGGTATCGATGTTACCTGAAAAATCAGCAACAATTATGTTGTTATCTACATAAAAATTAACGTCGCCATAGTCATTTTTTAATGAAAAGTCATAATGCTTATTTTTATCCACTTGCAAGGCTATTTCTCTATTTTATATTACAAATTTGTTACTACGTTTAATAAACCACACTTATGCTAAACATAGCAACTAGTAATTTAGCCTTCATTTCGTAAATAATTTAAAGCACTATCGATAACAGCGACTTGCGCTAATATACATTGTTCACTGTTAGCTGAAGGGCTATCTGGGTAAACCTCTGTTGTTGTTACAAAAGGAGCATCAGTAAAGCCCATACATAAACCTAATTTACGTGCTGCGTAATTTATAACGCCAAATTGTTCCTGCGGTACGCCAATTAATGCATTGTTTTCATCGCTTAGTGCAATATGCGTAACCTTTGCAACGCCCTCAATAATCACTTTTTGAAATTCTGGCTCTGGCTTTGTACTGTCAGCAACTAAGTAAAACCCATCAGGAATATTCCAGTTTGTATTAGTTGTGCCTTCTCGTGCTGCAAGCGCTGGCCTGAATTCACTGTTATCGGAGTCTGTTGTCTCGTGTAAATCAATGTGTGCTAGTAGATCAATATTTAATGATTTTACATAGGCCATAACAGCGGCAGACTCGTGTGATGGGCTATTTTCGTAAAAGGAGCGGTTAGGATCTATTGCGCTTGGGTTCCAGCGGTTAATTGTTTCATACCCCCAAGGGCTAATACAGGGAGTAATAATTATATTAAAGTGTTTTGAATGATTTAAAGCAGAGGTTTTTGCAAATCTAAGCGCGCCATGTACACCACTGGTTTCGTAGCCATGCACGCCACCGGTAATTAAAGCCGTTGGTTTGGTATCATCAAAATTAGGTGTTTGCAGGGCATATAATGGATAACAGCCATCGTTGTAATTAAGCTCACCATATTGCTCAACCG
Organism: Pseudoalteromonas sp. PSi26; assembly: GCF_054960575.1. Classification (NCBI taxonomy): domain Bacteria; kingdom Pseudomonadati; phylum Pseudomonadota; class Gammaproteobacteria; order Alteromonadales; family Pseudoalteromonadaceae; genus Pseudoalteromonas; species Pseudoalteromonas sp. PSi26. The sequence goes on along the minus strand of NZ_JBHNYT010000001.1, from coordinate 414,562 downwards.
TTAATGTGCCTTTAAGCTCGTTAATTAACGTTAACACTTCATCTTGGTAACTACGCTTTATAACTTGGCTCGCAAGCCATTGAGCTTTATCGTCGTCGTTCCATTTAGTACCGGGTGTGCCAATTGGGTATGTGCTGTCAGTCATTATAAAGCCTTGGTATATCAATATTTAATGAAATAAAGCGCTAGCTTAACGCTGACTAAAATAGCCTGCAAGTTAATGCGGCATATAGACATAATTGAGTTACTTCCTAAAAAATAATCCAAAGCTGTAATAAAGAAAAGTGAATGAAATACACCGTTAGCTATGTAAACGAGGAATTTAGCCCAAGCCACTAAACTGATAAGCTTGCAGCGCATTTTGCCACTTTTAAGACCGTTACTATGAGCAACCAAATTTTATTTAATAAATACATGCTATTAACAGCGATTTTTACACTAATAAGTACTGTATTTTCGGTTAATTTAGCCGCGCAACAACAAAGCCAAACATTAGTCTTATTAGGATCAGAGCCACAAATGTGCGCTGAAAGTTCGTGTACTAGGAGCGAGAAGGTTGAAAATATAACCCAAAAATTATACTCACCTACTATTAATAAATTAAAGCTCATAGCAAAAAATTGGCCAACCAGTACCCTTTCTAATAAAGATGCGACACTAGACGTGCTAAAACAATTACAAAAGAATGGACCTAAGCATGTGTCAAAGCAAAATTTACTGTGGCAGTGGCGTGACGTAGATAATTTGCAATTAGAAAGCTTATCGGAGCATGAATACAATTATGTGCTTGATATGCTCGAAGTGTCAGAAAGTAAAAATGATAAAAAAATAAATAGCAAAGCAATTAATACTTCACGCTATAAAAATAATGATATTTTACAATTTATTACCGGTAGCCTAAAAGTAAATAGCGCTAAACCGACCATGCTTGTTATTACTGCAGCGCGTCGCGATCCATACGCGTATGCTGAAGCGGCAACATCCCTTTTAGCAGAGTCACAAATAAGTACCAAGTGGCTTGCATTAACGCCTGCACTTGCAAAGGCAATATCCACCGGTCGCTGTGATCAACTGCCTTCACTTAGAAACAGCGCTATGAAAGTGTATAACCGAGAGTCAATTTATCCTTCGCAAACTCAAACCGAATACGGCTTGTGTAAAAGTGGAGTAGTTGCATTAACCACATTAATAAAAAACAGTACCGGCGTTATGTTTCATAGCGGCGATATTGCGTTATTGCATAGCGTTTTATTTAATGATGAAAATGAGCCTTATCCATGGACAAATTCACTTATTACAAGCCCGGTTATAGTGGGAATAGGTGAGGGGAGCGCCATACAAGGTAATAGCTTAATTACAAATAAAAACGTAACGAGTACAAATGTACTAAAAGGGGAAACCCTGACCACTAAAAAGGGCTTAGCAACGTTTAATTATGGTGTGTTAAGTACGTACTTTAGTGAGCAAAACCAAACTTTTAAATTGGCCATGATGATTGACACTTTAAGCAACGGTAAAGCTACATCACAGTATGGTTTTGGTGTAGACGAGAATACCGCCTTGGTCGTCGTAAAATCGCCAGAAGGTAATTTAATGACGGTAGTAGGTGAAAATGGTGTGGTCCATATAACTCCCGAGGCAACAAACATTGCTGTGCATCCCCCTGAGCAAAAGATAAACTCAAAGCCTCAGAAATACCGCTATTCTTATTGGCCTTCTGGTAGTGTGATTGATGTGAACAATAACTCATTTACTTTGAGCGAGCGCACATTGGGAAAAACATTGCCCTCAATAAAAATACCGCCTTTACCAGTTCAGCGTTTTGGGAGCATATTAACGGATGCAAAATTACGCTCTTTAACCCAAGCCATGTGCCTTGCCCAAGAGCAAAGCGCAGTTGCTCAGCAAGATGAGTTCTTAATTAGCTTGAACGCAAATGCTGATACACGCTACGACCGAATAAGCACCAAACAGTTTGGCTGCGCTGTGAGTAATTTATCGCTGGTGGTCGAATCGTTTTAAGTCTGAGTCTTAAATATTTGGATTTTAAGTACCAGCTCTATAGAATAACCGATATAACGTATAACCACTTTGCTCAAAGCAAAGAGAGATAGAAAGAGTTTTAACATGAATAACGAAAGTGATGTAATCGACAATTTAGCTGACTTAGAGGCTTTTTTACTGGAAGTTGAAAGCGGCGGCTATGGGTTAAAAGGGGTATCTGGCGTTGGTATGGCCACTAAAAACTCAGACGGCACCCGTTTTATTGCCGTATTTGATGATAAACAGCAGTTATTATTGGCCCGCGGTATCACCGAAGATGTATTTACTAATGGTCAAGATATGGTTCGCAACGGTGTAAAGCCCAAACACTAATTACATATAAATCAACAAGCACTATTTAGCGCTTTTTTTTTGCAAAAATTAAAATGAGTTAAAACATCAAGCAAGGCTAAGAAATATAAAAGGTAAGGAACCTATTTAGGCAAAATAAATGAAGGCTTTACCGCATAACTCGCATAACTCGCATAACTCGCATATTAACGTATTTCGTTAACTAATTGACCATTTTCATATAATGCCGAGTATTGGCGTTTATGCTCTTCAAATAGGTAAGTTCTTAACTGCTCTTTTCCGGTAATTATACGTGTAATTTTTGCAGCCATTCCTGATTTATTTTGCCTAATAGGCTCTATATCAATTGAAATACACTCTTCGTTTGGTAATGTAAACTGCACGTTTTTCATATTACCCAGTCGGCTGTTATCTTTTAGAGGTTTTAAAAATATCCCTGTGCTAGATATAGACTCAATATAAAAACCCTCACTCTTTATATTGAGTTGGCTCCAACGCCAACTTCGCTGTGTGCCTTTAGTATCAATGACTTCAGGCGCACTTAATACAGGGTTAATAACCCCAGAGGGATCTATTTTTAAATCAAGCGGAAACCATAATTGATAATGCGCAACTTTTGCTAATAGTGTTAAACTTGCGTTGCTTAGTAGGTGCGCAATGCCTGCGGGTACACTGCTTTGTAAAGTAAGCTTATGATTTGGCTTTACTTCCTGATCTTCTGGCTTAAATAAGTCGGAGATAAAGTTTAATTCTTCTGCTGAAAAGTCCATGCCCAACACCGTAAAAATAAAACCCTATCATATGTTAATTAAATAAAATGCTCAATAAGTGTGCAGGTTTATTTGTTTTCTTTACTATAATGAAAAGTTTTGTTGGGATTTTCTGTAAATTAAGTACGCATCGTTAGTCGCGCTTGTTACATTGTTATCAAGATTATGCCTAAGCAAATAGCAATATACTAAAAGCATATTTAGCGCCTTCATGTGATCTTAAAAACTAAAAAGGGTTTTGTTACTTTGTTGTTTTATTAAGTTAGTAAACAGCACCTGGTGAAATGTCCACACGAAAGCATAGTTTTAAGATATTGCTGCATACTAAGTAAGGACCAATTGAAAAATACTATTTTTTAGGCGCAATGAACAGCCATAGAACTAATGGTTTAAGTAATCTCTAAGTAAATTTATTTTTCAGATTAATACTTTTTTGAAGGTTAATTATAGAAACAGGAGGGGTTTATTGGTCGGTATGGAGAGATTCGAACTCTCGACCCCTGCCACCCCATAAAAATCACCTGTGCTTTATCGTGTACAAAAGTGGCTAAAAGTGTTCTACAGTGAAGTATTCAAAGTAATTGTAAGTTATTGCTATTGAAAGGATTAAGCTTTTAAATTATACCTAGTGAATGAACGTGAAGTTTAGTGAGCTCAAATCAGCTCGTGCGATAAGTGTGCGACAAAATTTTTGACTTAACTCTAGGTGTGCGAAAAATGGCGTCAATCAAAGTAAAATTAACTGAATCTATACTCAAAAATACCCCTTTGGAAATTACCAAAATCAATGACACTGAGATCTCTGGTTTTTATTTAAATCTTGGAAAACCAAATAAAGATGGAAAACGTTCACAAGTATATTATCTGTATTACCGCCTAGGAGGCCGAGGTTCGAAAGAAAGGAGGCTAGCCTTAGGTAATTCATCGGTAATAACAGTTAGTGAGGCTAGGCAGCTTGCTAAGCAATATATTGGTGATGTGTCGCGCGGTATTGATGTTTTTTTACAAAAAAAGAAAGCAGCACTAATTGAAAAGCAAGAAATCACCTCACCGACAATCGCAGTACTTGCGAATGAGTTTATTGAAAGAGACATTAAAGCCAACCGAAAAGATGTAGACCCAGTTATTAGAATGTTTGATAAAGACATTCTGCCATTTATTGGTAATTATAAACTTAAAGAAATAACTCGCCGCGAAATTTTTAAAAAAGTGCTTGATCCAATAACTGATAGAGGCGCTAAAACGCAGGCGAATAAAACGCTATCTATCCTTAAGCAAATGTTTAACTTTGGTGTTGAGCGAGATTTAATCCAAGGTAACCCGATAAGCACAGTTAAAAAGAAAAGCGTGGGTGGCCTTGAAAAGTCGCGAACCAGAGCACTAGAGTTTGACGAAGTTATTCAAGTATTTGACCGCCTGCCAAAGCTAGGTATAAGCCAGCAAGTTATTTACGCACTAAAGTGTATAACTTTAACAGGTTGTCGGCCAATAGAGGTTACAGGTGCACAGTGGCAAGAATTTGATTTTGATAAAATGATATGGACAATCCCAGCCGAGCGCGTGAAGCAAAATAAAAATGGCGAAAGAACTCATAAAGTACCGATTACTCAAAATATGGTTATTTTACTTGATGAGTTGCGCGCAGCATTTGGCTATCTCAATTCTAAGTATGTGTTCCCGAGCACAACAACTAATAAATCAGGCCCAGGCGAACAGCCAATTGATAGGCATTCACTATCACGTTCTATCAGCCGTAAACTAGAGGAACTTGGAGTACCTAAGTTTGTGCCTCACGATTTAAGAAGAACAGTTGCAACGCGCTTGGGGGATGCTGGTATTGGAGCTGACCCAATAGTGATTGAAAAAATACTGAATCACCAATTACAAGGAGTGCAGGGCGTTTATAATATGCAAGAGTATATGGACAAGCGCAGAGAAGTTTTATGTAAATGGGCTGAAAAACTATTCAAACTACCTCATGAATTATATACTTAGAATATACCTTAGTTGTTTGATAAAGTTGGGATTTGTTTTTATCAATTAAGAGATAACTACTTCAGAAAATGCTGTTAAAAAAATGCAAAAGGCATTTAAGGAAAGATCTAATTGCAGAAAACTATTGAGAGATATAGAAGCCAAACTCAAGTTGGTAAAAAAAGATTTGAAAAGCAACTAGCTAGGCAAGGCAAGGTTTACAATCGACCAAAAGGTACAAAAAGTCCAGGGAGTGGGAGAGTTATTATTTCAGTACCAAGTGTCTTAAATGTTTATGGTTACGATGATGAACATAATTTTATTGAGACAGTAAAATTTGTAGAACGTTTGAAAAAGAATATTAAGTCAGACTTCACTTTGGACTTCTACAATACAAAGGATACCAAAGTTGCTGCGATGGTTTTTCTTTTTGCGGCTGTTGATGACCTAATAAGCGAAAAAAACCTAACTTGCAAAATCCGTTTGAGTAAGGAAAAAAGTGTAAATAGACTAATCAATGCCACTGGAATAAGAAAAATAGGGAATGAGAGTCACAATAACGCAGCGGATATAGTAAATTATCATCGCCTACCTGTGCTTAAAGGAGTTAATGAGGAGTATACTGAAGAGGTTATAGATTTTATTAAATTTAAGATTTATAAAAATAAAATGGAACCTGAGCAGGAGCAAGTTCTCGGCAGCGCAATAATAGAAGCTGTAGAAAATGTTGGCAATCATGCATACCCTGATGAAGCAAATGAAAATCGGACTTGGTGGATGTTTACAGAGGTAATTGCAGGGCAATTATTTTTGACTATTTATGATAAAGGTATTGGTATGCCGAAATCTATTTTAGGTCATAAATGGTTACCTAAAGCTTTAAAAAGTGCATATCCGGACATATATAGTAATATTGTAGCCAAACAAAAAGGTGGTGAAAGTATTATTAGTACTATACTCCGGCTGGCTAGCGTTAGTCTTAATGATATCCACTTGTTAAACTTAGCAATGTCTGGTGATGTCTCTGGTACTATGGCACAAGGTCGTGGACAGGGTTCAAAAAGTATTAAATCTTTAGTCAAAGAAAATAGCAATGGACGTCTATGGATTGTAAGTAATAATGCAGTGTACAGACTCATGCAGCTTAAAACAGCTGACAATAAATCAGGAGAAATTGAGCCTGATATAAAAAAATTACCACGTTTTTTTCCTGGAACTTTGATTCAATGGAATATAAAAATTGATGACAAATCAAAACATGATAACTCTTAGTGTAGTTAAATGGCACGCTAAACCAAAATTTAGGTCACGAGATCGTTATGAGTGGTGTGGCGAAGCTTATAGAGAAGATATATTAGTACCTGCCTTATTAGAAAATGAAAAGGTAATGGTAGACCTTACTGGATATAATCGATACGGTCGGTCGTTTATAGACGAAACCTTTGGAGGTCTAATTCGTTCTGAAAACTTTACCTTAACTGAATTAAATGAAAAGCTTACTTATAAGCATGATTTACTTAAGAGTGTTGAGGAACTGATTAAAGAAAGACTTGAAGCGGCTGAAAATGAACGGATTAGTTAATAATTGGACAATAATAGCCAGCTTCGTTAGCTGGTTGATTGTTATAATCGTTCATATTAGAACCTTGAAAAAAACGGAATCAAATAGGCTTAAAGACAAGGCTGCTAAAGAGTTAGAAAAGGTCTACAAGTGGCTAAAAGAAATTGATAAAGATTATGAGTTTGAATACTTTGAAGATGAGTTAGCGACTAAAGTTACTATTGCTGAGCTATCGTGCATGATGCTGAACAAATATATGAATATCTCTATAATTGACATGCGCGAATTATCAAAAATTCGCGATTTGGAAGCTAATACTTACGAGGAACTAAAGCTTGAAATTCCTCGCATAATTGAAATCATTCACACTCAAACGGTGGAGTTAGAAAGTAAGTATTTTGAGCTTATTAATAAAGCCCCTTTGAAAAGGTTTTATTCTTCCTATAATTATGACTTAAAGTGTTTAGCAATGACGGGGTTAATTCTTTTTTTATATAAAGCAATTTTTTTTGGCCTAACTTAGTCTAATGTGATGTTTGGTTAGAATATAGTCCAATAGCCCGAGCTATAAGAAGGTAAACCTTTTCTAAAGCCCTTTCATATTTAAGACCTAACGCATTAAGCTAAATAATTTTTCTTGAGCATAGCCGTACCTACTTTTCGTGTGCGCCTGTTGAAAAGAGTAGGGCGTTTAAGATGTACAATTGATACTTTAATTGAAATTTCCTAATCTCAGTGCGCCAAATTAAGTTTTGAAATTTTTTAAGTCAACGCACCCCTAACACGTTACTTTTAGGTTTCATTCAAAATTGTACCTTTTCGATTTAATGAAAAATTAATTATTTATCAATAACAACCTCCAAATTTTTGTTTAAAGCTATACTCATAATTGAGGGACTTCCTCTTAATTGAAAGGATAACGATTATGGCTCTTAAACCTGGACCAAAACCAATTGCTGATTCAACTGGCAAACCTGATAAACGTAGACGTGATAACAAAAATACTCCGGGGAACACCCCAGGATTAAAACCTAGTAAATCTTCAAAGAAATAGATAAGACTTGAAATTAAAGCTATCTTCACGGTAGCTTTAATCTAACGTAAATATACCTCAGTGATTTCTGGCCTAAAATGTCCCATTTCTTGCGAAACGGTTTCTAATGCTATTTGATATGGATATTGGTTGAGTATCAGCTCTAATAGCCTTTCTTGTGCGTAGCTATGCCTTAGGCCGTGAGCGCCATTGGAAAATGAAAGAGTACGGTTTGATGCTTTATTAAATGAATCAGACCACTTTTTACCGCCTCCTATATCGTAGCGCTGTAAGTAGTTTATTTTTCTGTCAACAACGGTGACCGGTTGTTTAAATTTACGAAGTTCTAATTTAGCTGATAAATCGTGAGGTATTAGTACTTCGCGTGTTAAGCCTCCTTTGCCTGTCACGGTATATAGCACACCGTTTCTACCAGACCACTTTGAATCAAAAGCTGGCCGTTTATCTGCTTTGCGCTCTTCAACTTTGGCTATGGTCAATAATTCATGCGCACGAAGCCCCGAAGAGAGTGCTATTTGTGTTGATAATGAATATTTAGATGTTTGGTGCTTACTTATTATTTGTGCTTGCTCTGTGGTGTAGGCGCGTGATTTAAGAATTTGCTGATTAATTGATTTAATAACGGGGAGGGTTTGCTTATCTTTAAGTTTGCCGTTTAGCCTCATCATTGCTTGTATAGCTTGGCGCTCCATATCCAGTGACTTTTGACCCACTATTTCTTTACGGTAATCTAAATAATTGAGTGCTTGATCGATGGTCATTGCCTGAATACCGTTTATGCCAATATCTTTAGCCCAAGAGGCAACGGTGTTAAGTGATTGCTCGTAGTTTCTGGCAGTTCCAAGAGACTTTATAAGCTTACTTTTTGTAAGCCCTTTTATGACATTGTGTGCTTGAGTTTTTGGTTTCGCAAATTTAGCCATGTTTTTTAATCCATCTTTGAATTGTTGACCAATGAGCATTGATACCTTTACGCTTTAGCCAGCGCTGAAGCTCGACAATGTTTGACCCTTGCTTGTAAATTTCTATTAGCTCGAATTTATGTTTATCAAGCTTAGATGTTTTTTTACGGCTTCCTGCGATTAACTTACTTTCAAATTTTAGTTTTTGGACTTCGATTAGGGCATCGAATTTCATGGTATGACTCCAGTCGTATTAAGGTTGTAAGATTGACTGGCAATAAAGCTCAGCGGCACTTAAGCCTATTCGCCCCTGTTTTTCGCATATGCGAAAGGCTCGGACTGATCTCGCCTGATAATTAACCTCATTTCTACGTGTTGTCAGCAGCTGGAGTGCGCCGTTTTTGGTTGGTTACTACCTTTGAAAAGATAGTATTTACCTCGTTACTACGTGTTGAAGGCAGCAGAATAGCGCCTGTTTTTTTCTGGCTCGTTAGAGCTTCAGTAACAATAAGATTACCACTTTAGAAATATTTTTCAATCTGCAAATAAAACCTGCGTATAAGAGTATGAATGTGTTGTCCCCCGCTATGTGTAAGCCGATTTTCGGCTTCGACATAGCGGGGGACAGGGGCGAAGCCCCAATGTTTAAAGAGAGGCTATTGCTCATGATGCCTCTATTAAAATTGGTTTTAAATTAATTACTCAACAACAGCATAAATTGACAAGTTTATTACACCAAGGTTACTTGCATTGGTTGTTAAGCACTTTTACACTAATCATTTTACTGGCGTAATTAAATGACTAAATACGAAACTGATTCTATTGAAGCGCAATATCAACTAGGATCTGAAAAACTAGTTTTAGCGAACAAGTTAGCGATTGTTGATGCAGCAGAGGTGGATGATGTTGAGGCTATTCTTTTAGTTAAACTATATGAAAAAATATTTACAACGCCAGAGCCAGAAGATGACGTTTTTTCTTTTCAAAATGTTGCTAATTGGCACAGACAATGGCTAGGTAATGTATACGAGTGGGCAGGTAAAATAAGAAGCGTTGATATGGGCAAAGGTGGATTTCAGTTTATGTCACCTCTGCAAATTGAAAGGCATATTAGCGTATTTGAAGATGAGTATTTATCTCGATTTAATAACTTACCAGAAATGACCGATGAAGAGCTTGTGTCATTTTTAGCTCAGAGCCATGTTGAGTTTATTCTAATTCATCCATTTCGTGAGGGTAACGGCAGGGTAAGCCGTCTGTTAATGGATTTTTTGTGTAGCAAAGCTGGAAAAGGAACGCTTGATTATAGCTTATGGGATGAGTATAAGGATTTTTACATTAAGTCAATTCAAGCGGGTGTAAACAGAGATTACCAACACATTGAAAAGCTCGTGAGAGGTATAATTAAATAGCGAGTGAAAGAGACTCATATTTAAGTTTATTTGCTTTTAACCTTTTTTCTATTGTTTTTACTGTTGCGCCAGTTTCAATGGCAGTTGAACTAGCAACAGATCTCAAAATCATACTTTTTGTGATTTTTTTCTTATCTTTACTCATTATTACCACCTCGAATAAATCATCTACATTTAATTCTACACCTAGAGCCTTATGTTATCAATTAACGTTATAAGATTTATGATTAAGAATTATAGCGGCTAAATTATCTTCTTCGCAGTAAAAAAATGCTGTTGGCACTTCTAATACTTTAGCTAGTGCCCGCACTGTTTGAAAGTCGGGTGAGTGAACGCCTTTTTCGTACTGATTCATTCTAGGCGAAGCCGCAAACTGATCCATTCCCGCCAGTATTCCTAGTTTTTTTTGCGAAAGTCCTTTTGCTAGTCTTGCCTCTTTTAGCCGTTTTGGAAACGGTGAACCATCATTCGTTTTCATTATATTTAATTCTTAACTTGAAAACTAAGAGTTTCTTAGCTTTAATGCATTCACGATACTAAGGAATACTTAGATAGAGGCGGGTGAAGCAAATGTTGTGGAAAGCAGTTAAGTTTATAGGAGCCGTGACGGTTGATATTTTGCTGGATGTTGATGATAAGTCTGAGCAAGATAAGTTCATTGATGAATACAATGATGGAACAGGAAATGTCGATCATTGTGGTGATAGCTACACAGAGCAAGAAGCGCGTGACGTTCATAGTCGTGGTGAGTTCTACAAATAGTTTTGACAGTTGCTTTGTTAAGTGCAATTGTTAAGTGGGTTTTTACACAAAATACAGGCTACGCAGTTGAAAAGCTGCGTAGTTTTTTATGATTAATTTTAACGTTTATTCATTTTTACCCGCGATTGATTTTTTATTTATCAGACTGCAAGGTCAGGATAATAGCCGTGATAAGTTATTATCGATTAGAAATAACCTAAGTAAGCTTAATGAAGCACAAGTACTTAGTGAGTTACTTACCTTAGACTTCATGTTTTACGATTATAGTAACGAGCAATCAGAGGTTTGGGATATACAACTAGAGTCTTTTTCATCGTTTTATAATCGATCAGAAAAAGTGAAGAAGTTTGATAATTACTACCCTGAGGCACATGTTCAATCAGTGTTTAAGTGGATGCTTATGCTTTGTGATGATTGCAGTGATAGTTTAAAAATCCAGCGCTCGGTAATTCATTAGCAGAGCCTTAGAGCAATTTAATTCCTCAAGTTCACTTGATTTATCATTATATCTCATTTAAATTCATCTTAAGCATAGTCATTATGCTTACTTATAATGCAAAGAGATAAAAAGATTTACCACAGAACATAGTAAAGTTAATAAAAAACAGGCGCCCAATGTTCGGGGCTGCTTTCAATACGTAGAAAAGAGGTTACTAGGGTACGCATATATTAATTATATGTACTAGCAAGTCCACGGCTCACAGAGCAATGTGGCATCTCTTTGCTCTAATTTACGTATTGGAGAGCGAATATGCAGTCATCAGAGATCTTATCAGTAAAAGAGCTGTCAGAGCTTTTACACCTATCTACAGGCACAATTAATAATCGTCTGAGCGCCCAGCGCAAGGCTATTGAGTCTGGAAAAGATGCCAACCTTTATCAAGTTCAACGTTTAGCTCCACCTTCTATTAAATTGGGACGAGTTCGCCTGTTTAAACGCGAAACAGTTGAGCAATGGCTTGCTCGCTTTGAAGGAGTGGAGGTGTAAGGAAGGCGAAAGGGGCTGCTTGACCGGCGACACCCCAAACGCACTTTGCATTTTCATATTATATGCTTGCCTTTAAAATAAGGCCACAATTCGAGTGGCCAGAATATACTATTGCCTATCCGAGTCAGTTTTATTCTCTAATTGAATTTAAGACACCTAAATATGTTCGAGGGTTACTAAGTAAATGCCATAAGTCTAAAAAATTTATTCATTTACTTGGGAACAGTAAATCAAAAAGCTTAACCGATTTTCGAGCTTTTAGACGGGACACTAGTAAGTTTGTTCGAGGAGTATTGTATAGTACAAGTGAATCAGTAGACTGCTATTACACTCCAAACGAATTTTTTAGTTGGCCTAGGGAAAGCAACCTTGCTCTACTGTCAGCGAATTGGATTGAAATTGATCTTAATCATAAATGTGATCCATTTGATGTTAGAAGGACAGAGGCTAAAATTGTTCCTGAAGTATTCAATAGGTTAAAACTGAGTAAGCTACCGCCGCCAACAGGCTATGTCCTTTCTGGCTCAGGTGGAATACATCTTTATTGGATTTACAATCCTGTAGATGCAGTCGCAATTAACAAGTTGATATGGCAACAAATCGCTAAAAGTCTAATTGAGAGTTTTGGAACGTCAGAGAGTTTTTGGCATATAGATCTTATGGCTACAAAAAGAATTAGCGGCTTTTTGCGCGTCCCAGGGTCTGTTCACAGCAGAACAGGATTGCATGCCAGGTATTTTGGCTCTGGTACTAAATATACATTTGATGAACTGTTGATGTGTTTAGATCTATGTCATTTACGGAAGGATATAGAGAAATCACAACTAGAATTCAAAACTAGTTTAGCTTCAAGCCCCAGAGATAAGATAGCAAAGCAACCAAAGCAACCAAAGCAACCAAAGCAACCAGGTCACCAACGCTACGGTCATAGCATTAAAGAATGGTGGCTAAAATGTATTAACAGTATTCAAAACCACTTTTATAAGCAGGGTGGGGTGCCAAAGGGTAAGCGAGATAAAACAGCGTTTATCCTGTTTGTTGCGTTTCAACATCTGAATAAAAACACCGCATTTGAAAAGCTAACAAAAATAAATGATGAACTAATTGGTTTATCATTAGAAGAGCTTGTTAGTTTAACTAGAACAGCAAAAACAACACACTATAAGTACAGAAAAGAGACTCTAGCTGATTACCTGGAAGACTTGTTCGGCTTTTGCCCTGAATACTTAAATGTTAAGTCAAAAGTGAAGTTATCAAGCGATGAAATTAAGGAGAGGCAGAAAAAAGCAGCTACAGACACTGCGATTAAAAAGCGAAGTAATTCGCAGCAGCTTGTTAAAAAAACTGTTAAAAAAATAACCAAAGAAACGGGCAACAAACCAACTCAACAGGCTGTTGCACTTTTTACTAATCTTAGTTTAAGAACAGTTAAAAGATATTGGATAACATAATGTGACAGGGCACTTAGATTGAAATTAAACAGCAAAATATGCAACAGTGGCAATACAGCTTAGAACTTTCTGGACTAGTTGCCCCGACCGCTTAGTGCCAATTGCAGTTGTTGAGCAGAAATTCTCTAACGGTCTGCTTTGAGCCTAAAAGCGGACAGTCGAACGTTAGACCTGACTGTTAAATTTGTGTCATTTGCAGATCATCATTCGACCTTGATTGAATTGGTGGTAATTGTAGTATTCCGGACAATCAGCTTCTTATTGGTGAATATACAGTTCAGTAATCATTTTCAGTTGTTTTAAATTTCCAGACGAAGAGCACCGTATTTTCTGCAATACGGTGCCCAACATTCACTCCTTAGTTAATTTCGAGTGCATCATCCGATATAAAATAGGCAAAACGACCAATGTTAGGATGGTGGACGAGATGATCCCGCCAATCACTACCGTTGCAAGCGGTCTTTGCACTTCAGCGCCAGTCCCGACATTCAGTGCCATGGGGATGAAACCTAAACTTGCTACCAGTGCCGTCATCAGAACCGGACGCAATCTTGTGATAGCTCCATCAACGATTGAGTTAATCAAGTCACCTGTTTCTAGTACTCGCTGTTTAATAAATGACAACATCACTAAGCCGTTTAGTACCGCAATACCAGAGAGCGCAATAAACCCGACTCCGGCAGATATAGACAGTGGCATGTCACGCATCCAGAGTGCGAAAACACCTCCTGTTAAGGCTAAAGGCACACCAGTGAAGATGATCAAGGCATCACGAAATGAGCCAAACACCACCACTAGTAACACAAGTATCAGGAAAAGCGTGGCCGGCACCACGATAGACAGTCGCTGACTGGCACTTTCAAGCTGTTCAAACGTGCCGCCATAATCCAGCCAGTAGCCTGCTGGTAGAGCTACCTGTTCGGTTATTTTGATTTTGGCTTCGTCAACAAAACTCCCCAAGTCGCGCTCTCTGACATTGGCGGTAACCACGACTCTGCGCTTACCGTTTTCTCGACTGATTTGATTGGGAACAGACGAGTACCCCAGCGTAGCGACTTCTGATAACGGCACAAATTCCCCATCCGATGTAATGATAGGAGTGCTGCCAATGGCATCTAAATCTGTGCGGATACCTTCACCAAATCGCACAAGCAACTCAAAGCGTCTATCTCCCTCAAAAATTAAGCCAGCAGTATTACCACCGATAGCTGACGCCAACCACTCCTGCAAATCGGCCACGTCCAATCCATAACGTGCCAACTCGACTAGCTTAGGGTTGATAGTGAAGATAGGGATATCATCGACCTGTTCAAGTCGTGCATCCGCCACGCCGTCAATTGATTGTAAAACCGTTAAGATGTCGTTTGCAGAAGCAACCAGCGTGGTTAAATCATCTCCGAAGACTTTTATACCAAGGTCAGCCCTTACCCCACTTATCAACTCGTTAAAACGCATTTGGATAGGTTGGGTAAACTCATAGTTATTGCCTGTCACCGCTTGTAAATCTCGCTCAAGGGTTTCCACGAAATCAGCTTTTGATAGGTTAGGATCAGGCCACTGCGCTCGTGGTTTTAGCATCACAAAGGTATCGGTTACGTTGGGCGGCATCGCATCGGTAGCTACTTCTGCGGTACCGGTTTTCGCAAACACTGTGAGTACCTGTTCGTATTCCATCAAGGTAGATTCAAGTGTTTTTTGCATTGCGACGGCTTGTTCAATACCTGTGCCCGGTATTCGCATGGCGTGCAGTGCGATGTCTCCTTCGTCAAGCTGGGGAACAAACTCAGAGCCTAATCGCGTTGCCAACCATAAGCTGCCCACTACCAGCACGACTGAGCCGAAAAGCACTATCCAGCGTAATTTCAGTGCAAGATTAATGATAGGACGATAGGCGGATTTAGCTGCAACAATAATGAAGCTTTCTTTCTCACTGACTTTACCTGCCATAAACATCGCGACTGCCGCCGGTACAATGGTAATGGAGAACAGCATCGCTGCTATCAGCGCCATGATGACCGTTGCCGCCATTGGTTGGAACATCTTGCCCTCAACGCCTGTCAATGAGAACAGCGGGATATACACGACAGTAATAATCAATACACCGAATAAGCTAGGACGAATGACTTCGTTGGTCGCTTGAAAAACCAGTTCTAGCCGCTCTTTAAGTGGCAAGACTGTGCCTGTGCGTTTCTGAGACTCGGATAACCGCCTGATACAGTTCTCTACGATGATCACCGCACCATCGACAATTAATCCAAAGTCCAATGCGCCAAGGCTCATTAGGTTGGCAGACACACCTGTATTAACCATCCCTGTAATGGTCGCCAACATCGCCAGCGGTATAACTGCCGCAGTGATGAGCGCGGCGCGAATATTGCCAAGCAATATGAACAAGATCACTATGACTAATAACGCACCTTCTACTAAATTCTTCTGAACCGTTTCGATAGCTTTATCGACCAATAGGGTACGGTCATAGACTGGCTCAATGACAATACCATCAGGTAAGCTGGATTGAATGTCCTTCACCTTTTTGGCAACGGATTGAGCAACGGCTCGTGAGTTTTCGCCGACTAGCATCATTGCCGTACCTAAAACGGTCTCTTCACCCTCCTGCGTTGCCGCACCAGTTCTCAGCTCCTTACCAATAGCCACACTGCCAATGTCTTTCACCGCAACGGGGACAGTATTAATGCGTTTTATTACCACATTTTCGATATCGCTAAGTGTTTGAAGTTGACCTTGTGAGCGCACCAGTATTTGTTGCCCATTTCGCTCAACAAACCCCGCCCCCTGATTGGTGTTGTTTCGCTCCAGAGCACGATGGATATCGCTTAGACTAATGTCAAAATTCAGCATAAGCTGTGGTTCAGGATTCACATGGTATTGCTTAACATAGCCTCCAATGGCGTTGACTTCAGTGATCCCCTTAACCAGTGCGAGCTGCGGTTTTACAATCCAGTCGTGTATCTCGCGAAGCGCCATTGCATTGTAAGGCTCACCATTTTTTTGCATCGCATTTTGCTTGGCTCGCAAGGTATACATGTAGATTTCGCCCAACCCAGTAGCGATAGGTCCCATTTCAGGCTCTAACCCTTCTGGTAGCTGACTTTTGATTGCGCCTAATCGCGTATTGATGAGATTACGCGCAAAATACAGATCAGTGCCTTCATCAAATACCGCTGTTACCTGAGACAGGCCGTAGCGTGATAAAGAGCGGGTGTAGGACAGGTCAGGTAATCCCGCCAGTGCTGTTTCTACTACGAATGTGATCCGCTGCTCGGTTTCCAAAGGCGAATAGCCCGGTGCTTGTGTATTGATTTGCACTTGCACGTTAGTGATATCGGGTACCGCATCGATAGGTAATTTTTGATAACTGAATATCCCCATGCCCAGCACAAGGAAGATCAACATCAGCATTATCCCTCGTCGCTCTATGGATAAACGTAATATGGATTCAATCATATGTTCGTCCCCCAATAACTGAGACGCATGACCAAGTAAATAGCATTGAGTTATTAGTGGTCATGACCGGCCTCCGACTTTTCTAAATCGGCTTTAAACAGGTAGCTGTTCTGGCTGACAATCACATCTGCAATGTGCAGACCTGATAACACTTCAATATTGTAGTTATCTTGTTGACCTAAGGTAACGGGCACGGGACGGTATTCATCACCTTCTTTGACAAACACGACAGAAGCCCCTTCAAACTCTTGAATCGAAGCTTTAGGAACCATCATGGCGACATCAAGTTTGTTGATTGTGACAAGCCCTTTGATAGCCGCGCCAACCGGCCACTGACCTGAGGTATTAGCTATTTTGGCATACGCCAATACATACGGTTTTTCATCTGGCGAGGGTAAGATATGCTGGATAGTGGTTTCTAACGATGAGCCTGCCACACTAAGTTGAACACTTTGCTGCTCTGCAATATCAGAGAGCTGTTGTGGGAAGACTTTAAGCTGTGCCCACACGTCATCATAGTTTGCGATTGAAAATAACACTTGGCCATTAGATAACTCGCCTTCATTGGCATGTCTGGCAATCACGGTGCCTGAAAACGGCGCGGCAACGGGATAACTTTTCAGGCTTTCGTTGGATTCAACTACCGCCAGTGTCTCGCCTTTTTTTACCTTGTTACCTAAGTTTGCATTGACCTTAGTCACCATACCGTCGAATCGTGCACGCACATGACTCAGTGAAGCAGGGTCGGTCACTATATTTCCGTAAACAGTGGTGGTAATATTGAGACTACCCGTTTGCACACTTTGCGTCATTACGCCCATTTTTTGCGCCATGCTATCTGCCATGAATACGCGTTCATCCTTATGGGCTTCCTCTTTACCATGCTCGCCTTCTGATGCTTGTATTGTGGTGCTTGAAAAAAATCCCAACGCACTGCAAACAATGAAAACTAACAGCGTGTTTTGCTTCTTAATTAATATATTTTTGTTCATTTTGTTTTTCTCGAAAAAGAGGTGTTGATCGTATCCACAAGAGGCTGTGCAGTCAGTGATTCGATATCGGCACCACGCTGATGAGCTTGCTTCGCTGATTGAATTAAGGCTTGTTTGGCATTGAGTAGTTCTTGACGTGTACTCACCCATTCAAGGTAGCTGAATCGACCGTTGATATAGGCTTGTTCTACTAATTCCAGCGCTTGAACTAAGGGTGGGATAATAGAGTTTTGCAGTGTCTGTACATTGAGCAGCGCATTGTTTCTGACCATCAAGGCCATATTTAGCTGATGGTATAGGCTTTGCGTCGCTGACTCTTTTTGTTGTTCCAGCTGTGCCTGAATTGCTCGCTGTTTTTCGTACTCGCCAAGATTTCGGTCACCGGCAAACAGAGGCATACTCACGCCTGCTACAAAGGCTGTTTCATCTATGCCATTCATGCGCCTGATACCGGCCGTCCAGCTTAAATCCGATTGATTAGCTGCTTGAGTAAGGCGGACTTGGGAAGCCTGCAATCTCGAACCTTGCGTATAGACCTCAAGATTGGGACTGTCCAATAGAGTGGTGAAAAGCGCGGTTAACGAAGGAGACGATTGCAGCGCAAATAAGTCACCCTCCACATCAGTAAAAGAGGGATCTTTTTCCCCCCACAGAATAGCCAGACTATTTATCATGGCTTGCTTAGTTTGCTGTGCCGTCACCACATCCAGTCTAGCTCTTGCTAAAGCCGCTTCAGCGCGTTTCTGTTCAAATGCAGGGGAAGCACCTGCATCCACCCGTTTTGTGACTGCTTGATAGGTATATCGAGCAAGTGTTTCTGCATCTTTTTGCGCGTCAATTAACGCTTGTTGCGCCAATACATCGATGTAACGACGTGTCACTTCAGCCAGTACATCCAAGGTGTGCACTTGTTTTTGCGCTTCGACTAAGGTGGATTGCGCCTTAGCAAACGCCTTACGTGAATTGAGTTTATTGCCCAATTCAATGACCGACGACAATGTGAGAGTCAGCTCGGTGTCCTTAATGCCCGATACCTCGCCTGTTCCTAAGAAGTTTTCCACTTCAATGCCTACGTTGAGGGCTGGTTTGAGAGAAGCAGTTTTAATTTCTCCCTCAATTGCTTGTTGCTTGTATGTGAACTCATGCAATTCGGGCGAATTCGCTAATGTTCGCTGTATGGCGCTTTGCAAGGTCATTTCGCGATTGGTGATACTGTTTGTTTGTGCTACTACCACGGTGTGTGTTGTCAAAAGAACAAGCATCGTGGAAACCACCCAAGCGTGCAAACGCATAGGGCGACTCAATGAAATATGCATCATTGTTTTATTCCTAAATTATCAAAAATATATATCGCCAAGCAGTTGGCGAACGGTGTTTGATTAGTTCAGGGTTATGCTTTAGGTGGGCGTAGTAATTGCGTGACAGGTGCATCTATTACTTTTGATAAGTAATAGAAACCGTGATGGGTGGCAACCGAAGCCAGTTCAATTGCGGTGTTATTTCCAAGCCATTGGGCATGGGTTCCATGACAGTGACCACAATGGTGGCAATCAGCAGGATTGTGAGAAATATCTACGGGGGCGTTATCAGTATCAAGTTGTTCGTTAGATTGCAGTTGAGCATGCGTCTTCACAGAAGCGGTGTTATCTCCCGCCTGATGTTCATGTATTTCGCTTAGATGTTGCGAGTCGATAGCATGAAAATCCAAGGACTTGGCGACAGCAGAAAACGACTGAAACAAAATCAGCGAAATCAGCAGGTAACTTGTCACCCTTACACTAAACATATCTATCTACTCTCATCTTTTTCATATTAACAGGTAATCGAACTAAGACCAATCGACCAACCGAAACAAAGTATTTCAATCATTACATTACTCATCACGACAATCTTCATTGGCAAATTCAATTTCAATGGTAGTGTGCACAAAATCAAACTCATCAAGACCTTGGCGAAGTTCGTCTTTAAGTGTTCTCAATTGAGAAACCGAAACATCTTGTTTCAACTCCACATGTGCCGTCATGACGCTATGTTCACCGTCCAAAGACCAGATATGAAAATGATGTATATCCGCCACATCATCAAATGACATGAGTACTTTACGCACTTCCTCCATCTGCTTAGCATCGGGCGTGGCTTGCAGGAATAACAATAAGGTTTCTTTTAGATTTCTAACTACATTGAATAAAATGAATAAAATGAATAACGTGAAGCCAATGGATAAGATAGGATCTAAAATTGGCCATGGCTTAAACATCAGCACAATCGATACGATCAGCACTGCCACCCAACCCAATACATCTTCAAGTAAATGCCAGTTTAAGATACGTTCGTTTAAGGAATTCCCTTCGCTAAGTTTATACGCAGCAAATCCATTAACGGCGATGCCAAAAATTGACAGGAGTATCATGCCTTCGACTTGCGGCATTTCGGGTGCAGAAAGCCTTGGGATAGCTTCGAATAAGATCCATATTGAGCCAGTCGTTAACACTAACCCGTTAATCAATGCACCAAGAAGTGAAAAGCGTTTATAGCCATAGGAAAATGTATTGGTTGCTTGTTTATCACTGAGTTTATTTAAGCCCCAAGCGGTGCCAATGGATAAACTATCGCCCAAATCATGCACTGCGTCGGCCATAATAGCCGTGCTGTTTGTCAGCCACCCGCCGATAAATTCAATGATAGTGAACACGACATTCAAGAAAAATGCCCAGCCAATACGTTTTGATGCGCTGTTATCACTGTGACTGTGGTTATGATTATGCATGGTTGATTTTGTCCAATATCGCTTGATTTTCAGCACTGATTGGCAGTCGCTTAAAGGGGCTGATGTCAGTGCCACCTGTATTCCCTTTAGGTACAAGGCCGATAGCTGTTTTGGTTGCAGCACCAACTATTCTTATTACTTGTCCAAAAACGGCTCTCCAATCTTTGTTTAGAAGACCGTGTCGCAGAATTTTACAATGAATTAAACAATGATAATAAGTAGAGTGCTGACCAATTACATGCGCATCCTCCAGCGCTGCAAATGCCTGCCTCTCATTATTGTTAGACATTGCATCTGAGTAATCTGTTAATTTGGAATCGATATGTGGCTTAACCGCTTTGTTGTATGTCATAGTGGATCACCCGCTTTACCTTTCTGTACTTCGCTATTAAGTACTTCCTGCTTGGCACCTTTGAGGATCATCCACGCTCCGCGCAGCACGACAATCGACACAATACAGCCGATAACCAAATCCGGTACTCTGCTATCAAGCCATACCACTAAAACTCCGGCGATAATGACACCCATGTTGGCGATGACATCGTTGGCCGAAAAAATCCAGCTGGCTCGCATATGTACTTCGTCGTTTTTATGATTACGAATGATCACCAAGCAAACGACGTTTGCAATTAGTGCAATGAACCCCATTCCTATCATTAGTGATGAGATAGGCTCACTGCCCAAGAATAACCTTCTGGTAATATCAATAAGAATAATTACGCCCAGCAATAGCTGAAAGTAACCACTGATTTTCGCAGCTTTGGCTTTGTGAAGTATAGATTTGCCCACAGCATAAATACCTATGCCGTATACAACTGCATCCGCTAGCATGTCCATAGAGTCTGCTATTAAAGCAGTAGAGTCAGCCAAAATACCCACGGTCATCTCAACGAAAAACATCGTCGCATTGATGCCGAGCAGCCAATACAGAACCCGTTTTTGTGAGGCATCTTTGATTTCCACTTCACAGCCGCAACCACTCATTGTTCAACTCTTATTCCCAAAACTATAGGTACAGTGTAAAGTCTATACCTAGTATAGAGTCAACAACACAAAGGCACGTTTATGAAAATAGGTGAGCTATCAAAAAAAAGTGGGTGTTCTATTCAGACGATCCGTTTTTATGAAAAACAGGATTTGTTTGAGGCTTGCAATCGCAGTGAAGGCAACTACAGAATTTACGACGCATCATCGTTGAGAGCACTGCGATTCATTAAACAATGTCGCTCATTAGATTTGACCATAATAGAAATTAAACAGCTGTTGGATACAAAAAATAATCCCGATAAAAGTTGTTCTAGTGTGAACAATTTGATCCATCAACATATGGTTGACGTCACGCATCGCATTGCAGAGCTTGAGGAGCTAAAGGCTACCCTATCTGAGATGGCCTCGGCATGCACAGATGATAGAAAAGTTAAAGAATGTGGGGTATTGCAGTTGCTTGAAGAGTGATACTTATATCTACAAGTCTTGTAGTTTACGTTTGCCTAAGGTTTCATAATTGTACATGGTTCGCTAATTGATATTAGATAAAGTAACCAATACACAATAAATAGCTATGTTCGCATTTTTGGGCTAAGCAGTCGTTCGACTGAGGTAGGTCGAATGTCCGTTGATCGCTCAAAGCTGCCTATTTTCTTTTAATTTCCAATTCACAGGTGTCCGGCGTTTTTCAAGTTAGTTGTTGCCTTAAGTTTCAAACTTTTCGTTGGCTGAAGTATAAATCAAAACTCTTTAATTCTTGGTACGGTCTTTTGCTGCCAATATGTTAGCCAGTAGGCGGCTAGTAAACTAGCAATTGAAAGTAAAAGCATAAATATAGCTTTAAGGATGCTACCTCTAGTCGAATCATAAATTAATAGAGGTATTGCAATGAAAGGGAGTGAACCTGCTACAGCTCGATACAGACCTACTAGGTTAAAACCAATTTGGTATGAAGGTGTATGTAATCTGTATTTAAATGTTCTACTAGAATCGGGTAAAGACAAACTGTATTTAGAAATAGCCCAAACAACACTATGCAAAAGAGTTAGTAAATTAAAATAGTATATCAGATGGTCTGGTGGCGTAATCCCTTAGAAAAAGCTAACCGGGCCTTCTACGCCTGAAAAGAGTAAGACTAAAAGGCAGGGAATTGAGCCAAATACAATTGCACAAATAATTTCGTCAAAGAGTAAGTGTGAAGCGGTTTTGTTTTTCGTTGGTTTGCATAATTGTTTTCTATTGTACTTTGAGCTTTAAAATACAATTCAAAAGAAGAATAAAAACTTGTTCAGTAGAGTGCCATTAGCTGTCTTCCTATATATCCCCCCCTTTTATACCTTAAAAGTATAAAATAATTTAAGGGAAGTATCGTGCGATAAATGTGCGACATATATTTAAAAATGCTAAGTTAATAGTGCGATAAAGAAGAGAGTTTAATTTATAACAAGTTGAAACAAATAGAATTTAAATGGTCGGTATGGAGAGATTCGAACTCTCGACCCCTGCCACCCCATGACAGTGCGCTACCAGGCTGCGCTACATACCGACGTTGAGTGCAATAGTACGTGTATTTTTTTAAAAATCAATAAGCGATTGTTTGTTTGGATGTTTATTAGGCAAGTGAGCTAAAAAGCCCACTTAAGCTAGATTATTTTATTTAGTCTTTATTCAACCAAGTTTTGATCGAGTCGTACATCTCATCACGTATCAACGGCTGTGCTTCTTTGTTAGGGTGTAACCCATCGTTTTGCATTAGCTCTGGTTTATCAGCGATATTGAGCATAAAAAAGTTTAATAAATGCGTATCAGTCTCTTCGCTAATTTGGCTAAAACTATCAGTAAACATTTTGCTGTAGCGAGGGCCGTAGTTAGGTGGAATGTAAATTTCCATTAGCGCGGTCATTGCATTAGCTGCTTGGCTTTTTTGTATCAGCGCGGTCAAATTAGCTTGCATTTTTTTTACCGGAAAGCCGCGAAGACCGTCATTTGCACCAAGCTCTATAAGCACGTGTGTTGGCTGGTATTGGGTAAGTAATGCATCTAAACGGCGCAGTGCACCGCCAGACGTTTCGCCACTAATGCTGGCGTTTACAAGTGCAATGTCGGCTTGCTCGTCATTGTACTTATCTTGTAACAATTTTACCCAGCCTTGCTCTTGTTGTAGGCCATAGGCTGCGCTTAAACTGTCACCAAGTATTAAAATCGTGTTGTCGGCTGCTGCACTCAGCGGTTTGATAACTAAAAATAAAATGAATACTAAACGAAGGATTGAATGAGTCATATGTCAGCGCTTTCTCAATTAAATATAATTCAAGTTAATGGTTTGTCTAAAATAGTAACTACCTTTGAAGGTGAGTTGCCCATCCTCAGCGACATCAGCTTTAATGTCAAGCACGGTGAGTCTGTTGCTATTGTTGGCACGTCGGGATCAGGTAAGTCTACTTTGTTGAGTCTATTAGCGGGCTTGGATACAGCGAGTAATGGCGAAATATTTTTAGACGGTGAGCCGCTTCATGATTTAGATGAAGAAGCGCGTGCAGCACTTCGTGCCGCTAAAATTGGTTTTGTATTTCAGTCTTTCATGTTGGTGCAAAGCTTAACCGCTCTTGAGAACGTAATGTTGCCTGCAGAATTAGCGGGAAAAAGTGATGCTAAGGAGCAGGCACTTGCTTTGCTTGAAAAAGTAGGCCTAAGCCACCGAACGGATCATTACCCATCTCAGCTCTCGGGTGGTGAGCAACAGCGTGTTGCTATTGCCCGCGCTTTTATTGGCACACCCAAAATTTTATTTGCCGATGAGCCTTCAGCTAACTTAGACAGTAAGAACGGCAAAATGATTGAGTCGCTGCTGTTCGACTTAAATTCTCAACATGGTACAACGCTAATTTTGGTGACGCACGATGAAGGACTCGCTCAAAAATGTGAGCATATTATTCAGATAGAAGCGGGCTTACTTGTAAAAAGTGAAGCAGAGGACGTTGCAAATGTGGGCTAAATTAGCGCTTAAATTATTTGCGCGAGAATTTCGAAGAGGTGAGCTAACGGTAATTAGTGCAGCTATTGCTTTAGCGGTATTAACTGTACTTACCTTGTCTATGGTGACAGATCGAATAGCACAAAGTATTGCACAAAAAAGCAGTGCGTTTATTGCTGCCGACCGAGTATTGGCTAGCAGCCATGCCATTGACACCGCTTTTATTGAGCAAGCTAAAAGTCAAAACTTACAAACCGCGCAAATGGTGTACTTCGACACCATGTTGTTTGCTAATGATGAAATGCAATTTAGCTCGGTAAAAGCAGCGTCAGACGCATACCCGTTAAAAGGGCAGCTAAAAGTAAAAAATACATTGCTGGGTGAAACGGTTATTGCAAACGGCGGCCCAAACCCAGGCAATGTATGGCTCAGTGAGTCTGTTTTTTACTCGCTGAATATTGATATTGGCTCACAAGTTGAGCTAGGTGCTGCGTTATTTAATGTTGAAAAAGTGATCGTTGAGGAGCCTGATGCGCCATTTAACGTATTCTCAAGTAGCCGTCGTGTATTAATAAATATTGCAGATGTGCCAAAAACAGAGGTTGTTCAGCCTGGGAGCCGTGTTTTTTACCGTCAGCTCTATGCCGGTAGTGAAGACGACATAAACAGCTTTTATGACTGGTTAAAACCACAAATGAAAGAAAACCAACAGTGGTACGGTGTTAAAGACCGTCAATCACCAATTTCAAACAGTTTAAACCGGGCAGAGAGTTTTTTATTGTTAGCGGGTTTACTCGGTATTATTTTGGCTGCAGTAGCGATTGCTGTATCAGCCAAACGATACTGCGAGCGCCAATATGACCCTGTTGCGATGATGAAAACACTGGGCGGCAGTCGTTCAATGATCCGCAAAATTTACATGCTTCACTTATTGCTTGTATGTGCAATGGCTGTAAGTATAGGTTTATTGATTGGTTACGGCTTGCAAGAAATAGCCACCGGATACTTATCAAAAAGTATGGGAAGTGAATTGCCCATGGGTGGATTTAAGCCTTGGCTTGTAGCAATTAGTACGGGTGTAATTTGTGCCGTAATGTTTTCTATTAAACCGTTGTTTGATTTGTTCGATATTCCGCCGCTTAGGGTACTGCGTCGTAATTTAGGTGACAAACTAGCGGTGAGCCGCGTGCACTTGGGTATGAGTGCATTGACCGTGTTTTTGTTAATGTGGTTATTTAGTAACAATATAAAAATAACGCTAATATTATTTATAACCACACTAACTTTAATTGGCGTGTTGTTTTTAATATCTAAACTTATATTTGGTGGTGGCCGAAAACTGGGTTTAAAACCAGGTAATAGCTGGTCATTGGCTATTGCGTCGATTCAAAAGCGTGCCAATGTAAATGCAGTTCAACTTATTAGTTTTTCGCTCGCCATTAAGTTGCTTTTGTTTTTAGTTGTGCTTAAAAATGACATGATTGCTGATTGGCAGTCGCAATTACCAAGCGATGCGCCAAATGCATTTTTAGTTAATATTACGCAAAACGACCTTGAACCAATCAATAACTACCTTGCTGAGAAAGACATTTTAGTGTCTGACTTCTACCCAACGATTCGAGGGCGTGTTAACGCGGTAAATGGTGAGTTGGTTGCACGCGAAGTATCTCTTCAAGACAATGAGAAAAAAGACGAAGAAGCGCGTTCGGGTATTGGCCGTGAGCTAAACTTAACGTGGCTTAAAGATGTACCGGCTCAAAACGAGATAATTCAAGGCGAGTGGTTTGGTGAAAACGCAGTGGCCGAGGCATCAGTTGAAGAGTCAATGTTAGAGCGCCTTGACGTTGAAATTGGCGACACACTTACCTTTTTAATTGGCGCGCAGTCGTTCGATGCTAAAATTACCAGCGTTCGTACAGTTAACTGGGCAACGCTTAAACCCAACTTCTTTATTATACTCAGCCCAGATGTACTTAAAGACTTTCCGGCGACTTATATTTCGTCGGTTAGGATAGAACGTGAGCAAAAGCGCGACTTTAGCCAACTGTTGCGCACCTATCCAACCATTACTGCAATCGATGTAGACAACTTTGTAAAGCAAATACAAACCACAATATCGCAAGTTTCACTCGCAATTGGTTTTGTACTTGCCATTGTTGTTTTATGTGGTGCATTAGTTCTCATTTCGCAAGTGCAAGCGAGCTTAGGTGAACGCATGCAAGAAATTGTAATTCTGCGAACATTAGGTGCTAAAAGCCGTTTAATTAAAAATGCGACCTTGTACGAGTTTTTATTATTGGGTGGATTAGCCGGTTTAGTTGCTGCATTTTTTAGCGACTTAGCGCTTTTGATTGTGCAGCAACAAATGTTTGAACTTATGGGCAAGCTTCATCCACATATATGGATTATAGGCCCGCTTGCGGGTGGTTTATTTGTAGCCGGGTTGGGTTATTTAATGATTGCCCGTACCCTTAAACAAAACACCCAAGGGCTAGTACGCGCTTTAGGGTAAAACTAGTTTTTATTGCGTTTAAAATGCTCGCTATGTATGCGAGCATTTTTGTTTTTGCTTGGTACTGGTATTTTATACAGTGCTCTGGCATTATTAGCCTAATTTACAATAAAAACAAAGAGAATGTTACTTGGCCATTATTTTAGGGATCGACCCAGGATCGCGCTTGACTGGTTACGGTGTAGTTGCTCACCAAGGTGCTAAATTTACTTATTTAGGCAGTGGCTGTATAAAATTAGCCGATCATCCTTTCCCGGTCCGCCTTAAAATGATTTACCAGGGCATCACTCAGCTTGTTGAGCAGTTTTCGCCTGAAACGTTTGCTATAGAAAAAGTATTTATGGCTCATAATCCCGATTCTGCATTAAAACTTGGCCAAGCGCGTGGTGCTGCCATTGTTGGTGCTGCAATGGCTGATTTGCCAGTGTTTGAGTATTCGGCAAGGCAAATTAAACAAGCTGTAGTAGGTAACGGTGGTGCAGACAAAAGCCAAGTACAGCATATGGTAAAAAATATTCTAAAATTACCAGGTACACCTCAAGCCGATGCAGCAGATGCATTAGCAATAGCAATTTGCCATGCTCATTCAGAACAAAATTTAATTAAACTAGCGGGCAGCGCAAGCAAAACCGTTAGAGGACGCTTAAGGAAATAACAATGATAGGCCGTTTAAATGGTATTTTAGTTGAAAAACACCCCCCCGAAATTTTACTTGAAGTAAGCGGCGTGGGTTATGAAGTACAAATGCCAATGACCTGTTTTTACGACTTACCAAAAGTAGGTGAAAACACGATTGTTTATACTCATTTTGTAGTGCGTGAAGATGCGCAGTTACTGTTTGGTTTTAATAATAAAACAGAGCGCGCATTATTTAGAGAGCTTTTAAAAGCTAATGGGGTAGGGCCAAAGCTCGGGCTCGCTATTTTATCGGGAATGTCGGCGCAACAGTTTGTTAGCTGCGTGAATAATGAAGATGCCACATCGCTGGTTAAATTACCGGGTGTGGGTAAAAAAACCGCTGAGCGTTTAGTGCTTGAAATGAAAGACCGTTTAAAAGATTGGGGTAATGATTTATTTACACCATTTAGCGATAGTGCAGTGATAGAGCCTCACAGCGATGCATTAGTTGCTAATAATGCAGCCGATGATGCTGTATCGGCACTTGTTGCATTAGGGTATAAATTGCCACAGGCACAAAAAGCAGTAAAATCGGTGAGTAAACCGGATATGTCTACTGAGGTTCTTATAAAAGAATCTTTAAAATCGATGTTGTGAGTAACCCATGATTGAAGCGGATCGCTTAATTGACGCGACTGAAAAAACAAACGAAGACTCGATTGACCGAGCAATTAGGCCAAAACTGTTGGCTGATTACCGAGGTCAACCGCATGTTAAGCAGCAAATGGAAATATTTATTGAAGCTGCACGCAGCCGCGATGAAGCGCTTGATCATTTATTAATATTTGGTCCGCCAGGTTTAGGAAAAACCACATTGGCAAATATTGTAGCAAACGAATTAAACGTAAATATTAAAACCACCTCAGGGCCTGTACTTGAAAAAGCGGGTGATTTAGCGGCACTTCTTACAAACCTTGAAGAAGGTGATGTACTGTTTATCGACGAGATACACAGGTTAAGCCCACAGGTTGAAGAAATACTTTACCCTGCAATGGAAGACTATCAGCTTGACATAATGATAGGTGAAGGCCCAGCTGCACGTTCTATTAAACTGGATTTGCCGCCATTTACGTTAATAGGCGCTACAACGCGTGCAGGCTCACTCACATCGCCACTACGTGACCGCTTTGGCATAGTGCAGCGCTTAGAATTTTATTCGGTAGAAGATTTATCACACATTGTTGGCCGTTCAGCCCATTATCTTGATTTAGAAATGTGCGACGATGGTGCTAGTGAAATAGCTAAACGGTCACGGGGTACTCCGCGTATTGCTAACCGTTTATTGCGCCGTGTGCGAGATTATACTCAGGTTAAATCTGACGGCACTGTAAATGCAAACGTTGCGCAGCAAGCACTCGACATGATTGATGTAGATAAAAGCGGTTTTGATTATATGGATCGTAAATACTTACTAGCCATCATTGAAAAATTCATGGGTGGTCCAGTAGGGCTCGATAATTTAGCCGCTGCCATTGGTGAAGAGCGTGAAACAATAGAAGATGTTATTGAGCCGTTTTTAATTCAACAAGGGTTTATTCAGCGAACGCCGCGCGGCCGTATTGTGTCTGACAATGCGTATCATCATTTTGGCTTGTTACCTAAAAAAGACTAACTTTAAACACCTTTCCTAAACCCTTGCTAAAAATTACCTTTAGCAAGGGTACTCTCTTTTATAACGCATTTTATCTACTAAAAGTCATTTGCTGCCTTACCATTAACTAGCCTGAATTCTGGTTAACCAACAATTCACAGAGCGTTAAGGCGTATGTCGCTATTGTGCCTTTCATAAAATTCAACTTAGTCAGTGCTGACTATGGCTGGCTAGGTTTAGTGCTAAATTTCTGCCTCAATAAACAATATTAAATGAATCTGTATATTTTGGTCTAGGCCAAATTTCAGGTAAAAAAAAGCCCGCAAATAATGCGGGCTAACAACAAGTTAAAGGAAGTAATCTGGGGGAACCATGTTTTACACTGTTAGGTTTTATCCAAATAGAGTAAAACAATGTAATACGACTTAAAATCATATTACTAAGAACAGGACATAATGAAACAGTTTCATTTAATGCGCTAGCTCGGTATAGGAGAATAATACGGAATATCTAAAAATTGTTCAAACTAGAAAATTTGTTTTTTCGGATTAAAAAAACTAATGTTTTTAGTTTTTTTGTAGTTTGTAATTTGTTTGTTAAATAACCATATATATTATAAGTTAATGAAAAATATTGCTTAAGTATATTTTTATATGATTGTTCGGCATTAGTTTTAGTATTCTGGAAGGTAACGTTAACGTGGTTTTGCGTGTTTATGCATTGATTTTGAATAAATGCCGTGTTTTATGATGTTTATTTATATAATTACGCAGCTAAATCTGAGTTTTTATTTTATTTGAATAAATATTTATACAACTAGGCATAAAAAATAAACAACATAGTCGATTTTTAACGTTTTTTGTTGGCTATTCATAGCAATATCGTTGTTAGTTTGAAATGGACTCGATACACTAGTTGCAACTAAATGACCTTAGTTGCGGTCATAATTGCACAAATCATTACAATTGACGTATTTTGATACTATTTAGGAGTTTAATGTGGGATCAGGGCTTAATTTTTTGGATCTAATTTTAGAAGCCAGTTTGCTTGTACAATTAGTAATGTTAGGGCTAGTTGCCATGTCGGTTATGTCGTGGGCTATTATTTTTCAACGTAAAAAAGCAATCTCTGATGCGCTTTCAAATGCTAAAAAGTTTGAGCAAAAGTTTTGGTCAGGCATTGATTTAAGTAAGCTCTATAACGAAATTTCATCTCGTAGTGCTCAATCTCATGGTATTGAGGCGTTATTTACAGCAGGCTTTAAAGAATTTGCGCGACATAAAAAAAATACATTTCAAGGCGCAAGCATAGTAATGGAAGGTACGCATCGCTCGATGCGTGTAGCGCTGTCACGTGAAATCGAAAAAATTGAAAAAAGTCTATCGTTTCTGGCAACGGTTGGTTCTATAAGTCCTTACATCGGTTTATTTGGCACTGTGTGGGGTATTATGAATGCCTTTATTGCTTTGGGCGAAGTGAAACAAGCCACATTACAAATGGTTGCTCCGGGCATAGCAGAGGCTCTAATTGCTACGGCAATGGGCTTATTTGCTGCAATTCCTGCTGTAATTGCTTATAACCGTTTTTCAAACAGTGTTGAAAAGCTTGAGTCTCATTACATCAACTTTATGGAAGAGTTTGCTAATATTTTACACCGTCAAGCAGCTACACAAATAGAGGCACAAGCGAATGTACCATCGTAAAAAGCGCCGCCCTGTAGCAGAAATTAATGTAGTACCTTATATCGATGTAATGTTGGTACTGCTGATTATTTTCATGGCGACTGCGCCACTAATCACTCACGGTGTAAAAGTAGATTTACCAAAAATGGAAGAATCTGATTTAGTTGATACAAAAGATACACCACCAATTATTGCGTCCATTGATGCTGAGGGTAAATATTACGTCAGTGTAGGTACCGACCCAGAGGAACCAATGGAAGCACTCGATGTAGCCGCCGTGATTAAATTGCAGTTAATGAAAAATCCAGATGTACCTGTAATGATTAAAGGTTCTGGTAAAGTTTCTTATCAAGAAGTGTTATTGCTAATGGATTTTTTGAAAAACGCAGGTGTGCCGTCAGTGGGATTAATGACAGAATCCTTTGAGGGGAATTAACTGGATGAGTAGTGCATTAGTAAAATCGGTGGTATTGCATCTAGGTTTGGGCGGATTGCTTTATGCGTCAGCTAACATTCATGCACCAACCCCTAAAGTAATGGAAGTGACGTTAAACACGGCCATACCTGAATCCGAAAAAGCGGTTTCGGCGGTAACAGTTGACCAAAAAATGGTTGAGCAAAAAATTGCTGAGCTACAAAAAAAAGAAAAAGATAAAAAGCGTGCTGAAGATAAGCGTATACGTGATTTAGAACGCAGGGCTGCAGATGCTCGCAAACAACGTGAATCTGAGGCTCGAAACATCAAAAAACTTGAGCGTGAACGCAAAGCCAAAGAGAAAGAAAAAGCGCAAGCTGAAGCTCAAGCAAAAAAGGCGCGTGAGATAGAGCAAAAAGAGCGTGCCAAAGCTAAGCAAGCAGAAAAGCAAAAACAAGAGGCTGAAAAGGCAGCAAAAGCCGCGGCAGATAAACGTAAGCTTGAAGAAGAAGCGTTAAAAAAAGCAGAAGCTGAACGTATTAAGCGTGAGCAAGAAGCTAAAGAGCGTGCGGCCGAAGCTGAACGTAAGCGTCAACAAGCGTTACAAGAACAAATATTACAAGAACAACTTGCTAAAGAGCAGGCTGCACGTAGTAAAATACGCCAGCAACAAGTCGCGAGTGAAGTTGACAAATACCGTGCTTTGATTATGGCGCGCATCCAACAAAACTTGTTAATTGATGAAAAAATGAAAAACCAACAATGTCGAGTGAATATCCGTCTTGGCTTTAATGGTTTAGTTACGCAAGTTCAGTCTTTAGGTGGTGATAAGCTAGTGTGTGAAGCAGCCCTCAGGGCGGTTCGTATGGCCGACACATTACCAGTGTCTAAAGACAGAGACGTGTTTGATCAGCTGAAAAATATTAACCTAACAATCAAGCCAGAATTTTAAAGGAATGATATGTTCAATAAATTAAAAGTAGCCTGTGTAGTATTGCTACTAGGGATTCAAGGCATTGCAAATGCTGCACTTGAGATAGTAATTACCGAAGGTGTAGACGGTGCAAGGCCTATTGCTATTGTGCCGTTTAAATACACCGGAATAGGTCCTATCCCACAAAAAATAAGTGATGTGATTGCAGCTGATTTAGTCCGAAGTGGTAAGTTTAAGCCGGTTGATGTTGCGCAAATGCCACAACAACCAAGCGAGGACCAAGCAATTGATTACGCTGCATGGGTCAATAAAGGGGTTGAAGCTGTTTTAGTTGGGCAGGTTGAACAGCAAACCGATGGCCGATACTTAGTCCGCTATGAATTAGTGGATGTAATTCGTGGTCAAATCACGGGCGGTAATACGCAAATGATGTCTAATGGGCAATTAGTAAAGAGCCAAGACCACATTTTAGAAGCTAGAGAAAGCGTTATTTCAGAAAGTGGCTTTCGCCGCTATTCACACCGCATTAGTGATGTGATTTATGAAAAACTAACAGGCGAAAAAGGTGCATTTTTAACTAAAATTGCCTACGTGATTGTACGTGACGAAGACGATAAACCGTATCAACTCGTTGTTGCCGATTACGATGGATTTAACGAACAAGTACTTTTACGCTCCAAAGAGCCGTTAATGTCGCCCGCGTGGTCACCAGATGGTACCAAGCTTGCTTATGTAACGTTTGAAAATCGTCAAAGCCAAATATATATCCAAGACTTATATACAGGCAAGCGAGAAGTGGTAGCCAGCTATCGTGGGATTAACGGTGCGCCGCAGTTTTCACCTGATGGTAAAGAGCTTCTATTGGTCCTTTCAAAAGATAAAACAGGTGCAACAGAAATTTATTTACTAAACCTGGCAACGCGTAAAGAAACACGCCTAACAAACCACCGAAGCATAGATACTGAACCATCTTGGTACCCAAATGGGCAAGATATAGTGTTTACCTCGGAAAGGGGTGGTAATGCTCAGATTTATAAGTTAAATTTAAAAACTGGCAGATCAAAGCGCCTAACGTTTGATGGCGATATGAATCTTGCAGGGTCAGTTACGCCTGACAGTAAAGAATTAGTGATGGTTAATCGTACGAACGGTAAGTACCATCTTGCTAAAAAAGAGCTAGCTTCTGGCGCGTTTCAAGTATTAACGCGAACTCGCTTAGATGAATCACCGAGTATAGCGCCAAACGGCTCGATGATAATATACAGCACGCTCCATAATAACAAACAGGTACTGGCGTTAGTATCGATGGACGGCCGCTTTAAAGCACGATTACCTGTGCTAGACGGACAAGTAAAGGCACCAGCTTGGTCGCCATATTTACAGTAATGTTACTGGTTTACTCAAAATAGGAATCTAATCAATGCAACTTAATAAAATACTTAAAGGCCTGCTAATTGCTGTGCCAGTAATGACATTAGCAGCTTGTAGCTCGTCTTCAGATATCGATGAAGGTGCTGCAAACCAATCTAATCAACCTGCTGTTGAGCAAACAACTAGCAACGATACAGTTGAAGTAGCAACAATTTCTCCTGAAGAACGTGCTGAAGAACAACTTCGTCAAAAATACGAAGCACTTCGTCAAGAGCAAGTAATCTACTTTGATTTTGATAAAGCGACAATTGAAAGCAAATATGCTGATTTACTTCGCGCACATGCTGACTTTTTAGTTAAAAATCCATCGGTTAAAGTATTAATTGAAGGCCATGCAGATGAGCGTGGCACGCCAGAGTACAATATTGCACTAGGTGAAAACCGTGGTCAGTCAGTTGAAAAGTACCTGCTAAGTTTAGGCGTATCAGCTAGCCAAATGTCAGTAGTGAGCTACGGTGAAGAAAAACCAATGGTTAAGTCTCGCACTGAATCAGCTTTCGCTAAAAACCGCCGTGCGGTATTAGTTTACTAAGATAAGAGATATTATGAAGCCGAAAATTATTTTGGCAGCAATGATATTGAGCGGGAGCACCCAGTTATGGGCTGCTCCCGCTCCTGTTTCAGAAGCTGCGGGTTCACAGTCAAGTATTGAGAAGCGCTTAGCGTCGTTAGAAAGTATGATGCAATCGCGTAATTTCTTGCAAGCGGAGTTACAACAGCAACTTAACTTACTTCAAGATGAAGTAAGTCAAATTCGTGGTGTGACTGAAGAGCAAAGCTATAAACTGGAAAAAGTACTTCAGCGTCAGCGTGAGCTTTATCAAGAGATTGAAAACCGTGTTAGTCAGGCGTATTCACAGCCTGCAGCAGTGCCTGCAACCGACTATGCACAACCTAATGACTCACAAGCATATAGCAGTGATTTATCTGAGAATGAGGCTTACGAGCGTGCTGTTGCGCTTATAATGAAAGATAAACGCTACGACCAGGCTATTCCAGAGTTTCAAACGTTCTTAAAAACATATCCAGAATCTGTGTATGCGTCAAACGCACACTATTGGTTAGGTCAATTATTAACAATTAAAAATGATGGAGTTAAAGCGGTTGATCACTTTAGAGTGGTTGTAAACGAATATCCAAATTCAAACAAACGCCCAGACGCCATGTTAAAATTAGGCACGCTTTTAAAAGAGCAAGGACTGACAGACGAATCGTTAAAAATACTTAACGAACTTGTTACGCAGTACCCAAGTACAACGGCTGCAAAATTAGCCACAGATCGCCTGTCAAATTAATTGAATCAGCTTGATTAGACTGCTTTTTGTCATAAGCGGTCTAAAATTGGTCAACTAGGCATAAAAACTTAAAAAAAGAGACAATTTCGGTTGCACTCATTTTATAAATAAGTATTATAAGCGCCCGCAGCAAACGAATGGTTACCCCACTCAAAATGTTGCAAAAAGAGCGGGTCATTAGCTCAGTTGGTAGAGCAGTTGACTTTTAATCAATTGGTCGATGGTTCGAATCCATCATGACCCACCATTTTAAAATGGTCTTTTATCGGCGGATTTACGTAGTATTCAAAGTTGTAAAATTAGAGCGGGTCATTAGCTCAGTTGGTAGAGCAGTTGACTTTTAATCAATTGGTCGATGGTTCGAATCCATCATGACCCACCATTTTTATAATGGTCTACAACAACTTTAATACAGCAGTTATACCAGAGCGGGTCATTAGCTCAGTTGGTAGAGCAGTTGACTTTTAATCAATTGGTCGATGGTTCGAATCCATCATGACCCACCACTTTTAAAGTGTCTGGATCGGCGGATTTACGCATTTATATTATTGAATAAGTTTATGAGCGGGTCATTAGCTCAGTTGGTAGAGCAGTTGACTTTTAATCAATTGGTCGATGGTTCGAATCCATCATGACCCACCACTTATTTTTAAGTGGTCACTTGTTAAAGCATTAATTAAACTCAATAATTTAAAAAATATAGAATGGGTCATTAGCTCAGTTGGTAGAGCAGTTGACTTTTAATCAATTGGTCGATGGTTCGAATCCATCATGACCCACCATTCTATAACACTCTAATCGGCGGATTCACGCAAGTAAGCTTTTAAGTTTATATTTGAGCGGGTCATTAGCTCAGTTGGTAGAGCAGTTGACTTTTAATCAATTGGTCGATGGTTCGAATCCATCATGACCCACCATTTTCATGAAAATATATATTTATTAGTTAACACCAAGAGCGGGTCATTAGCTCAGTTGGTAGAGCAGTTGACTTTTAATCAATTGGTCGATGGTTCGAATCCATCATGACCCACCATTTTTGCTTTGTAAGTAAAAACTGGAACATCGGCGGATCTACGCAAACACTATTTTTTTAGTACGTACAATATTAGAGCGGGTCATTAGCTCAGTTGGTAGAGCAGTTGACTTTTAATCAATTGGTCGATGGTTCGAATCCATCATGACCCACCATCTGCTACATTCTTTTTTAAAATCCCATTCTGTTTTTTATAAACAAGCTTAAGCAGTTTGCTGTTATTTATGTTTTTAATCTCGTATAATTCGCCGTAATTTATACACTGTAAATAAGTGGTCGAGAACATGAGTTTAGCGCAAACTATTATGCCTGAAGGCTATATTTTCCCTCCAAAGCCAGCACCGTTAACAAACGACGAGCAAGGCGAATACAAAGCACGTATTAAGCAATTACTTAAAGATAAAAACGCGGTACTCGTAGCGCATTATTATACTGATCCTGAAATCCAAGCCCTTGCTGAAGAAACTGGCGGTTGCGTTGCCGACTCTTTAGAAATGGCACGCTTTGGTGCTAGACACGACGCTGATATGATCATCGTTGCAGGCGTTCGTTTTATGGGTGAAACTGCTAAAATTTTAACGCCAAACAAAACGGTTGTTATGCCAACACTTGAAGCAACATGCTCGCTAGACATCGGTTGTCCGATTGATGAGTTCTCAGCATTTTGCGACCAGCACCCTGATCGTAAAGTGGTGGTGTATGCAAACACCTCTACAGCGGTTAAAGCCCGTGCAGATTGGATTGTAACCTCATCGTGCGCGCTTGAAATTGTTGAGCACTTAGACGAGCAAGGCGAAAAAATTATTTGGGGCCCAGACAAGCACCTAGGCAGCTACATTCAAAAAAATACCGGCGCTAATATGATCATGTGGAATGGCGCATGTATTGTTCACGACGAGTTTAAAACTAAAGCATTGA
Organism: Pseudoalteromonas sp. PSi26; assembly: GCF_054960575.1. Classification (NCBI taxonomy): domain Bacteria; kingdom Pseudomonadati; phylum Pseudomonadota; class Gammaproteobacteria; order Alteromonadales; family Pseudoalteromonadaceae; genus Pseudoalteromonas; species Pseudoalteromonas sp. PSi26. The sequence continues at coordinate 377,659 of NZ_JBHNYT010000001.1, read as the reverse complement.
AAGAGTTTAAGGCACTGCACCCAGATGCTGGCGTTTTAGTTCACCCAGAGTCACCTGCAGAAATAGTCGCACTTGCTGATGCGGTTGGATCTACAAGTCAGCTGATTAAAGCAGCGCAAACAATGCCGAATAAAAAGTTTATTGTAGCGACTGATCGCGGTATTTTTTATAAAATGCAGCAGCTATGCCCAGAGAAAGAGTTCTTTGCCGCCCCTACGGCTGGTGAAGGCGCTTCTTGTAAAAGTTGTGCACATTGCCCGTGGATGGCAATGAATGGCTTAAAAGCGATTGAGGAGGCTTTAATTGACCCTCAAGGTAAAGAGGTATTTGTAGATATGGGCTTGCGTGAAGGTGCACTTAAGTCACTTAACCGCATGCTAGACTTTACGGCGAGTATGGCTAAATAGTTTTTAGCAAATGTAAAGTAACTAGACTGATAATAAAACGGCTAAGCCTTATGGTTTAGCCGTTTTTTATTGAAAAAGTAAATAACTGCACGATTAATAGCCATTCAACAGTACATATTTAAAAAGGCCTTGCACCTGCGTAACCTATTTCATACTATTACGCGCTGTTGCTAGGCAACACCGTGGAGGAATGGCTGAGTGGCTGAAGGCGCACGCCTGGAAAGTGTGTTTAGGTTAATCCCTAACGAGGGTTCGAATCCCTCTTCCTCCACCATCATTCAATATCAGGACGCCTTTAGGCGTCCTTTTTTTGTACTATGTTTGCTGAGTGGTATTGTGGTTAGTAGGCGCATTATTTTTACGTGCATGTTTTGCCGCATACATTCTTTCATCAGCTAAAGTAAAACATGCTTTATAATCTGTGCACTCACTGCTGCTGGCAATGCCAAAGCTTAAACCAGATTGCGGCCACTTTTGCTGTAGCTGAATATGTACTTTATTGAGTGCCTTAGCCGTGTTGCTTTCGATTACAGCAAGGTTTTCTAGTGAGTCGGCATTACATAAACAGATAAATTCATCCCCACCAGTTCTATAAACATCCCCTAAGTTAGCCAATCCTTTTTTAATCAACTTAGTAACGTTAATAAGTAACTCATCGCCGCTGGCATGACCTAATTGATCGTTTATTGTTTTCATACCATCGCAGTCAATAAATACTATTAAGTAATAATGACCTATGGAATTTAGCTTTTCTTGTAGTAATAAACGATTGCCTACTTTTGTGAGTGGGTCAATACGGGATTGCTCAAGGGCATTAATATAATCGTTCTGCTTTATTTTCAGCCATTCGGATAATGAAAGTAATATACAAATACAATCAATAGCGAGGGCAACAAGCACCCAAATTTCAGCTGAAGCCGTTACGAATAAATTAAGGTGAGATAAAATAAAGACAACAAGTGATAGGCTGTAAACAATATTACCGGTTAAAAAGTACTTTGCTCTAAAATCGTTTAAGCTCAACATTTTAAAGCCGAGCACTAACGTTAGTACCACCCATATTGCTGCTAACGTGTGTGCTAAATAAAATACCCAATGAAAGGGTAGTACTAGGTTTATAAAACCACTAATAAAAGCGACATATGAAAAATACTTTAAAAATTGGCTTATTCGTGTTTTTTCAACCGTGTGAAAATTAAATAAGTAATAGGCAAAGGCGCTGGCTGAAGATATCGCAAACGAAAAAATATACATACCAAGATAATGTGAGTTTATGCTTTTAAAGCTATAAAACACGCCAAAAACCCCAGCCGCAAACGCCCAGCCAATTCCGTGTAAGCCAATATAACCTGCACAATATAATGCAACGTTTTGACCTGTTTTTAAATAAAGAATGAATGCCATGCAGGCGAGGGTAAGCATAATGGTAATGGACATTATGCTGAGTGAATTTACAAAGAATTGTTGATAAATAAAGGTTGGCTCATCAATAATTGCTACGCTTACTGGTTTAGCATAATGGTTGGCATTTAAATAAAGCCATAGTACGCCTCGGGAGTTTGCTTTTAGGTTTAGTTGAAACGCTTGGCCATGCATTATGATTGCTGACTGAGATAAATTACCTTGTGAAAAATCAGCAATTAAACGAATTCCCTCTGAATCCTGCCAATAAGCAAATCCTTCATCGAGGTAATTTGCGTTGGGCAAAACAAACCAACGAGTAGGCGTATTAGTTGAAAGTGGTATTTTTGCAATTGCGGGCCCTCGCATTTCCGATAAAGAAACAAGCGAATTTTGTGAGCCAAGATAAGCATTAATTACTTGCTCACCGGTTTTAGGCATATTTAAGTTAACCTGTCGCCATATAGGCGAGTTCACTTCAGTGCTTTGTTGTAAATTAAGCACTTGTGCATTAGCGTGAAAAGGTAAGTATGCTAACAAGCACAAATAAACATATAAAAACCGTAGCATGTTACCTCTCATAAAAGCTTACTATTTATGACTGTCGTTTATATATTGCCAATGTAACAGTGTTTTATCAGCTATTTTTAATATGCAATGCGCTTATTAATTTTTGTTTTTCAATAGGTTTAGACACATACCCATCAAAAAGCGCTTCGTATAAGCGTTTTTGTTCAGAAAGCACATTAGCAGTCAGTGCAATTATAATTTGTGATTTATCTATTTTTTTAATAATTTTACACGCTTCAAAGCCATCCATTTTAGGCATTTGAATATCCATTAAAATTATACTAGGCAATCGTTCTTTATAAAGCTCTACGGCTTCTTGGCCATTATTAGCAATAACAATGTGCGCGCCGGTAGGCTCAAGCATGGCGCTTACAACTAATTGATTAATTTTATTATCTTCAGCAACTAAAATAACTTTATTGGTTAGATCGGGAAGCGCTAAATCATTTAGGGTTTCATTTTCCAGCGCTTTTTGTGCTTTCTCTAATGGTAAATAAACATAAAACTGGCTACCAATCCCTTCTTTGCTGGTTACTTTAATGTCGCCGCCCATAAGGTTAATGAGTGACTTAGTGATTGGCAACCCAAGCCCTGTTCCACCATATTCACGCGTTGTTGAAGACTCGGCTTGTTCAAAGCGCTCAAACAACCTGTTCACTACATTTTGCGGTATGCCAATACCTGTGTCTGAAACAATAACGCAAACTTGCTCATTCTCAGTAAGTTTAAACTCAACGGTAACGCCTCCTTTATGCGTAAACTTAATTGCGTTATATATTAAATTTAAAAAAACCTGCCTTATTCTAACAGCATCACCACGCCAGTATTTATGATTAATCGTTGATTTAAATTGTAGATAAATATTTTTTTCTTGAGCGGGTACTAATAAATCAGACTCTAAATGATGAATTAATTCATCCAGCTCAAACACCTTCTGCTCAAGAGAAAGTTTACCGGCTTCGATTTTAGAAAAATCCAATATATCGTTAATAATTGTGATTAATGAGCGAGTAGAGTAGAGAGCTTTTTTCAAGTAGTCTGTTGATTTATCATTCATCGGTTGCTCTTGCAGTAACTGCAGAGTACCTAAAATACCATTCATAGGGGTTCGTATTTCATGGCTCATATTCGCTAAAAATTCAGATTTAGTCCTAGAGCTTTGCTCTGCGAGTTCTTTTGCATAAGCAAGCGCGTGCTCGTGTTTTATTTGCTGTGTTAAATCAAACGCAATGCCTAAAAAACCTACAACTTGGGCTCTGTTATTCAACAGCGACGTAACACTTAAGCTCACTTGAATATGCTTGCCTTTAGAGTCTACATAGGTCCATTGATTAACATCGGGTTCTGTTGGAGTTGCTTTTACAATTAATGTTTCAAATCCAGGACTCACCATTTTATTAAGCTCAACACTCAGTTGTTTTGCTTTGCTTACCAGCTCTGTTTCTAAATGAAATATGCTACAGGTTTTTTTACCCACTAGATCATTCGCTTTATAGCCCAGTAACTTCTCTGCAGCGGGGTTAAACTCGGTAATTAAACCGTTTACGTCGGTAGCTATAATGGAGTAGCTAGCACTGTCTAAAATGCTGCGCTGTAACATGCTAATGTCAGCTATTTGCTGGGTTCGTAGTTTTACATCAGTCTCTAGTTTTAAATTAGCTTGTTCAAGAATATTTTTATGTGCTTGCTCGGCTTCACGTCTTAAATTTTCTTTTTGGGCTTTTCGAAAAAATTGTAACTTTATTGCAAGTAAAATTAACATAGCAATTAGCGTTAAAAAAATACCATTGACTAGTGCTTGATACTGATAAGGCAAATGCAGGTTTTCTATAAACGCATGAGAGCCATGCAAAGTTATTTGCCACTCACGGCCGATCACTTTAGTCACCGTGGATACTTTAAACTCAGTGTTATTTGTTTTATCGCCGTATGTAAAAAAGGCCACATTGGTTGCATCGTTTAGATCGCTAATGACTAAGTAGTTTTCATCAATTTCAAATAATGAGTTTAAAATATTGTCTATGAGCAAAGGCGAGTATGCCCAGCCATGCAGCGCTTCTAGCCGTTCGCCTTCAGATGCAGGCGTGATATTACTATTATAAATAGGTAATAGAATCAAAAAACCATGATGAGCTTTCTGATCTGCTTGTACTAATGTAATAGGTGCAGACAGTTGCGCATTATTTGCAAAAACTGCGCTTAATGCTGCACGTTTACGAATAGTTTCTGAGCCAATATCTAACCCTATTGCTTGTTTATTACCACTTTCAGGAAAAATATATTGGATCACAAAATGAACATTTTTGTTTTCAGATAATGTTTTAAAATTAAATAGGGTATCGGGGCGCTCGCTTTTTGCTTTAGTTATAAACGCGGGAAGTTCGTTATGGGTTACTTTTTTTATGTACCCGACGCCGTTAGCACCAGGGAACTCTTGGGCGTAATCTCTTGCGTTTGAGTAACGTTTAATTGCGTTGTAGTTTAAGTTTTCAATACCAATACCCTGTATAAACCCTTTAAGGCCAAATAACCCGTATTGATAGAACTCCATTCTGTTGTTTATGCCTACGGAGAGGTTTGTTAGCTCGTTGTTTAAAGCCGCTAATACTTTTGTATCTAATGTTTGCTGATGTTGTATCTGTTGAAAGTAGGTTAAAACAATACCTGTAGTGAGGATTACAACCTGAAGCAAAGCACTTAATAGCCCCCCTTTACTAGCTCTACGTTGCAAAGCCATTTAGCAATCCTTTTGTATGATTTTTTTTGAGATTGTATTACTGCCTAAGAGCTTTGAATATAGCATTTAATGGTTAAGTTACAAGCTAATAATTAACTAAACTCTTTGTTAAATAGCATGTTGTTTAATACTTTTATTTAGCATAGATTCCTAGTTGATACCGTATTTATACGTTTTTTTGTAATGAAAAAGGCTTTTTTTTAATCAATGCGTTAAAGCTTACTGGTGATTTTTCGAAGTTTATGGGTAATTGTGTTACAACACTTAAATACAAAAGTTCTGGTTCATAACATGTACACACTTTCACAATGGCAATTAAGCGGTCAATTTATAAATATAAACGGGCATCAAATTTTTACTAAAACGGCAGGGAATACAAATAACCCCGCGCTTGTTTTAATTCACGGTTTTCCAAGTGCAAGCTGGGATTGGGAAGGTATGTGGGATGAACTTAGTAAACACTACTTTTTAGTGACACTTGATATGCTGGGATTTGGGCTTTCGGATAAACCTTCAAAAGCAGATTATAAAATTGCAGAGCAAGCTGATTTATACACACATTTTTTACAGCGTTTAAATATAAGTAATGTACATATACTTGCCCATGACTATGGTGATACCGTTGCCCAAGAGCTACTAGCGAGGCAAGTAGTTAATCAAAGTGAAGTAGATATACACAGTGTGTGCTTTTTAAATGGCGGGTTGTTTCCTCAAGCACATAAACCGTTATTCATACAAAAGCTGTTACTTTCAAAGCTGGGCTGGATAGTCCCTAAGCTAATGAGTAAGCAAAAGTTTGCCAAAAATTTAACCTCTATATTTGGTGAAAATACGCCACCCGCACCTGTAGTTATAGACACGCTTTGGGCGCTTTTAAATCACAATAATGGTTTACGTGTTATGCCAAAGCTAATTAATTACATTACACAGCGAAAGCAAAACGAGCAGCGCTGGGTTACTGCAATTATTAATAGCGATATACCGGCTATATTTCTTGCAGGTGAGCAAGACCCAATATCAGGGAAACACATGCTCGAACAGTATGAAAAAATAATACCTAATGCCCGCACACACGGCTTTGCTGAGCTTGGGCACTACCCTCAAGTTGAAGATGCTAAGGCAATCACTCAGGCTTATTTAAATTTTAGAAAGCAGGTATAAAAAACGCGGCTATTGTAAAGCCGCGTTTATAAACTAAATAAAGTTACGCTAGTTATTTAGTATTTTTTCCTTGGTGCTTTTAGTTGTTTTTCAAATTCATCAGGAAATAAAATAGTACCGTCGTCTTCCTCTGTCGGGAATACGGCAATAAGTAAGTCGTCTTCTTCAAGGCCGGGTGTCCATCGGCTGAACCAGTCATTAGTAGGGATTGCTTTAGGTGTGCATCCTTCCCAGTCGCCCGTTGCCCATGCCTGGGCAAATTCGCGCGTTGGCCACACAGGCACACAATCGTCATCTTCGTTAGTAAGCATTACACAGCCGTCGTCGTCATTTAAAATCCATACTTGCTTGTACTGTTGTACGGTTTCAAACATAAAAGCGAGACGCTTTTTGGCACCTAGGCCTAAAATTACGTCGTGTTCTTCAGTTGCATTTGCGTGTGTCATGGTGGGCTCACTTTTGTTGCGGTCAATTTATATTTATAGCGTACAAGTATATCGAGTTATGTGACACCGTGTTGAAAACTTCACAATTATTTTTGTTATTTAGATCTGTTTTATGGGTTAGTCAGTATATTTTGAGCAAACATTCAAAATTGATCTTGAATGTTGTTAAAAAGGCCACACTTAGTATGCATACACTTAATCAAGGATTTATAAAATGAACACAGATTTACTTACACCATATCGATTAAATGACACGATTGAACTTAAAAATCGTGTATTAATGGCACCACTTACACGTTGTATGGCTGACGAAAATTTAGTGCCAACGCAAGATATGGTTGAGTATTATGCTCGCCGCGCAGACACAGGTCTTATTATTAGCGAAGCGACAATTATTCGCCCAGACGGGCAAGGTTACCCAACTACGCCAGGTTTGTTTACTAGCGAGCAAATTCAAGGTTGGAAAAAAGTGACCGACGCTGTTCATGCAAATGGTGGCAAAATGTTTGCTCAACTTTGGCATGTTGGCCGTGTAGCGCACCCTCACTTTTTTGATGGTGAGGTACTTGCCCCTTCAGCAATTGGCGTAGAAGGTTCGGTACCCCGCATGCGCGAGCTGACTTATATAACACCAAAAGCGGCAACCATTGATGATATTAAATCGTTAATTGCAGATTTTGCCAAAGCCGCCGAAAACGCAATTGAAGCCGGGTTTGATGGTGTAGAAATTCATGGCGCAAATGGTTACTTAATTGATCAATTTTTACATTATGAAGCCAATGTACGTGAAGACGAATACGGTCAAACACCGCAAAACATGGCTCGCTTTGCACTTGAGGTTACCGATGCAGTTATTGCTGCAGTAGGTAATGAGCGTACAGCATTGCGTGTAACACCTGGCGCTTACTTTAATATGAGCGAAGACAACCGTGACAAAGCGGTTTTTGACTACCTTTTACCTGAACTTGAAAAACGAAACCTTGCTTACTTGCACGGAGGTATTTTTGACGACAGCACAACATTCGAATCGCTTGAAGGCAAAACTACGTCAGAGTTCTTACGTGCGGGATACAAAGGAACACTGGTAGGTGTAGGTAGCTATAGCTTTGAGTCAGCCAAAGACGCAATTAATGAAGGTAAGTTTGATTTAATTGCCATTGGCCGCCCACTAATTGCAAACCCAGATTATATTAGCAAAGTAACTAACGGCGAAGAGTTAGTGCCTTACAGCGATGAGATGTTGGCTGAGCTTAAGTAATTTGTAGTAATTAAATGAAAAAGACACTTAATAGCCTTATTAAGTGTCTTTTTTTTTACATATTTTCGCCATTATTTTCTCATATTTGTTTAATCTTTATGTCAATAAAACAAAGCGTTATTGTCATATTTAAAAATCATACTGTGCCCGTTTTCATAATAAACCATTAATAAAATCAAACGGGACAACAATGTACGCTTTAAAGAGTAAATCGATTTTGAGCATGGCCATTGCCATGGCGGTATCAACATCTGCTTATGCTAACGACACGACTATTGAAGAAGTAACGGTTGTGGCAAAGCCAACCAGTTACGCTAATAATGTGATTGAACCTGCCATGTTAGAGCAGCAAAGCACGGTTTCAAGTGTGTTGTCAGTCATTGATAATTTGCCAGGCATTAGTATAAACGAAGGTGATGCATTTGGTGGTGACGATTGGTCTACCACCATTACAATGCGTGGTTTTAGTATTGACGGGAATCAGCAGCAGTTAGGTATGACAGTTGATGGTATTCCTAATGGCGGTTCTAATTATGGCGGCGGTGCAAAAGCAAATCGCTATTTAGACACTGAAAACCTTGCAACCGTTGAAGTAGGTCAAGGTACGTCTGATATTAAATCGGCATCACTTGAAGCGCTAGGCGGTACATTTAACTTTGTCAGTAAAGCGCCAAGCCTTGAAAAAAGCACTACTTTTGCGTACACGTCGGGCAGTCACGATGCTACACGATATTACTTAAAACACGAAACGGGTACATTATTTGATAACACCCAAGCTTACGTTAGTTACTCGCAAACTGATACTAGCCGTTGGATTGGTTCGGGTAGCAATGGTGGTAAAGATAACCAACACGCTGAAGCTAAATTTGTTACTACGTTAACGGATTTAACCATAACCGGGCGTATATCATACGATGACGTAAGCGAAACAAATTACAACAGCGTGAATCTAGCCCAATTTGAGCAAACACCTGACTGGGATCAACTAACGTGGAATTGGACGGGTGTGCCGCATTTTGACCAAATGTTTGCAGAAGGTTGGGGTACACTTCGCGAAAATACGTTAGCCTATTTAAAGTTTGAATACGCTATTTCGCCAACGTCATTACTTACTATAAGCCCTTATTATCATAAAAATTCAGGGCGTGGCGATTGGATCCCACCTTACCTAACAACCCCAGTTGATGAAAATGGTAACCCAACAACCGAAGGTGGCTCAAATGCAGGGTCTTACGGTTTTACCGACAGTGAAGGTAATCCGCTTGCACCGAACGCAGATTGTACAGCTAGCTTAAGCTGGCCATGGGAGTCTGGCCCGGGGTTAAACCCTGCGTGTTACGATGCAGGTGCAACACCGGTTATGTCGTATCGTCATACTCATTACAATAAAAATCGCTTAGGTGTTACTGCCCATTATGCCGCTACATTTGGTATGCACGACATAGAAGCGGGCTTTTGGTATGAGCAAAGTGACCGCGACGAATCGCGCGATTGGCATAAGGTCATTGACGCGCGCATTTACCACCACTACGACAGCACGCCTTACTGGACTCAATATAAAAATACCTTTGAAGCCGATACGCTAAAATGGTACGCACAAGATTCAATGGCATTTGGCGATTTAACGCTTAACGTAGGTGTCAAAAAATACCTCGTTGATATTGAAAAGTTCGACCATTACCAAAATGCAACAACTGCAAAAGTAAACAGTGACTCAGATATACTGTTTAGTGGTGGTATTGTGTACCAGTTAAATAACTCAACAGAGCTATTTACTAGTTATAGCGAAAATTTTGCAGCTATAAAAGATGGTGTGCTTGAGCGCGACAGCTCTGATTTATCAGCCATTGAACCAGAAACAGCTGAAAATATTGACTTAGGTGTTCGTTACCAAAACGATGCTCTTAAACTGACCGCTACAGCTTATTCAATTGAGTTTGATAACCGTATTACCTTTATTGCACCTGGCAGTGATACTGGCGGCATTGACTATACCATTGGTACTAACGGCTCTTACTTAAATGTAGGCGGTATTGAATCACAAGGGCTAGAGCTTTCAGCAAGTTACATGCTTAGCCCTGAGTGGAGTTTTTACAGCTCGTATACAAATAATAACTCAGAGTACAAAGGTGATGCGCCAGGTTTTGAAGCGGGCGATAAGGTTATAGACTCAGTGGATGACTTATTTGTGCTTTCTACCGATTATTACAGTGGCGATTTTCGCTTTGGTTTGTCGGCTAAATATACCGGTGAGCGTGGCGACGTAGATAGCTACACTGTGCTTGATTTAAATGCGGGTTACGCAACACAAGTTGATGCAGGGCCATTTAAAGCTGTTGATATTGCTTTTGTTGTTTATAACGTAACAGATGAAAGCTACTTAGCCGGCGGCACAGGTAATGGTTCAACTTACTTTATAGGCTCGCCTCGCACTGCGGCAGTTACCTTTACAGCTACGTTTTAAGCAATCAATTACGTAAATATAAGCCCATCACATTGATGGGCTTTTTATTTAACGTGAGGTGAAAAATTCATGCATACAATATTAAAAGTATTATTAGCGAGCTTTATTTTACTTGCCAGCTCTGTGTGTGCGAGTGACGCAAACGTTGTGCTTGTGACCCTTGATGGCGTGCGCTGGCAAGAAGTATTTAGTGGTGCTGATAAAAATCTTATTAGTAATAAAGACTTTGTTAAACAGCCGAGCGATTTAAGTAATGAATTTTGGGATGAAAATCCACACAAGCGTCAGCAATTATTAATGCCTTTTTTAACGCAAGTAGTGGCTAAACAAGGCGTAATTATTGGCGACAGAACAAAGGGATCTACAATGTCGGTTAGTAATCCGTGGTATTTTTCGTATCCCGGTTATAACGAAATCTTAAGTGGCGAAGTAGATGAAAATATTAACAGTAACGATAAAGTGTATAACCCAAATAAAACTATTTTAGAGCGTTTAAACGCGCAAGCTGCATTTAAGAACAGCACCGCGTTATTTGGTAGCTGGGATGTGTTTCCATACATTGTAAATACCCAGCGCAGTAACGTATATGTAAATGCAGGGTTTATGCCTATTGCAGAGGATTTATTTGCAGATGCGCCACTTTTAAATACACTGCAAAAAGAAATCCCCAGTCCGTGGGCAAATGTTCGATTAGACAGTTTTACCTATCGTTTTGCTAAAGCCTACATGTTGGCTAAACAACCCAAGTTGCTGGTAATAAGCTTAGGTGAAACAGATGATTTTGCCCACGATGGTCATTACGATGCTTACTTAAAATCAGCGAAACAAAGCGATGTATTTTTAAAAGACTTATGGCAAACCATTCAAAGTACCCCGGGTTATAAAAACAAAACAACGCTTATTATTACTACTGACCACGGTCGCGGTAGCAATGCAAACGATTGGCAACACCATAGCTCTAAACAGGCCTTAGCTAAATCAGTGCAAGGTAAAAGGGCATTCCCAGAGGGAATTGTTGGTTCGGAGCATATTTGGCTTGGCGCAATTGGCCCTGCCATTAAAGGAAATGGCCTAATAAAAATTAAAAATGTTAAGCAATCGCAAATTGCCGCTACAGTGCTTTCGGCACTTGGTCAGCAACCACATATAATAAACCCCAATATGGCACCCGCTATTAAAGAGATTTTAAAATGAAAATGTTATTAAACCCTATTTTATATTCAACGCTTGCGTTGGTTGTTAGTGCAAGCGCGATGGCTGCACCATCAAAAATATTATTTGGCTCGTGCGGGCATCAAGACAAAGACATCCCAATATTCGACACCATAAACAAAGAGCAGGGCGATCTATTTATATTTTTAGGCGACAATATTTACGGCGACACCAATGACATGTCAGTGCTTGCTAATAAATATCAAAAACTAGGTGCAAAACCCGGCTTTAAAACCCTAAAAGAAAACACACCTATTATTGCAATGTGGGACGATCACGACTTTGGTCAAAACGATGCCGGAAAAGAATACCCTCACAAAGAAGAATCGCGACAAATTATGCTCGACTTTTGGGGCGAGCCTAAAAACACAGAGCGTAGAACACGCTCAGACGGTATTTATACCTCGTATATGTATGGTGAAGGCGAGCAAACGGTGCAAGTGATTATGCCCGATTTACGTTGGAACCGTGACACACTTAATCATGTAAGCGAGCTTGAATATTACACCAAGCGTAAATTAAACAACCAAGGCCCTTATAGCCCAACAGAAGTAAAAGGCGCATCTATGCTAGGTGAAGCGCAATGGCAGTGGCTCGAGCGCGAGCTTAAAAAACCTGCTGCTATTAAGCTTATTACATCAAGCTTGCAGTTATTGCCTGATTTTACAGGCTGGGAGTCATGGGCAAACTTTCCAGAGGATCGAAATCGTTTATTTACGTTAATTAAAAAACATAAAGTAAATGGCGTGGTGATCATTAGTGGCGATACACATTGGGGGGAAATATCTAAATACGATCAAAACCTAGATTATCCGCTTATTGAAATGACCAGCTCAGGTTTGACTGAAAAATGGAAAGACGTCAGCCCAAATAAGCATCGTGTGGGCGATTACACGCACAATGTAAACTATGGTGATTTAAGCATTGATTGGAAACAAGCTGACCCAGCTATCTCATTAAAACTCAAAGGGATTGACGGCAAGGTCATTATGCAAAGTAACTTTGGCCTTTCAAGTATTAGCCCTTATAAATAAAGCGCGATATAAATAATAAACGCATAGTGATTAAAAAGTGATTAAAGTAAGTTCTGTGCGTTTATTTTTTGTTTAACTACCTTCTAACTTGCTGTTTTATTAACGTCATTTTCCCCTTATTGCTACCCCTATAATTGAAAATATCTTACACTGGTTTTACTTCAAGTAAGGACAGTGTCGTATGCTCAATATTATTCAATCAAACCGTATGGAAGCCCTGCAGGCACAGTTTCATCAACTGTTAAAGGTAAGCCCATTGCAAAGCCCGTTCGATAAAGAAGTGGTGCTGGTGCAATCTCCGGGTATGTCGCAGTGGCTAAAAATTGGCTTGAGTGAGCATTTAGGTGTGGCTGCACAGGTTGATTTTCCGTTGCCATCGAGTTTCATTTGGCAACTTTATCAGCAGCTATTACCTAATGTGCCTAAAGAGTCGGCTTTTAATAAGCCAAACCTTGCTTGGAAATTGTTTTCAATTTTACCCACTTGTATTGACGAGCCGTTGTATTTACCCCTAAAAACCTACTTAGAGGGCGATATTGATGGCCAAAAAACCTTTGCTCTATGTGAAAAAATAGCCGATGTGTACGACCAATACCTAATGTATCGACCGCATTGGATAGCCACGTGGGATAGCGGCAATGATGAACTTGATGACGTAGATGTGACCATTGCACCATGGCAGCCTGATTTATGGCGCCGAATTGTAAAATTAAGCAAAGAGCTGGGCCAAAGCCAATTTCACCGCGCTAACATGCAGGGGCAATTACTTGCTGCCTTGGAAAATATGGATAACAGCTTATTACCTAAACGCATTAGTTTATTTGGTATATCAGCCATTGCTAATTCCCAGCTTGATGTGTTTGAAGCATTGAGCAAAAAAACAGAGGTGTTTTTATTCTTTTTTAACCCGAGTGAGCACTACTGGGGCGACATAATTGACGAAAAAACAGCGGCTAAAATAAACGCTAAATACGCCAAAATGCCGCTGGTGGAAGCGCAGCAAAAAAAACAATCTAACCCAGATGAAGACTATTACTTTATAGGTAACCCACTTTTATCGTCGTGGGGGAAGTTAGGTCGCGATTATTTTGAACAGCTAGTGCAACTTGATGCCCGGTGGATTGATGGCTTTATAGATGCGTTTGACACTACATTACTTGGGCAAGTACAAAGCGAAATTTATCAACTTGCATTTAAAGGGGAGTCGCTTACCGATAACAAAGAATGGTTTATAAACGATGAAGGTAAATTACCAGTAAGTGCAAACGATACCAGTATTACCCTTAGTGACTGCCATACACCGCTTAGAGAAGTTGAGCGATTACACGACTACTTACTTAATTTGTTTAACCAAAACCCTGCGCTTACCCCAAAAGACATTATTGTAATGATGCCCGATGTAGGCACATACAGCCCCTATATAGAAGCTGTATTTGGTGGTGCGCAAGGCAGCCGCTATATTCCCTACGCGTTAGCTGATTTAGCCATAGAGCAAGAAAAACCCGTGCTAAGCTCATTTGCAAGCTTAGCTAACTTACCGTTCTCGCGGTTTGGCGTATCAGATATTTTAGATTTACTGCAAGTCACCCAAATAGCTGAAAAGTTTGGTTTAGAAGCCCATGAGTACGAACAAATACAATACTGGCTTGAACGCGTAGGTGTTAAATGGGGCATAAACGGCGAACATAAACACAGTTTTGATTTACCCGCCATTGAGCTAAATACATGGCAGCATGGTTTAAACCGTTTATTACTGGGTATTGCCATGCGAGACGAACAGTGCCCATTTAATGGTATTTACAGCGCCGATGAAGTAGAAGGAATGGCACTTGATACGCTTAATAAGCTGGTAGACTTTATCGATGTGCTTCAAAACTTTAAAGCCAAGCTTACCCCCGACGACACCCTTACTAATAAAGCGCACATTTTAAGCGAGCTACTTGGCGCTGTTTACGAAAGTGAAAGCGACGATAGTTGGGATTTACTCGTGCTGCAAAAAGTGCTTGAAGATATTCAAAAGCACCACGATAACGGCGACTACAATCAAGCGGTGTCGCAGCGTATAGTTAGCTATTTAATAAAACAAGGTATACAAGAAAAAGGCGTAGGCCAGCGATTTTTGGTCGGGCAAGTCAACTTTTGTACTTTAATGCCTATGCGCGCTGTGCCGTTTAAAGTGGTGTGTATGCTAGGTTTAAACGACGCTGACTACCCACGTAACGTGCAACCTATTGGTTTTGATTTAGTGCCGCATTCTAAAAAGCAAAAAGGTGACCGTTCACGAAAATTAGATGACCGCTACCTATTTTTAGAAGCGCTACTCAGTGCCCGCGATAATCTTTATATGAGCTATGTTGGTCGCTCGTGCTTTGATAACCAACCCCGAATGCCATCAACCTTGGTGAGCGAGTTATTAGAATACATAGGGCGTAGCTTTACGCTAAAAGACGATTCAACTAAAACCTTGCCTGCATGTTTAATTAGCCAGCAACACTTGCAGCCGTTTAACAGCCACTACTACCAAGCTAACGATAGTAAAAATAACGTGCTCAGCAATCATAGTTATAACCCAATTTGGCTGCCAAATGAGCCTGTTTTACCAGAGCCCGTTACCGCACTTGATGTAAAACCACCTGAACAGTTAGAGCTTGATGTGTTTATACGCAGTATTTGCAACGCACAAGAGAGCTTTTACAGTCAAACATTGGGTTTACGCTTGCCACAATTTAACGAAGTGGCAAAAGATGAAGAGCCATTTAGTATTGATGCGCTGCGCCGTTACTTTTATTTAGACGAAATATTAGAAGCCACAATTAACGATACGCCAATGAGTACTGAGCAAATTTTGCAGCGCGGCGAGTTACCGCAAGCGAATGTGGGGAGTTTAGCTTTACAAAGCATGCAACACCGCGTTGACGCGCTTGCAGTGCAGGTGAAAGAGCAAATAAAAGCGGGTAAAAGTGAGCCTATAGAGGTGTCGTTTAATATTCAAGGAACACAAATTCAGGGCTGGCTTAACCATATTTTTATGCAAAAGCAGGTGTTTTACCGTAGCGCCAGTATTAAAGCCAAAGACATGATTAGAGGCTTTATTTATCACCTTGTGGCTCAAAGTATGGGGTATGACCTCGAAACTCTATTACTTGGGCTTGATAAACAAATTAGCTTTGCGCCTATGAGCAAAGCCGACGCTGATTTAATTTTGGCAGATTGGTTTGAATTATACAAAGCACTGCGTAAAGAGCCTGTGGCGTTTTATCCGGTAAGTGGATACGAATACATAAAAACGGGTGGCGATATGGCAAAAGCGATGAATAAATTTAGTCCGCAATACATAGGCCGAGGTGAAGGTGAAAACCCCTACATTAGATTAACGGTGCAATCCCTTAACGACTGCCAAGACGAGTTTATTAGCTGGAGCGAAAAGCTACTCGCGCCGTTATATGAGCATGCTAAGGAGAGAGACCATGCAAGCGCTTAATCCACTTACTATGCCCCTTAAAGGGCAAAGTTTAATAGAAGCCAGTGCCGGAACGGGTAAAACGTATACCATTACCGGGTTATATTTACGCTATTTACTTGGCATGCAAATACCGGGTGAGCTTAATGCTCCTTTAAGCGTAGAACAAATTTTGGTAGTAACGTTTACCGACGCTGCTACTCAAGAAATTAAAGACCGTGTGCGTAACCGTATTATTGCTGCGCGAGATGCATTACTTGGCCAAGACCCAAACGATGAGTTAATTGAAGGCGTAATTGCCGCAGTAGATGACAAACACAGAGCCTTTGATTTATTGGATGCTGCAGCAAAATCGATGGATGAAGCCGCTATATTTACAATTCATGGCTTTTGTCAGCGAATGTTAAAGCAACATGCGTTTGAATCGGGTGTGGCATTTAATTTAGAGTTTATTTTAGACGAGCGCGACATACTGCTCGAAACAATAAAAGACTTCTGGCGTTCGTTTGTTTATCCACTGAGTGAAGACAGAACCGATGCTATTTTAGATGTATTTGCAGCACCCGAGTCTTTATTTTCACAAGTAGCCAGTATTTTAAATAAGGCCAATGCGCACATAACACCGCAAATAAACTTAGATGATGTATGGCAAGCTCGTGATGAATACCTAGCTCTCATCCCACAGTTTAAAAAAGATTGCCAAGAACACGGATTTACTGATGCTATTAAAGGCTCAGGCCTAAGTGGTGCTAAAACACCCGCTCGCAAAGCAAGCCTTGCAGCGCTTGATGCATTTTGTGCAAGCGGTGACGTGTTTTTTGAGTTTGGTACCAATAAGTACTCGTTTGAAATATGGAGTACCGAGAACTTAAGTGACACCACTAACTATAAAAAAAATCAGCCTTTGTTTACGCATCCACTATTAAGTCAGTTTGATACCTTATCAGCGCTTAACAACACCATGAACCAAGGTTTAAAAATAGCGTTGGTACAAGAAGCTGCACGCTGGGTAAAATCAGCCATTGTTAAGCGCAAGCAAGAGCAAAGTGTGATCACCCCCGACGACTTACTCACTAATTTATACACTGCACTTAATAATGAGCAAGGTGATGTGCTTGCGCAAAAAATTGCGCAGTTATTTCCGGTTGCTATGATAGATGAGTTTCAAGACACCGATCCGATTCAGTATGGTATTTTTAGCCAAATTTATGGCCAAGCCAATACTACACTTGCCATGATAGGCGATCCTAAACAAGCTATTTACGGTTTTAGAGGCGCAGATATATTTACGTACATAGGCGCAAAAAAGGCGGTAGACGAGCCTCAACAATTTACACTGGGCACTAATTTTCGCTCAAGCAGCGATATAGTAAACAGCGTAAATAGTTTATTTAGCAAACACGACAACAGTTTTATTTATAACGATGTTATTCCGTTTAACAAAGTGAGCGCTAAGGGTAAAAAAGCAGATGAATCGTTTTTAATTGATGGTAAACCGGCTAACGCCTTTGAATTTAACGTGTTTGTAGATGAAGCCGCCGATGAAAAAAATAAACCCACCAGTAAAGGATTAGGGCAAGCACACCTAGCCACTTACTTTGCTAATAAAATAGTCACTTTATTAGAACACGCTAAACAGGGCACTGCGTGCATTGGCAAAACGCCAATAAGTGCGGCAGACATATGTATTTTAGTACGTGATCGCGTTGAAGCGCAAATAATGAAAAAGGCTTTGAGCGAGGCTAAAATTGCCAGTGTATATCTATCCCGCGATAGCGTGTTTAGCCAAGAGTTGAGCCATCATTTACTTAATTTTTTAACTGCATTACATGGTCAATATGACGAGTCATTACTTCGTGGTGTGCTCGCAGGACCGTTATTTTGTTTAAGTTATAACGATGTATACGCACTTGCCGATAACGAAAACGCTTGGCAAGAGCACTTAAACTTTTTTGCTCAGCTTAGCCATATTTGGCATAAGCAAGGGGCAATGGCCATGCTTGAGCGATTACTAAACCATAATCAGTTAAGTGCTAAATGGCAAGGTTTAGGCTACAACGTGGAGCGGTGGCTTACCGACTTTAGACATCTTGGTGAAATATTACAGCAAAAACAAATTGAGCTTGAAGGCACATTACGCTTACTGCGCTGGTTTGCGCAAAAAGTGAGTCAACAAGATGGCGAAACTGTACAGGTGCGTTTAGAAAGTGATGCCAACTTAGTTAAAATTGTGACAATGCATGCTTCAAAAGGGCTCGAATATCCATTGGTATTTATGCCGTTTGCCAGTGGTTATCGTGAAACTAAAGAAGCGCTTTATCATAAAAATGGCAAACTTATTTATGATTTAAGTAAGGATGAAGACGCACTCCAGCAGGCTGAAAAAGAGCGCTTAGCCGAAGATTTACGTTTATTGTATGTAGCGCTTACGCGCGCAGTGCATTTTTGTGCGCTGGGTGTTTATAACATAGGGCAAGGGCAAAGTAGTCGGTTAGCGATTCAAAGTAGTGCGCTTGGGCATGTGCTGTTCTCAGAGCTCGAAATTTCAAGCAGCCAAATATGGCGAACACATTTAAGTGAGTTTTGCGACAAGCACACATTCATGTGTTATCAACAATTTACCTCTGAAGAATTACGCCAACAGGGAACCTTACAGTTTGCTAATACCGAGGCTGCTCAGCAAATTCTGAGTGTAAATAATAGTAAGGCGCACATAGAACGAGATTGGCGTGCAACCAGCTTTAGTGCATTGAGTTTTAAAAAGCACAGCGATGAATTAGCCCCAGGGCGAAGCGATGAAGATCACGAGAAAGACGAGTTTGCGGTTCAACAAGACGAACTCCCTTCACCTTTTAGTTTTCCTAAAGGGGCAAAGCCAGGAAGCTGTTTACACGAAATTTTTGAACAAATTGATTTCACAAGCCCAGTTGCTCATCCCACAAACAGCGAACAAAATTTGTCACAGGTAATTAAACGGGCCTTTGAAAAATATCACATTAGCGACACATGGCAGCCAATTGCCCAGCAGTGGGTACTCGATGTACTTAATTGCCCATTAAATGCTCAAACTGATTTAAGTTTAAGTAAGCTAGCGCCCTGTGACTGCTTAGTCGAAATGGAGTTTCATTTACCGCTGACCAGTTTAAGTGCCCCCAAGCTTAACGAAGTGCTCATTAAACATTTTGGCTTTGTACAAAGTAAGCTGGATTTTTCTCATGTTAAAGGGCTTTTAAAAGGCTTTGTGGATTTAATATTTTGTTACCAAGGGAAATATTATATTTTAGATTATAAATCTAATTACTTAGGTAATACGCCTAAAGATTATGAACCCGAGCAGCTAGAGCAAGCCATGAGCAGTCATCAATACCATTTACAGTATTTAATATATACCGTAGCGCTGCATAGGCTATTAAAACAACGCATTAGTGACTACTCAATTGAGCGTCACTTAGGAGGCGTGTATTACACCTTTTTACGTGGTATGCCAGCAGGGCAAGGTGTCTTCTTTAATAAATTGACTTTAGAGCAAGTAACTATCTTAGATGGCTTATTTAGCCAAGGAGCCATGCTATGAGTGAGTTAAATCAGCAGCCGGGTTTATTTGACACGCTAGAAGAGGACGTTGAACAAGCGCCTTTAGCGTATGAGCAACAGGCAGTATCTAATAGTGTGGTTACTGAAGTGCCGTTACTGGACTATTTACTGGGTGAAAATAGAATACGCGTCGTTGATGTAAAACTTGCGCAGTTACTCTCAAATACGGATAAAACAACACATAAAGAGCTGTTTTATATTGTATTGTTGTTATGTATAGCCCAACAAAGCCAGCACAGTTGCTTAACATTAAACACCATAGATTGGGCTAATCCGTTTAATTTACGCCAAAGCGACTTTAATAAAGTTGAAGGAAATATTCCCGATACTTATAGCCCTTTTATGCAAGGGTTTAACCAACAAACCGCGTTAATCTACTTGCAAAATCATCAAAGCGTTGGGGATGCCAAACCACTTCAGTTATTTGACCAACGCCTTTATTTTTCGCGTCTTGCTGCCTATGAGCAAATACTTGCGGAGCGTTTGTTAGCGATGAGCGAGCGAGCACTTAATATTGATAATCAAACTCTTGCAACCCTATTGCAGCATTATTTTGAAGAGCAATCAGAGACCGGCATTGACTGGCAAAAAGTGGCGTGCGCCATTGCTGCAACTAAAGGGTTTAGTGTAATAACCGGTGGGCCAGGAACAGGTAAAACAACCACAGTAACTAAGTTGCTGGCTATATTGCAATCGCTTTACAAAGCAGCGCCATTAAGCATCAAGCTGGTGGCACCGACGGGTAAAGCTGCGGCTAGGCTAAGTGAGTCTATTTTAGGAGCTAAAAATCAGCTAAGTAGTATACCCGACGATATAAAAGCGCTGATCCCTGATACTGCGCAAACTATTCATCGTTTATTGGGGGTAAAACCTTTTACTAATAAATTTAGACATAGTCAAAGGAATCCTCTGCACTTAGATGTGTTAATTATTGATGAAGCAAGCATGGTGGATTTATCGCTAATGGCGAAATTGATAGAAGCTTTGCCTGCTCATGCTCGATTAATACTGCTTGGTGATAAAGACCAACTTGCCTCGGTTGATACAGGCAGCGTTATGAGCGATTTGTGCCAAGGGCTGGCACTTGGGCGCACACCAAACTACTCAAAGCAGCGGTGTGATGAACTAAATGCGCTTTGTTTTAATAATCAGCCCACATTAACATCGCAGGAAAATAGCCCATTTAAACTAGCCGATTGCATTGCCTTTTTACAACGCAGTTACCGCTTTGATGCTAAAAGTGGCATAGGTCAACTGGCATTGGCAGTTAATACAAATAATAGTGGCTTATTAAATTATGTAGAGCAAGAGAGTGTTGAAGGGCGTTTTAGTGATGTTATTTTGGATTACGACTTTGTAGGTAAACCAATAGAAAACCTAGTAAATCGAGCAGCCAAACATTATGCACACTATTTAAATTTAATTGCCCAAGGTGAGAGTGTAGCCAAAGTGCATACTGCGTTTGCAGGTTATCAATTACTGGCCGCAGTAAAAGAGGGTGACTACGGCGTTAATAGTTTGAATCAACGCATCGAACGCACCTTGCAGCAACAAGGGTTAATAAACGTAAACCCAAACCAGCGCCACTATAGTGGTATGCCTATAATGGTGAGCCAAAACGATTACCAATTAAAGCTCTTTAATGGCGATATTGGTATTTTAATGAATGATGAAGCTGGGCAGCTTAAGGCTATATTTATTGATGAGCAGGGCAGCACACGTGCATTTTCACCGGCCCGTTTACCCGCCCACGACAAAGTGTTTGCAATGACAATACATAAGTCTCAAGGGTCAGAATTTAGCTATACCGCAATGGTTTTACCGCCACTACAGCAGGCAAGTGTTGGGGTTAATCGCCAGCTTGTTTATACCGGTATTACCCGTGCAAAACATACTTTTGAGTTAGTTGCCGATAAGAAGGTACTGCAGTTAGCGATGAGCAAAACTGTATCGCGCTCATCTGGTTTATATGAGCGGTTACAAGCGGAATAACCTTATGAAAACTTCATTTACAATAAATCGCATTACTACAAGTTCTGGCATATTTAGAGTAAAAGGGCTGTGTTGCACTCAATACGAAAACATCGATAGCGTAGAAATAACCTCGCTACAAATAATGGGAACAGACGGTTGGGTACGTATAAGTCACCAATATGAAGAAAACGCCCAGTGCATAGAAACGTTATTACCTGCACTATCACTGCATTTAAAAGCGTAAATGGGGCTTAAACAGTGATTTTAGTAAAATAGCCCATCGTAAAGTTTGACTTATATGTAGGCTATATTAAAGTAATAAATGATCCCAAATGTGTGTTAAGTATTTACTTTACCATGTAAAAGTCTTGGTTTTGGTTGAACTTTAAGCAAAATATTTAACGCTAGGGCAAATTTCATTTATCACGTAGATAAATTAGCCTCTGCATTTATAAATTTCATACCTCGAGTATTAGTAAGGATATTAATGTTTTTTTCTAATAGTAAACAAAACGAAATAGCATCTTTAAAAGCAGAGCTTTACCCACTACAACAAGTATGGGAAGGCCTTAATCGTGAAATGCTAGTAATTAATATTCTTTATGACGGACGAATTTCCCACGCTAATGAACAGCTATTAAAAATGTTGGGTTATCGAGAAAATCATATTATTAATACACCAATTGTAGATATTATTTCTGAACACTCCCAGCACTCTGACGAGTACAAAAGCTTACAAAAAGCGATTAAAAAAGAGGGCCATTGGGGGGGCGCGTTACAATTTATTCGCCAAGACGGTCAAGTTGAGTGGTTACGTTTAATTGTTCATCCTGTAAAAGGAGAGCAAGATCAGCTTTTGTATTTTTCTATTTTTTGTACTGTGTTAACCAAAACAATTTCAGCATCGCGTGAGCAAAATGACACAATTAAAGCAATTTATCGTTCTATGGCGGTTATTGAATTTGATTTAGAAGGGCATGCTTTAAAAGCTAATCAGCAATTTTTAGACGCTATGAGCTATAAAGAAAAAGAAATTTTGGGTCAGCATCACCGTATTTTTTGTGAACGAGAAGAGTCTGAATCACAAGAGTATCAGGCCTTTTGGTCAAAACTCAGGCAAGGTCAGTTTATAGCGTCTCGATTTAAACGTGTTGATAAGCATGGCAACATTGTCTGGTTAGAGGCCTCTTACAATCCTATTTCTAATGATGCCGGAAAGCTTTATAAAGTAATGAAGTTTGCCACGGTAATTACAGAACAAGTAAATCGAGAAATTGCAATTTCGCAAGCTGCCGAAATTGCCTACAGCACCTCAACACAAACAGATAAAAAAGCAGAGCAAGGCGCTGAAGTAGTTAAAGACACTGTGGCAGTAATGACAGAGCTTGCAATTAATATGGAACAAGCGGCAAGCGAAATCTCTGCATTAGATCAACAATCTCAACAAATAGCGAGTATTGTGCAAAGCATTAGTAGTATTGCAGAGCAAACTAATTTACTTGCACTCAATGCAGCCATTGAGGCCGCTCGTGCTGGTGAGCAAGGCCGAGGGTTTGCCGTTGTAGCAGACGAAGTTCGTCTACTCGCATCGCGCACATCTAAAGCAACAGAGGAAATTGTAGAAGTTGTACAGCGTAACCAATCTCAGACTCAAAACACAGTAGATGTGATTGAAAAAGGTAAAGAAAAAGCAGAGCAAGGCTTAGCTTTATCTAAAGAGTCTGGACATGTAATGACTGAAATACAAAATGGTGCTCAAGAAGTTGTAAATGCTATAGGGCAATTTACAAGCGAGCTTAAAGGTCAATAATTGTTATAACCAAATCTATGTGTACCAAACTTAAAATCATTTAGGTTTGGTACTGTGTATTATTAGCGCCTCATCAATATTTAATATTACAAACCTCCCCATAACAATCCCAAATATAACAATTCTTACTATATTGATTTAATTAGATTAAATTTTATATATGTTACAAATGATAATAAATTGTTGCATTTTTATACTTTGTTCCTAATACTGGTCATTGTCTGGACTGATGAGTTACACACATTGCTTAACTAAGTACTTTATACCAACTCGCCTAATTAAGTGATCTAGTTTGAGGGTGAAAAAACATGTTGATAGCCAGCAAAAAATTCGCTTTTTGGTTGCTCTAAATAAGAATTTTTTAACGTCGTTAATGTGAGATATAAGCCTTACATATGCGTAATTATTTCTGTTCAGCACAAAAAGATATTGACGATGAATACCTTAACTAAAAAAATTAAACACACACATTAAGGAATTTTATGAACAACACACACACACACAAATGGCTAAAGCCACAACATATACTAGGCGCATGCCTTGCTATGCTAATGAGCTTTTCAGCTGCGAGTAAAGATCACAAAATAATATTAATTCATGGCTTGCAGGTTTCTCAAATAACCAATAAATCAGGTAGCGACGTTGTAAACGATGGCGAAACATATTGGCAGTCCTATTGGAATAACCGAGCAGATGAGCGAATTGATTGGCCTGCCTACGAGCGTGTTGAAGGTAAAATAGCAACAGATTGGGTTTGGCCTAAATTAAAGCAATTATCGCGCTCAAACTTATGTGCCGATGGCTGTGTATTAGTGACTCACTCTACTGGGGATTTAATTGCACGCCATATTATAGATAACCAAGCAAACTGGCTTGAAAACGCAGGGCTTTCTCCACTTAATATAGTTGCTACATTCGATTTAGCTGGTGCTGGTGGCGGTAGTGAGCTTGCTGATGTTGCTGTAAGCGCACTAACCGGTGCCTCATGGAATTTTGCTATAGATGCAGCACTCAGATGGTGGCTAGGAAGCGATGTTACTGAAGCGGTTGGCGTGTTACATGATTTAAAAGTAAATAATGCGCGTAAAATTTCTCCATTTCCAGATGCGCGTACACCTCGTTTACGTTTTGTTGCCGACGGTAATGAATACTTAGGGATCACTGGCGCATTTTTAAAAGGTAATGATGATTCGGTTGTCGCGTCGCACTCATCATGTGGTGCAAGCTCAGCGCGTTCATTTGGTAGCTGTAGCAGCAGTATTGGTACTGATGGTCGATTAAAATCACAAAGTGATGCGGTAAATAGTTTTATGCCTAACCATTACCCTATGATGATGAGTGACAGCTACAGTCATAATGAAATTCATAATGCTCAGCGTAAAGGTAATGTAACCATTGCTATGAATAATATTAATGTCGACGGACAAAATGTTGGCTTTAATACATTTGATCAAACAACGGGTACGTGGTTTTGGAAAAAGAACTACCGTTATATTAAAAACTCAAACACAACGAGTGCTTCTGCATTAATTTATAATGTGATCCCATAAGCGTTAAATGTGCAGCTTTTTTAAGCTGCACTTTTTATAAGGATTGAAGTATAAATGATAAAAAAAATCCTAGTAGTCATTTCAATAATGGCTATATTTGCTTTACTAGTATGGCCCTCTCAAGAAGAGATAGAGACTGAGGTTTCTGTTGTTAAGGTAAAACAGCCTGCCACCGTTGAGCATAAATCAAACTTACAAAAAAGCACTGCAAATTTGCCCGCTAAATCACCACAGAAGCATAAATTAACAACAGATTATAATAGCAACTTAGCAAAAGCAGCAGAGCAAGTTGCCACTCAATACGAGCATGCACTTAAATATCCACCGTATTCACAACCCTTGTCTGAATTTGATGAAGACCGTTTAAAACCTAATCAATTTTATCCTGTTGAAAGCCCAATAGATGACAAAGGAAATGCGGTTACAGTCAGTCTTAGTAAATATAGGTTTGTATATCCAGAAGAAATAACATTAAAAGTCAGCGCAGGTGGCCTTAAAAATGTGATTGTAGAGCTTGCCAATACAGATACAAAAGAGATAGTAACAACTTATAAAAGTAACGCGCGAGAGGGCGAAGCCAATGTTATTTTTAAAGCAGAGGAAGACTACCCGCGAAATTTACAAATATTTGTTGAAGCTAATATTGATGGGAAACAAATCCCTGTAGTGGCACAAATTCAATATATGCCACCGAGTGCGACACTTATTGGTTTTGAGTCGGCATACCCACAAAGTGAAAAAATGCTTATACCCGCCAATTTAAAAGTAGTAAAAAAGGGCCTGTACCGTATTCGGGCGAACCTTTTTACTGGCGACACACCCCTTGCGCACTTGGTCAGTAAACAACGTTTAAGTGAAGGAAGCCAGACGATTGATTTAAAAGCGCACTGGTCAATTTTGCCGCAAGGCATGGCTGATATGCGTTTGAGTGGATTTGTAATTGAAAGGATGTCGCCAAGTCCTGGCGAGCGAAACAGTTTTGGTAATAGTGAAATTAGCCACTTTGATATAAATGACTTTCCTTTTGACAGTTTACAACAGCTGCCATATCAACCTAATGAGCAAGAAAAATTAAGCTTGGAGTTTTTAAAAGGATTAGCCGACGGTTAAACTAGTTTTGGGTTTGCTTTAATGCAAACCCAAAAAATACAACTTAGTTAGCTTAAGTTAATTGTAACAACGCCAGCGTTTTCTTCGTCTGTATCGCTGTTGACAGGTACTTTAGGAATATCTGGCTTGTCGAGTGCAATATCGCCGCCATCAATCACTTCACCCGTTTTTAGGTTTTCAAAATCAAATAATTCAGCATCGGCTAAATGAGATGGTACAACATTTTGCATTGCTGTAAAAATACTTTCAATCCGACCCGGATGGTCTTTATTCCATTGCGCTAACATGTTTTTTGTATGTTTACGCTGCAAGTTTTCTTGAGAACCACACAAGTTACACGGAATGATAGGATAGCCTTGAGTAAACGCGTATTTGCTAATGTCTGCTTCTTTACAGTACGCAAGCGGGCGGATAACCATATGCTCGCCGTTGTCGCTCATTAATTTAGCAGGCATACTTTTTAGTTTTCCACCATAGAACATGTTTAAAAACAGTGTTTCAATCATATCGTCTCGGTGATGACCCAGGGCAATTTTAGTTGCACCAAGTTCTTTAGCTGTGCGGTATAAAATACCACGGCGTAAGCGAGAACAAAGCGAGCAGGTGGTTTTACCTTCAGGAATTATGTCGGTGACAATGCTGTAGGTATCTTCTTCTACAATTTTGTACTCTACATCGAGTTTGTCTAGGTACTCGGGCAAAACATGTTCAGGGAAGCCGGGCTGCTTTTGGTCTAAATTAACAACCACAAGATCAAATTTAATCGGTGCAACACGTTTAAGGTGCTGCAGCATTTCAAGCATTGTATAGCTATCTTTACCACCAGAGAGGCAAACCATTATACGGTCACCTTCTTCAATCATGTTAAAGTCCATAACTGCTTGGCCAGTTAAACGGCGTAAACGCTTTTGTAACTTATTAAAGTTATATTGAGCTTTAGCTTGAGCTGAGTTAGACACTACGCCCCCTTAGTAAACAATGCGGCAAATTACTTGCTAGAAATAAAGGGGCGTATTATATGTTATTAGCATATCGGGAGCTACAGCAAAATTTATTAATCTTTTGCCAGTGGGCTTACATAGCCGTCCGGTTTTAGTGCTAATACATCGCAGTCTAGGCTATCTATTACATGCTCTGCAGTATTACCAACTAGCGCAGCACTTAACCCAGTACGGCCAACGGTTCCAATAACCACTAATTCACTATTTAAACGATTTGCAATATCAGGAATTACATCTTCTGGTAAGCCTTCTTCAATAAAGCATTGCTCAGTAGTTAATGTAAATTCAGTAGCCAGTGCATTAGTTGATTCTATATGGTGTTTTTTAACTGATTCGTTGTAAAGACTTGGATTAAATTCTGGTATTTCAATGGCTATATTAATAGGGGTGGCAGGGTATGCATTGACTAAGTTAAGTTTTGCATTAGCAAGCTCACATAAAAATTGCGCGTCTTTAATTATTCGTTTGTTTAACGCTATATGCTGATCATTTTCGCTCACTGCGTTAACAGCAGCTAAAATATTGCCATTTTCAGGCCATGCCATTTCTTTTACAAATAATACTGGAGTAGGGCATTTACGCACCAAATGCCAATCTGTAGGGGTAAATATTACCGATTTTAGTGCGCCATGTTGATGAGTACTTTTAATGACTAAATCGTAATTTTGATCGATAACTGTTTCAATAATGGCTTCGTAAGGGCGGTTATGCCAAACAACTAATGTTTCAATATTTAAGTTATTGTAAGGTGAAACTAAATCGTTGAGCCAGAGTTCGCGGTCTTTTAAAACGGCTTCGCGCATCGCTTCACGCTCATCGCCTGAAAGCATCGTTGTCATTTCATAAGAGAAGTCATAGACCGTCATGAATGCTGTAATTGTTGCGCCAGATTTTTTTGCCAGTTCGACTGAGCGCGCTAAACCATGTTGATCGTCTTTGGTAGGGTCAATAACCGCGAGAATGCGTTTAATTGTGTTCATGTGCTACTCCATTTATCTAACTGGTGTACTTTTAGTGTAACTCAAATACAAAACAGTTAAAGGCTTAGCACATAAATTGTTGTTCTATATCAATGTATACCTATTTAACAATGGCTGCTGCTTTAGCAAGTGCATCATTATCTAAAATAGTAATAAACTTGCCTTCTACTTTAATTAAATCGGCTTTTTGAAAGCGACTTAATAAACGGCTAATGGTTTCTACTGTTAGGCCTAAGTAATTACCTATTTCACCACGGGTCATAGTAAACCTAAACTCTTTACGCGAAAAACCACGCTCACCAAATCGTTCCGATAAGTTATAAACAAAACTAGCTAGGCGTTCTTCTGCCGATTTTTTGTTAAGCAGTAAAAGCATTTCTTGATCGTAGGTAATTTCACTGCTCATTAAACGCATTATTTGCTGGCGTAGTTTAGGTAATTTACCTGCAAGTTCATCAAGGGTGTCAAAGGGAATTTCGCAAATCATTGAGGTTTCTAGGGCTTGGGAAAAGCTCTGATGTGTCATTTTACTAATTGCATCAAAACCAACTAAATCGCCTGCTAAATGAAAGCCAGTAATTTGCTCATCACCTTGCTCAGACAAGGTGTATGATTTAAATGAGCCAGAGCGTACAGCATAAATCGCTTTTAATGGTGCACCCGATTCAAATAAATAGTCACCTTTGTGTAATGGTTTTTTTCGCTCAATAATTTCGTCAAGCTTATCCATTTCTTGGCCATTTAACGAAAACGGTAAACACAATTGGCTTATGCTGCAGTTATTACAGCTAATAGCACAATTACCTTTAGCGCGACTTTGAGTGAAATCCATAATTTTATCCGTTTTAGTTTTTATATACAGGGGTAAATAAACCTGAAAGGTTAATGAATATTAACATTAATGTACTAACTTATCGGTTGCAATAATCAATAAGTAGATACCATACCAAATTATAACACTGCCTAATACTATTCGGGTCCAAGGATGATTTATAATGCTATTAAGTTTTTGCGCCGCAATGCCTACTGTGATCATGGCAGGAAATGTACCTAGTGCAAAACATAACATCACTATTGCGCCATCAAATGCTGTTGGGCTCGTCATTGCCCAGGTTAGCGCAGAGTAAACCAAACCGCATGGCAACCACCCCCATAATGCGCCATAACCTAATGCTTTAACCGATGAGTTAACGGGCATTAAATATTTATTAAGCTTCACTATATGCTGCCAAATAAGCGTTTTGCCTATTTTTTCGAGCCATTGCAATGTTGGACCTAAACGCATTATGTAAACGCCAACCAAAAGCATAAAAATGGCAGCAATAAATGAAAGCGTTATAGAGAATGATGTGTTTTGTTTAGCAAATTGGCTGCTTATACCCGCAACGAGTGAGCCTGCAAGCATGTAACTTATTGCTCGCCCTGTATTATAAGCAAATGAATAGGTAAGTGTTTTACGTTTGTCGCTGGCTAATTGTAAAGAACTGGCAATGCCTCCACACATTGCTATGCAGTGGCCGCTGCCAATCAAACCCATTAGAAATGCGCTTATGTATAAAGGGTCAATCATTGCTTTTATTATGCTGCTCTTTGTCATCTTCAAACAAAATACTGTGGCCTTGTTTGTTTAAATCAGAAAACTGCTCGCTTCTTACTGCCCAAAAGAATACGCCAATAGCAATAAGTACAAACAAAATGGCGATGGGGATCAAAATATAAATTATGCTCATAACTTTAATAGCCTCAGTGAATTACATATCACAATAATCGAACTGGCAGACATACCAATGACGGCCATCCAGGGAGCAACTAACCCAAGTGCTGCAAGCGGTAATATTGAACCATTATATAATAAAGACAATGTTAGGTTTTGTTTAATAATACGCCGAGTCTGTTTAGCTATATTGAGTAAGTGATCAATAGACGCTAAATCGCTATTTAGCAGTACAACATCGGCGCTGTTTTTTGATATATCAGCGCCGGTTTCCATTGCAATAGATAAATGGGCACTTGCAAATACAGGGCTATCGTTTATACCATCACCCACCATAGCGACCACTTCATTTTGAGATGAAAATGCCTCTACGGCGGTTTGTTTATCTTGTGGTGAGCAACCAGATTGTACGCTGTCTAATTTTAATTGCTTAGCTACTTTGTTCCCCGCATCTGATGCATCACCAGTTAACATGTGGCAAGTTAATTGTTGTGCGTGTAACGATTTAATTAAACTTTCGGCATCGTGCTTTACTTTATCTACAAAATAAAAACGTGCCACAACGTGTTTGTTTATATACAAACTGGCTTGCGCATTTGTTTTTTTACTATCAAACCAACCACTTTTACCTATAGCGTAGTGGGTGGTTTCATCTTGTGCACTGATCCCTAAACCTGCGTGCACTTCAATGTTATGCAACGTATGCTTTGCTGGAGTGTAGCCGTCAAATGCACTTGCAATCGGGTGCTCAGAAAAACGCTCCAACATTGCAGCAATAGCCATTACATCATCTTTTGAGTAGCTGTTGTCGATAATATCTACTTCATCAAGGCTAAATTTACCTTGTGTGAGTGTGCCTGTTTTATCAAATGCAAATAAAGTTAGTTTCGAGAGGGTTTCAAGTACATGGGCTTGTTTAATTAAAATCCCCTTTTTGGTTAGGCTGGCAATTGCACATGTTAGGGCTGTCGGTATTGCTAGGCTTAAAGCGCAAGGGCAGGTTGCGACTAATACTGAAATAGTGATCCAAAAAGCATGCTCGGGATCAATTTGATACCAACCAATGGCGGTCAACGAAGCAAATACTAATAAGCAAGCTACAAAGCCTTGTGCTACTTTATCGGTTATTTCGACCAGCTTGGGGCGTTTTGTGAGTGCATTGTGTTGCAGACGAATAATTTGATTTAAAAGTGTATTTTGACCTATTTTATTTATTTTAATTTCAATAACACCATCGTGGTTTACACAGCCGGCATACACATTATGACCTATGAACTTGTTAACCGGTTGGTGCTCGCCGGTCATCATTGATTCATCAACCGTCGTTTTACCTTTAATGAGTTCACCGTCGGCGGGAATGGTTTCACCTGCTTTAATAAGCACAACATCATTAAGTTTAAGCTTTTTAGCCGCAATAATGAGTTCTTCACCACTATTTGTAAGCGTGCGAGCCGTTAATGGTAGTAACTTTTGAAGGTTTGCTGTGTATTCACTTGCTTTTAAGCGTGCTCTAAATTCTAAATATTTACCCAGTAATAATAAAAAGGTAAACATGCAAATAGATTCAAAATATACCTCACCAACTTGCATAACAGTGGCATAACAACTGGCTCCGTAGGCGCCAAAAATGGCTAAGGATACAGGTAAATCCATATTAAGCTGCTTAGCTTTTAAGCCATTAATTGCATTCGTTAAAAAGGGCAGGGCACTATACAAAATAACGGGAGAAGCAAGTACTAAGCTTATCCATCTAAAGTACTGTTCAAAATTACTATCCATGCCTGAAAACATGCCAAAATACATGGCAAATGCAAACATCATTACTTGCATTGTCATTAAGCCTGCCACGCCTAAGCGGCGAATATATGCTTTGGCAGTTTGTTGCTTTTGTTGTGCTTCGGTATCGGCCTGAAATGGGTACGCCTTGTAACCAATTTTGGCCAAAGAAGTAATCACTTCGCTAAGTGGTGTCGCTGTTTTGTCCCACTGGATCATTGCACGGTTAGTTGAGGTATTTACATCCACTCGCTTTATGGTGTTTAAACTCAATAATTGCTTTTCTATAAGCCACGCACATGCAGCGCACGTAATGCCTTCAACACTCAATAATACTTCTGAAATATTGTTACTTGTGGCTATAAATTCATCTTGAATATCTTCGTTGTCATAACTTTTAATAAATGCCAATTGCTCAGGAACAAGTTGCTCTACTTTACCTGCACTGACTGTGCGGTACTTGTAGTAATCAGTCATTCCTTGCTCAACAATATTTTGCGCTACGGCCTGGCAGCCAATGCAACACATTGGCTGGGGGGTATCGTCTATTGTAACTGTGGCGCTAAATCCTTTTGGCACACTCTCAAGGCAATGAAAGCAAGAGGTAGACATAGTAATAACTACTTATAGTTTGGCGTAACTAAAACGGTTTCAACCGTGGGTAGGGTAATGTTTTCTTTTAATTTCCATGTTTTATCGATAGGTTCAATAAAAATGGAGTAGGCACCCTCAGTGTAATTTTCAAGTAGTGCGGTGAATTCTTTGTTTGCATTAGCTGTAAGTGTCGCTTCAAAATCGTGAGCTTTAATTGTGCGGTGATAAAACGATACTTTTAAAGCCGATACATTACTGCTATCGCCTTTGGTAAATTTAAAACTCACTCGGTCGTTAGTTACGGCTAATTCACCATGTAAATAAAGTGCTTTTGCTTTCTCGAACTTACTGAGCTCTAAATTAATTGCTTTACCTTTTTTATAGTAATCATCAACAACCATATCTGGGCCGTTGCCAATTGCCGTTATCAGTAAAGTAATACAGCCAACAATGGCTGCTAGCGGGAAAAAAATTAAAAACCAAGGCCAAAAGTTTTTATACCACGGAGTAGGTTGCATAGTGACTCTAATGTTAGTTTCGAAGAGGTTATTTTATAGTAATTGTACGTAAAAGACTAAAAAAAAGCCTCCAAGTGGAGGCTTTTTTGATCTGGATTAATCTATTGAATTTAATAAATTAATTTATAAACATTCTATTAACAGCCTGCTTATTTATCTTGCGATAAATTGTAAACGTACGCTGTTAAAAGGTGGATTTTATCTTCACCTAAAATGTCTTTCCACGCTGGCATTACACCAGCACGACCGTTAAGCAGAGTTTCTTCAACGGCACGTTGAGAACCACCGTATAACCAAATGTTATCCGTCAGGTTAGGCGCGCCAAACGGTAGGTTGTGAGCAACCGACCCTTTACCGTCTGCACCGTGACATGCTGCACACATTGCAAACTTAGCTGCACCAGCAGCTGCATCTTTTTGGTTAACTGTACGACCAGAAAGGCTAAGCACGTGTGCTGTCATTTCTTTTATACCTTGTTCACCTAATGCTGCACCCCAAGGAGGCATAGCTGCAACACGACCAATTAGAAGAGTTTCTCTAATTTTGTCTGGTGTGCCACCGTATAACCAATCTTTATCAGTTAGGTTAGGGAAGCCAATGCCGCCACGTGCATCAGAGCCATGACACTGCGCACAGTTTTGAGAGAATAAACGTTGACCAATTTCTAGTGCTAATTGACCATCTGTTTGTTCATGCTCAGTACCATTTTCAAGGGCTAGCTGCTGTGCTGCATCACCATCGATTTTAGATTGAACCAAATCTAAAACAGGTACTTTTGCAAGTCGGTTAAAAATAGGACCAAAACGCTCTTCTGCTGCTTCGTACTCTTTATCAAGCTTTACAAAACGGCCTTCTGCTTTAGCATCTGCAACTGCTTTTTTAGATTCCGCTAAAGAGGTAATCCCCTGATTAGAGCTTGTCCATTTACCTAACCCTTCCCAGTTACCTAAACCTGGATAAGCCGCTAAGTAGTAAACCGCCCATATAAATGTTGCGAAGAACATGTAAGTCCACCACTTAGGTAGTGGATTGTTAAGTTCGGTAATACCGTCATACTCATGCCCACAATCTTCACCTTCTTCAACACCAGCGTAGTTTTTTAAGTTCCACACTAATAGGCCAAAGATAATAAGTAAGCATGCTAGGGTTAAAACAATAACCCAAATACTCCAAAAGCTAGTCATTTTTCAGACTCCTTTTCCTCGTTAGAGAGTGTGTTGTTATGTTTTTTTTCATCTTCAAAAATGGCATTAGCAGCGTCGTCAAAACGATTTTTGGTACGCTTGCTGTATGCCCATACAACAATCACAATAAACAATACTAAAATTACCAGAGTTAAAATGCCTCTGTATGTTCCGTAATCCATAATAATTACTTCAAGTGCGTGCCAAGCTGTTGCAAATAAGCGATAAGGGCTTGCATTTCTGTTGCGCCTTTACCGTCATTCATTGCATCAACTTTGGCAACGTCAGCTATTAGTTCTTCATCGCTACCGTAACCTAAACCCAAGTGTTTAGGGTTTTTTGGGTTGATAGCGAATGTATCACGGAAAATTTGTAGTTTTTTCAGAGTTAAGCTGGTATCAACTGTGTTCTCTGCTAACCAAGGGAAGCCTGGCATATTAGACTCAGGAACCACATCACGCGGGTTCACTAAGTGAGCATAATGCCAATCGTCCGAGTAACGTTTACCAACACGAGCAAGGTCAGGTCCAGTACGTTTAGAACCCCATTGGAAAGGGTGATCCCATACTGACTCGCCTGCTACAGAGTAGTGGCCGTAACGTTCAACTTCGTCACGAAAAGGGCGAATCATTTGCGAGTGACAGTTATAACAACCTTCACGCACGTAAATATCGCGACCTTCCATTTCTAACGCATTTAGAGGACGTAAGCCATCTACTGGTTTTGTTGTGTCGTCTTGGAACATAAGTGGAGTAATTTCAACTAATGCACCAAAGCTGATAGCAAAAACAGTCAGTATGGCCATAAGACCAACGTTTTTTTCTACTATTTCGTGTTTGTTTTGTGAATTTTTATTGCTCATCATCTCACTCCGTTATGCTAATTGTGCTTGCGCGTCTAACTTCAGTGATTCTTTTTCAGCTGAAATTGTACGGAAAACGTTATAAGCCATAACTAACATACCTGTTACGATGAATACACCGCCAACAAAACGCATTATGTAGAAGGGATGCGATGCTTCTAAAGACTGAACAAAGCTATACATTAATGTACCGTCGGCATTAACTGCACGCCACATTAGACCTTGCATTACACCAGAAATCCACATTGCAACAATGTATAAAACAACACCAACAGTGTGTAACCAGAAGTGGGTGTTAACAAGCTTGATGCTGTACATACGACCTTGTGCGAATAGTGCAGGGATAAGGTGATAAATAGCACCAATCGAAATCATAGCTACCCAACCAAGTGCACCTGAGTGAACATGGCCTACAGTCCAATCTGTGTAATGAGATAATGCGTTCACAGATTTAATTGCCATCATCGGGCCTTCAAACGTAGACATACCGTAGAAAGATAATGATACAACTAAGAAACGAAGTACTGGGTCAGTACGCAGTTTATGCCACGCACCCGATAAGGTCATTATACCGTTTATCATACCGCCCCAAGATGGAACGAATAAGATAATTGACATAACCATACCTAAACTTTGCGTCCAATCTGGAAGTGCAGTGTAGTGAAGGTGATGAGGACCAGCCCAAATATATAAAGATACAAGTGCCCAAAAGTGAACGACCGATAAACGGTAAGAGTAAACAGGGCGACCCGCTTGTTTAGGTACAAAGTAGTACATCATGCCTAAGAAACCAGCGGTTAATAAGAAACCTACAGCGTTATGTCCGTACCACCATTGCACCATTGCATCTACTGCACCTGCGTAAATAGAGTACGATTTAGTTAACGAGACAGGCACTGCCATGCTGTTTACAATGTGCAACACCGCAACAGTAATGATAAAGCCAGCGTAGAACCAGTTAGCAACATAAATATGCGACACTTTACGTTTAATTAAAGTACCAAAAAATACAACTGCATAAATAATCCAAACAACTGCGATTAGAATATCGATTGGCCATTCTAGTTCTGCGTATTCTTTAGAGCTTGTAATACCAAGTGGTAAAGTAATTACTGCTAATACGATAACTAGCTGCCAGCCCCAAAATGAAATTGCGGCAAGTTTGTCTGAGAAAAGGCGCGTTTGACAAGTACGTTGAACGACGTAATAAGACGTCGCAAAAAGTGCACTTGTACCAAATGCGAAAATTACTGCGTTCGTGTGTAACGGACGTAGTCGAGAGTAAGTTAACCATGGTGTATCAAAGTTAAGTGCTGGCCAAGCTAATTGGGCAGCAATCAGAACCCCAATACTCATGCCAACGATGCCCCAAATCACTGTCATAATAGCGAATTGGCGTACAACTTTATAGTTATACTCAGTTTGTGATGCTACTGTTTGGCTCATTTTCTGGCTTCCGCTGCAATAAATGCGTTTAGAAATGAATTACCCACTTGAAAAGTGGGGCCTACTATTACTTCACAAGCATGTTACCTAAAACGTTCAAAGCATGAATGCTTCAGAAAACAAACTCGAGAAACCCTAATTTTTGCGAGGGAAATAATAAATTTTTTGGCCTAAAAAAGATAGGTCAATTACGTAATATTATGACATCAATCAAACTTTGTGGCTTTGTTGTCTATTTTTTGATTAGCTGAGTGCCTAAATTTGATTATTTAGTGGGCCATGCTTGTCATTTATAAGCTTGATTATTAGTATCTGCTTTTATTCGGAGCGAATTTTTATGAAAGCAACCCAATTATGTTATGTGTTTTTGTTACTTTTACTATTAACCGCCTGTGATTCTGGTGAGCATAAAAACGCAACGGTCCTTAAAAACTCAAACTGCGAACCTAACTTAGAATGTATTTACCCGAATAATGTGAAAGTGTGGCTTAGTCATCAATCTCTTTCACCTGAAACACCTTTTACAATTTTCAGTAAACTGCCTGATGATATAAAAATAAAACAAGCAAAGTTGAAGGGCATCACTATGTATATGGGGTTTATTCCGCAGCAGTTTGTAAAGCAAGGCGACTTATGGAAAAGCGAAACCATGGTTGGCATTTGCTCAGAAAATAATATGCTTTGGACCTTAGAATTAACCGTTATAAATACCACTACTTCAAAAGAAGATACCCTTAACTATAACTTCTACGTTACCTACTGATAAACTCTCATTTTAGTACGAAGTAGCCAACCAACCGATCACGTTTTATCCCAAAATCGTTGATTTCTACAAGCACACATACTCCATACAGTGTAGTCCACATTTAAAAATCATACCTGACAAAGCAAGAGTGCTTGTTATTGACTATGAGCAATAGGCTTTTGTCATGGGTTAGCAACTATCAGGTGGTTTTACCTTTTTAATAATGCCGTGTGATTAAGTTGTTAATACCTGAATTATTGCTAAACAACAGGTGTAATTACACTTGATTACAAAGTTGCGGTGTTTGATTTCATCTGTACTTTAATTGTTTATGATTTTTTTTAAGTTATTAATTTTAAATTGTATTTTTATATTAACAATGAAACAAAGAGTAACCTTTGTACCTTTTGTGGGGTGGCCTTTTTTACCTTTAATAAAAAGCGCTCAAGCGTTAAGTTTTCGTTCAGTTAAGTGCGCTTAAGTTGCCTGCCGACTCATTCTTCTCATAACAAATGAGCATTACCAATCTTGGTAAATTCCAACAAGTAGGATTCTTTCATGACTAAATCGACTCTTGGTCTAGCTGTTGTAGCAGCCATCCCAATGTTTTCAAGTGTACATGTACTAGCAGCAGACGAAGCTGCAAATTCAATCGAAAAAATTCAAGTTACGGGTTCACGTATCAACCGTACTGATATGGAAACAGCCAGTCCAATTACCGTTATTGGCGATGACTTTATTGCAAAAAGTGGTTTCACGTCTGTTGCCGATATTCTCTCAACTCAGCCATCTGCTGCGGGTATAAGCCTTGGTGCTTCAAGTAATAATGGTTCAGGTGGTTCTGCAACTGTTAACTTACGTGGCATGGGATCACAACGTACCCTCGTGTTATTAAATGGTCGTCGTATGGTTTCTTCTGGAACCGGTGCAGACTCTTCAGTTGATTTAAATACCATTCCTGTTGCAATGATCAAATCAATTGAAATCTTAAAAGATGGTGCATCAGCGGTGTATGGATCTGATGCAATCGCCGGTGTTGTTAACATTATTACCAAAAAAGATTTTGAAGGTACTGAGCTTAATGTTGAAGGAAGCCGCACAACGAAAGGTGATGGTAACAACTACGGTACTAGCTTATTACATGGCATGCAGATTGCTGATGGTAACTTAGTCGTTGGTGCCCAGTTTTCAAGCCGTGGCGAAGTGATTCAATCAGATCGTAGCTTTGTGCCTGCAGGACAGTCGTCGTTTATTCCACAAGGTACTTTAGGCGGTAAAACATACGAAGGTAATGGTGTATTTGCCGATAGAACAACATCGTACGACTTTACTACATCGAGTTATGCACAAACACCAAACGATCTGTACAGTTTATTTACAAGCTTTGATAAAGAGCTAGACGCTGATACCACATTCAATGTTGACCTTATGTATACACGCCGTGATTCATCACAGCAATTGGCACCTCAACCAGCCAGTGTAGATTTACTTACAGCAAACCTTGATAACGAATACACCAATGCGTTTATTGTCGACGGTGAGCTTGCCGATTCGCTAGAGTATCGCAGAAGAATGGTTGATGCTGGGCCGCGAATATACGAGCAAACAACAGACACATACCGTGCATCAGTGGCATTACAAGGTGTCTTAGATAATGATGCAAGCTGGGATGTGAGTGCTACATACGGCAGAAACGATTCTAAAGATAAAGTACAAAACTCGATTAATGCAAGCCAAGTAGAGCAAAGTATTTACGCAAACCAAGCAATTTGGTTTAGTGGTGATGCACTTAGCCGTGACTTTTTAACTGCTAACGATTCTATTTACACTGAAAGCAATGAAGGTGGAAATGAGCAGTTTATCTTATCTGCAGGTTACAGCGCACTAACCGATAGCGATATTGGTTACGCTATAGGTATTGAGAACCGTTTTGAAAGTGGTTTTTACACACCTGATTTAATTACACAATTGGGCCAAAGTACAGCAGCACAGCAAGATCCTACTGAAGGTGACTATTCGGTACAGTCTATCTACTTTGAAACATCCATGCCGGTATTAGAAGTCGTGACACTTGAAGGGGCTGCACGCTACGATAATTACTCTACGTTTGGTGGTGAAACAACGTGGAAACTGGGTGCTACATGGGATGTAACAGATTCATTTATGGTTCGTTCTGTACTAGCTACCGGCTTTAGAGCGCCAAATGTTGCTGAACTATTTGGTGGCAACTCGGGCTCTTACGATTACCTAGCCGATCCGTGGGGTAACGAGCAAGATGCGCAAATTTTAGTTAACTACACAAGTGATGCTGACTTACAAGCAGAAGAAAGCCGTTCGTTTACATTTGGCATGGTGTGGGAAGTGGTTGATGGTTTATCTACAACACTTGATTACTGGAAGTTTGACATTACAAACGCCATCACGCGTTTAGATGTACAAAACGAAATGAACAACTGTTTTGCGGGCGACACGCAATCGTGTGATTCGGTAAATATTACCCCAGCGGGTGATTTATCAAACTTAAGCTCAGCATTAACCAATGTTGGCTCTCAAAAAACGTCAGGTATTGACTGGAACATTGGTTATACCGCCGATAACTACCGTATTAACTTAGATACAACCTACTTGGTTGAATTTGAGCAAGATGATATTGATTACACGGGGACTATTGACGGTAACATTGGTGGCTATTCTAAAATCAAATCTAACTTATCTGTAAACTACGATTTGTCTGATGCGTTTAGTGTGCTTTATAACGCACGCTTTATTCGTGGCATGAGTGGCGACTACTACGGCGAGTCGTTCAGCACAGATAATGTTGTTTATCACGATATTTCAATGACGTACAACCTAAATGAGTCACTGAAAGTGACAGGTGGTATGAATAATGTTTTTGATAAAGAGCCAGAAGAAGTCCTTGGCGGAAATGACATGGGCACCGTACCTGAGATTTACGACGTAATTGGTTCACGAGTATTCGCAAGTATTAACTATAAGTTTTAATTGCAAAAAAATACTTTAACCAGTGTTTAAATTAAATATTTAAACGAGTAAGGCTCCGTGTTTACGGGGCCTTTTTTATTGAACAAATTACTGGAGGCAAGTAAACTAAAACGAATAGAAAAAGGAGAGTTGATTGTTAAAACAAGACGAAAATTTATCTTTTGTCATTGAGCCCGAGTTAAATGCGCGTTCAGAGCAGCGTATTGATCTGTACTTTTCTATTCCTAACGAAATGGGAATAAACCCCAAAACGCTGAGCGAAGAATCTTACTTCAACAATCAGTTTAAATCTCACTTAGCTTACAACGCTAACAATATTCACTTGCCATTAGTACGAAGCCGTTTTGTAAGTAAAAACAAAGGCGAACAGCAAGACTACAGGCAAAATCTAAACTTATTTTGTTACCAAGTGCGTTTAGCGCTCGATGCTGATATTAAGGATGCGCTTAAGTTAAGTGAGGCAGAAGAGTTTTATAATCGTGCAAATGAATTACATGAGCAAAGTGAAGGCCTATTAAAAAAGTTACGCCGTTATACGCCCGATGATGAAAAGTTACTGCCGTTTTATACAAACGCAGATAACTACCTGAGTTGGCACGTTGAGCAATCATTTTTAAAATTACTAGATGAAGGCCCGCGCAGTAGCGATTTTGCTAAAGAGCGGAACGACCTTTTACAGTTTTGTAAAAGCGAAAACGTGTACAGAGCAGATAAAAATTACAACTCTGAAACCACACTACAAGATGCCAACCGCATCACAAATAAAATGCGTTTGTTACAACGTTTAATTGAGCATGGAGTAATACTTCAGCGCAATACTCGCTTTTTAAATAGTTACCTAAAGCGCTTAGTAAAAGGCACGGTGACTGCAGTTATAATGGCGTTTGTTATGTTAGTTATCCTTAACGCACGTTCAAGTTTTACAGAGGTCACAGCGACTCTTATTTTGATACTGGGTGTAATTTATGGTTTGCGTGAAATTTTTAAAGAAGATATCACCCGTGTAATTTGGCGCGCAATAGTTCAAGGGCGGCCCAAATGGCGATTTACCTTTAAAAATAGTATCACTAAAGACAAAATAGCGAGCCAATTTATTTGGCTAGAATACACGCGTTTTAAAAAAATCCCCAAAGAAGTTCAGACCATTTTTTCAAAACGTCGCCAGCAAAACAAACAGGCTGCGCAATGGCTGCACTTTGCGAGTGAAACGCGCGTGTCGGCAAAAGAGTTTTTACCTGGATACGATACGTTGCAGCAAACACTGCAATTTAACCTAGCGCCATTTGCCCGTTATTTAAAACGTGGTGAAGGTAAGCTTTACCATTTAGATAGCAATAAAATATCAAAACAAGCCGTTGAGCGACGTTATCAATTAAATATGGTACTGGTACACACAGAAGGTGATAAAACACTTTATCAGCGTTATAAAATCACCTTAAATCGCAGCAAAATAGTTAACATTGAGCTCATTTATTCTAAAAAATAAAAAGGGGGGATAGACCACAGTCTATCCCCCTTTTTTATACACGACTTTATTGAGTTAAGCCGTGCTTACTGTATAAAGTCACTTTGTCTGAAACGAGTGTAATCTCTATATTTTTAGACTCGTCGCCCCACACACAGTTAGTATGAAGTGTTTTTTCTACGCAGTTGTCAGCGCTCCCTAATACTGCCTCTACTTCAGCTTTATCCATACCAATCTTAATTTTTTCGTAGTTTTCTACTGTTACTTTAGAGCATGCTGCAAGGCTTAGTGTAGCTGCAATAATTAGGAGTTTTTTCATTGTTGTATCCTACTTAGTATTAATGTTTAAATTTTCTAATTTGGACAATCATGCCCATACGAGGGTGATCAAAGTAATGAATTTCACCACTTATTACACGTTTAAATTGTGAAAACCGTGACGACTCTACATCACCATTTTGAAGTTTTTGGCTAATATCAAAATCTGCAGTGATAAATAAATAATGACGCAAATGAATTTTAAATAATCCTTCTAATTCCCATTTACTAGTTGATTCATCGGGGTCGTTAAATAAGCTAGGCTGCGGCTCTAATAAACTAACAAAGTCTGGATTTGAATAGCGCGGCACATCAAAAACGCGTGTTTTGATAAGCTCACCGGCAAATAAGTGCATGCTTGGCGCACGTGATTTACTTTTTGCTTCAAAGCGCCATCCAGTATGTAAAATAGGCGTTAGGCCTTTACGGTCTAGTTGATCAAACTGCGTTTTAAATTGTAACTGCTCTGGGGCAAGTAAGTAGGGTTGCTCCATGGTATCAAGTGCCGGTGCCACAGGTGTAACAGGCAATGTATCGTAACTTTGAACATAGTCGGTGCTTGCATCGCAAACACCCGAGCGTGGATTGTCGTTAACGAGCGAATCAGTAAATGAGCGCTTTTGAAAACGTGTATCGCCATCAATACAGGCTTGCATGGCTTGCTCGGTATAAAGTGGCGTTAATAAATCAAGCGTGTTTTTATCTTCAATAGCCTCGTGTTTTAAACTAAAGTCTTCTTGTAAATAGGGGGCTGGGCGCTGTTTAAATATCAGCACCTCAGCTTCAAACCAACGCTCTGCAACTGCAGTGCTGCTAAATAAGCAACATAAAACTACCAGCGATTTTTTTAGCAACATTAATGGCTAACCTTTTTTTCGAAATCTGCAATCATAGCAGTGACCATTTTTAAGCGTTCGCGGGCATTTGCCTCACTAATCGCGAAGCGCAATTTATTTGCGCCTTCCATTTTATAAATATGCGGTGCACTTTGTATCAGCCCAATAATGAAGCTAGGATTAACCTTGGTATTTTGGCTAAATTCAAAGTAGCCGCCTTTAGGGTTTGCCTCTATTTTTGTTATCCCTAAATTACTGGCTTGCATTTTAAGTTGTTGCAAACTAAATAAGTTTTTAGCTGCATCAGGTAATAAACCAAATCGGTCTATTAGTTCCACCTGTAACTCATCAATGTCGCCTAGGTTAGCACAACTAGCTACACGCTTGTACATACCTAATCGTGCATTTACATCATGTATATAATCATCAGGCAGTAATGCAGGCAGTTTTAAGTCAACTTCGGTTTGTTTTTGTAATAGGTTTTCAAGAGTGGGTTCTTTACCTTCACGTAGTGCGTTTACTGCTTGCTCAAGCATCTCCATATACAAGCTAAAGCCAATAGTTTGCATTTGCCCAGATTGATCGTCACCCAATAATTCACCTGCACCACGAATTTCTAAATCGTGTGTAGCAAGTGCAAAACCAGCACCTAAATCTTCCAATGATTCAATTGCTTGTAGACGTTTGATGGCATCTTTTGATAATGCTTTAGGGTCGCCTGTGAGCAAATAGGCATATGCCTGATGGTGGCTTCGACCTACACGACCACGCAATTGGTGTAATTGTGCTAAGCCTAGTTTGTCGGCTCTATCCATAATAATGGTATTTGCTGTGGGTACGTCAATACCGGTTTCGATAATGGTTGTACACACAATTACATTGTATTTTTGGTGATAAAACTGGGTCATTATTTGCTCAAGCTCTTGCTCGCGCATTTGCCCATGAGCGGTAATTACATTTGCTTCAGGTACCCATTCACTTAATTCTTGCGCCACGCGTTCAATTGTTTCAACGTTATTGTGCAAAAAGTACACTTGGCCACCACGTTTAATTTCACGCAAAATAGCTTCGCGAATAAGTTCTTCATCACGTTGGCGAACAAATGTTTTAACCGCCAAGCGTTTGGCCGGTGGTGTAGCAATAATAGATAAGTCTCGCATGCCACTCATTGCCATATTAAG
This sequence comes from Pseudoalteromonas sp. PSi26, assembly GCF_054960575.1. Classification (NCBI taxonomy): domain Bacteria; kingdom Pseudomonadati; phylum Pseudomonadota; class Gammaproteobacteria; order Alteromonadales; family Pseudoalteromonadaceae; genus Pseudoalteromonas; species Pseudoalteromonas sp. PSi26. The sequence goes on along the minus strand of NZ_JBHNYT010000001.1, from coordinate 333,848 downwards.
CGTTCGAGGAATAGGTGTTGCGGTAAGCGTTAAAATATCGACATCTGCACGTAGCGCTTTAATTTTTTCTTTTTGGCGTACCCCAAATCGATGCTCTTCATCTACGATTAGTAGCCCTAAATCGTTAAATTTAATGTCTTGCTGAATAAGTTTGTGGGTACCAATGACAATGTCTAGTTTGCCATTCGCCATATTTTCTAGCGTGTCTTTTTGCTCTTTGGTTGAGTTAAAACGAGAAAGCACACCCACTTCGATAGGAAAGTCAGCAAAACGGTCTTTAAAGTTTTCATAGTGTTGCTGCGCAAGCAGGGTAGTGGGCACTAAAATAGCAACTTGTTTACCATCGTTAACAGCAACAAAAGCTGCACGCATAGCGACCTCGGTTTTACCAAAACCTACATCACCACACACTAAACGATCCATCGCTTGTTTTGATTGCATGTCGCCTAATACAGCTTCAATTGCATTACGCTGGTCGTCGGTTTCTTCAAACGGAAAGCTTTCACTAAACTGGCGATAGGCTTGTCCGTCTAAGGTAAATTTATTGCCTGGTTTAGCTTGGCGCTGTGCGTATATATCAAGTAACTCAGCGGCTACATCACGAACTTTTTCTGCAGCACGTTTTTTTGCTTTTTCCCATGCATCAGAGCCGAGCTTATGCAGCGGTGCACTGCTTTCTTCACCGCCTGAGTAACGGCTGAGCATATGCAGGGCTGATACAGGCACGTATAACTTAGATTCACCCGCGTAAATTATGGTCACAAACTCTGTAATTACACCTGCCGCATCAATAGTTTGTAAACCTTGATAGCGGCCAACACCGTGGTCAAGATGCACAACAGGCTGACCTTCTTTGAGCTCAGCTAAATTACGAATAAGGGCGTCTTGGCTTGCTTCGTATTTATGTTTACGGCGTCTGCGCTGCGATACTTTAATGCCTAGCAGCTCTTGTTCGGTAATAATCGATAAAGTAGGTTTAGAGCCAAGTACAACACTTTGTTCAAGCGGGCTAACAATTAAGCCTACATCACTATCGCTTTGGGTAAATTGTTCAAAGGTATCAAACTCTTTAAACTTTAAACCGCTGGGTTTTAATATATTGAGTAAAGATTCACGTCGACCATCAGACTCAACGCTCAGTAATATGCGGCTTTTTTTCTTCTTTTGTGCTGTAACGTAATCTAAAAACGCCGCATAGGGCTCGTGTTGTTTATGATCTATTCTTATTGCTGGTAATTCACTAACCGATAAATTTTTATTTCCTGCTTTCGTGCCCAGTTTCGCAAGCGATAGGCGAATACGTGCAAATTGCCCCAAGTTAGAAAACAGCTCGTCAATTGGCTGATATAACGCATTGGGTTCAAGTAGTGGGCGCAAAGGGTCCACTTTACGGTTTTCATAGCGGACATTAACATCGTGCCAAAAATTATCCGCGGCGTGTTCTAAATCGCCTAACTGCATAACGGTTGTGTTATCAGGCAGGTAGTCAAAAATAGTGGCTAGGCTTTCAAAAAATAACGGCATGTAGTATTCAATACCAGCAGGCCAATTTCCTTTACTAACTTGCATGTAAACAGAGTCTTGCTCTGAACTTGCACCAAACTTTTCACGGTAACCAATTCTGAAACGCTCAATATCTGCCTCATTAGTTGGAAATTCGTGTGCGGGCAGTAATTCAATTTTATCTACTTTTTCATCAGAGCGCTGCGTTTCCACATCAAACAAGCGAATCGTATCAAGTTCGTCATCAAAAAAGTCGAGCCTAAATGGATGCGGGCTACCCATAGGGTATAAATCGACGATTGAGCCACGAATTGCGTACTCACCATGTTCCATCACTTGTTGTACGTTTAGGTAACCTGCTTGCTCTAGATTTTGTCTAAAATTATGAGTGTCGAGCTTATCGCCTACTTTAAAGTTTATTGTCGAACCATAAATAAACGAGGCAGGCGCGGTGCGCAGCATCAGCGTAGACACAGGCACGATTAATACGCTTTGTTGTTCTTTTTTTAGGGTATTTAATGTGGCTAAGCGCGCAGAAATAATATCTTGATGAGGAGAAAAATGATCGTACGGCAAGGTTTCCCAATCAGGAAATACCATTACCGGATTATTAGGTAATAAATAGTCTAGCTCTGTTTCAAGGCGCAGCGCGCTGGGTGTGTCGGGTGTAACAATTAATACTAAGTTCTCTTGCTGTTTAACACCTTCGGCAATGGCAATACTTAAACCACTTCCGCTTAGCTGCCCCCACTGAATTTTATCTTTTTGAGATTTTACCCAAGGCAAGGCTGCCCATTGCTCAAACGCCATTTATTACTCCATTTGATTGGCTCTTATAAGCTAAGAGCCATTCTTTTAGTTAGTCGCGGTATATTTTTGTAAGGTCGCTGTAATGATCAATTCGGCGATCACGCAAAAACGGCCAGATACGTCTTACGTTTTCTGAGCGTTTTTGATCAACTTCTACCACTAATATTTGTTCATCGATGTTGTTAGCTTGCGCTAAAAACTCACCCTGAGGGCCGGCAATAAAAGAGTTACCCCAAAATTGAATACCGCTGCTATGTCCGCTTGGGTCGCTCTCGTGGCCAACACGATTACAGCTAATCACCGGTACTCCATTTGCGACCGCATGGGCTCGTTGACTAATAACCCATGCATCTTTTTGACGTGTTTGCTCATTTTGGTCGTCATTGGGATCCCAGCCAATAGCGGTTGGGTAAATTAATAGCTCAGCACCAGCCATAGCCATTAAACGCGCGGCTTCTGGAAACCACTGATCCCAGCATACCAACACACCTAATTTACCTACCGATGTTTGAATAGGCTCAAAGCCTAAGTCGCCTGGGGTGAAGTAAAACTTTTCGTAAAAACCAGGGTCATCAGGTATGTGCATTTTGCGATATTTACCTGCAATACTACCGTCTTTTTCAAGCACCACTGCAGTATTATGGTACAAGCCTGTTGCGCGCTTCTCAAACAGTGACGCCACAATAACAATATTGAGCTCTTTAGCGAGTTCACCTAAAGTATTACTGCTTGGCCCAGGTATGGTTTCTGCCAGGTCAAATACATCAACGTCTTCGGTTTGGCAAAAATAAAGGCTGCGATGAAGCTCTTGTAAAACAACAAGCTGAGCCCCTTTTTGAGCGGCTTCACGAATGGCTTTTATTGATTTAGCCATATTTTCATCAGCGTTATCGTTGTTGCTTTGTTGCACTAAGGCAACAGTTAATTTTGCAGGGCTTGTCATTGTGCTGCTCCAGCTAAAAATCCACGCGGTAATTGCATTGTAATACAGTGAAGGCTACCAAATTGCTCAATTATAGGCTGACAATTCACGCCAATAATAGTGTGCTGCGGATACGCAATTTGAACCTGTGCTAATGCACGGTCGTCGTTTACATCGTTGTATGTAGGCACAAGCACTGCATTGTTAATAATTAAATAATTGGCATAGGTTGCAGGTAAGCGTGAATTTTCATCGTCATACGCTGCCTTAGGCCACGGTAGTTCAACTAAAGTATATGGGGTGTTACCTGCCGTTTTAAAGCTTTTTAATTGGTTTTCCATTGCTTTTAGTGCGGCGAAATGCTCGTCATTTTCATCATCACATTGTACGTATACAAGCGTATTGTTTGGTGCAAATCGTACTAGCGTGTCTATGTGGCTGTCGGTATCGTCGCCGGCTAAATAACCATGATCAACCCATAAAAAATCGGTGGCCCCTAAATGCGTCTTTAATAAGGTTTCTATGTCTTGGCTCGATAAATCAGGGTTACGGTTTTTGTTAAGCAAACATTCGCTTGTTGTTAGCAATACGCCGTGCTCGTTTATTTCAATACCGCCACCCTCAAGCACCATATCTAGGGCTTGGTAATCATTGTTTGCATGGCTTAACTGTTCAACAACTGCTTTATTAATTTGGTTGTCGAGTGTGCTTTCAAATTTGTTGCCCCAGCCGTTAAACGTAAAGTCATAGACCTTTAATTTGGTTTCATCATTGATATTTGCACACGTTAGTGGGCCATGATCGCGCGCCCAGGTGTCATTAGTGGGTGTTACAACAAAATGAACCCGTTCTAAATTAATACAGGCATGGGTTAGTAGTGCAGTAATATGTGTTTTTAAGGCTTGGTCATGAGCAACAACAACTAACGATTGGTAGTGTGTTATATGCTTTGCAAGCTCAACATAGACAGGCTCAACACGGGCTAAATTATCAGCCCAATCGGTATGTTTATGTGGCCAAGTAAGCATAACAGCGTCTTGCTCGGCCCATTCAGGTAAAAGTCTAAAGTTCATGGCATTTTTATACAAATAGATATACTGCTAGTTTAGCAGTTGTGCCACTTCCAAGTCACTTGAAAAATCAGTTTGCTTTATTAAGTTAAATTGGCTGCAAATACAATCATTCAGTGGCTGAATCGTCAGATGTTTGTTCTAGTTCTTGGCGTTTTTTTAGTTGGCGCGTTTGCGCGTGTAAACTTGCTCTGACTATTAATTCTTGATCAGTGTTTCTGATAGATGTAAAAAGCACAGTATATTGGTAGTGGTCGTTATCTTGTTTTTCTATGGCAACCACTTCTGTGTAGCAGTAAACAGCCGATGCCTCATGATGCAAAAAAAGTTTTGTCCTAAACGATTGGCCAATAGAATACACATCAGACGATGTAAATTTTATACCGCCGCCGCCATAGCTATCGCAGTGAATTGCATTCTCCTGCGCTTGCTCAGAGGCTAAAATGTGGCTCATAATTAAATCTATTTTTCGCGATTGCGCTTGTAAAAACGCGGCAAGCTCTTGCGCTACATCGCCTAAGTTTCGAAGTGGGCGTAATGAGCTTTGTTCAAGTTCACTGACTTCGTTAGCTAATCTAAAAAGAGGCGGAATATCATCATCAAGTGCTAGCTGAGATTTAGGTACTTGCTCATTGGGTACAGCAAACAAATTAACCCTAATGCTCTCGTTTATTTGAAAATACTCTTCAAATTCGCTTAATCTTTGACTATTCATAATTATCTCCACGACGTGTTATTTTAAATAGTAGCGTTGTGAGGGGTAAATTGCTAGCAGTTAAAATCGCTAAATACTTTGTTTATACGTGGTTTTTAGTAATAAAAAAGCGGTCAAACTCTTCCTGAGAATGGCCGCTTGGGTATTGATTTTATAATGTGCGCTCGTTATTTAAGTAGGGCGGCTAATTCATGTAAATCTTTCACAACATTATCCGGTTTTTTTGCAAGCGGATATAACGCTTTCCCTGGGCGTGCAATAAAGGTTGTTTGTAAGCCCGCTTGTTTAGCACCCGCTACATCCCAACCATGTGCAGCAATCATCATAGCCTCGTTCGGTGCGACGTTTAACTTTTTAAGTACCCATTCGTAGGCACGTAAATCAGGTTTATATATTTTTATATCTTCAATGCTGTAACGCGCGTCAAAATATGACAACAAACCTGCATTTTCAAATTGAGTTTTAACCCCTTTATTTGATGAATTAGTTAAGCTTACTAACTTATAGCCCTGCGCTTTCAGTTTTGCCAGTCCATCTTTCACATCGCTATGTGGAGGTAATGATAAAAGCGGCGTAACAATGGCTGTTTTAGCTTGCTCGTTGGTAATATTAATATTGTTATTTTTTGCGACCATAGCAAGTGACGCTACACCAATTTGGCCAAAGTCATGGTAATCACCGGCTACTGTATCTACCAGCGAGTTGTGTAACATGGTTGAAAACCACAAAGGCAGTAAATCTTCTCTGCCACCCAACGCTTTACCTATTGAGGTGCGCATACTGGTTAGGTCGAGCAAGGTTTCGTTTACATCAAAAATAAGTACTTTTGGCTTGTCTTTACTTTCTTCTGCATTCACTGAGCTTGTTAATAAGCTAGCAGCTAAAGTAAAGGTTAGTGTGAGTAATTTTAATGATCTTAGTAAAGGCATTATTTATTTTCTCCATCTAATACCGCCATCACATCGCTTGGCTCTGCACGCAATGTGTAATCTTCGTTTAAGAACGCGTATGTAATGACGCCATTTTGGTTAATTACATAGGTTGCAGGAAGTGGTAGCTGGTAAGTTTTGTCGCCGTAGGTTTGTTCAAAATCAATCCCAAAGCCGGTATATAACTCTTGAATACGTTTATCGAGTGTGAACAACAAGCCAAATTGCTGTGCAACCTTATTACCAACATCTGAGAGCACATCAAACTCTAGCTCATTTTTTTGTGAGGTTGTTAAAGTGTGGTCTGGCAGCTGGGGAGATATGGCGACTAACTGAGCACTTTTGGTTTTAAACTGTGGTAAATAATTGTTTAGTGCTTTTAACTCTAAATTACAATAAGGGCACCATACGCCACGGTAAAAACTAATAATTACCGGGCCTTTTTTTAATAAATCTACCAATTCTACATTTTTGCCTAGCTGGTTTGCCAAGATAAAATTTTCTACCTTATCGCCTACCTGTAGGGCATTATTTTTTATGTGCTGAGCAATTAATTCTTCGTTCGTTGTATTCATTAATGCTAAGACGTCTGCGGGTAAATTAGCTTCTTTTTGAACATTAAACGCATCTATTTGTGCTTTTAAACTCATGTTTTAGTCTCATCAATTATTAAATTGAATAAAAGTATATGGTTTTAAATACTTAAATAAACATTGCAAAACTGAAAGCTTAATTCGAAAATATCAAACATTGAAAAGACACTGTGGTTTTTTATGTACAGTTTAAGTGACCTAGAAACGTTTATTGCCGTGGTTGAAAATAAAGGGGTGTTGGCAGCTGCTCGTGAACAGCGTTTATCACCTGCAACGGTGAGTCACCGCTTAAGTAAATTAGAGCGGGAGCTCGCTACTGTGCTTGTGTTTAGAGACAGCAGAAGCGTGCGTTTATCCCCAGCGGGAGAAATATTCTATACCCGTATAGGTGCCATTATTGAAGCATTACGCGATGCAGAGCACAGTATTGGCGCACGTAGTTCATCGGTAAGTGGATTATTAAGAGTCACCATGCCACCTTGGGTTTTTTCTAAATATGTAATGCCTAGGCTTAATGAATTTGAGCACGCTTTTCCAGATTTAAAACTAGACTTTTTAATAACCGATCAGTTTGTAAACGTGGTTGATGATGCACAAGATGTGGCTATTCGTGTAGGGCAGTTAAATGATTCAGGATTGCTTTCGCGTAAAATAGTTAATAACAGTCGTGTATTGTGTGCCGCACCCAGTTACATAAAAAAGCATTCAATGCCAACCACCATTACTGAGTTGGAAAAACATTTTTGGGTCTGTCTGCCATGGCAACGCCAATTAAAGCTTTATGATGCCCAACAAAAAATTCACACCTTTAATGCACAAACACGTTTTACTATTTCAAACTCCGACAATATGACACAAGCTGCCATTGCGGGTCATGGCATTGCTATAAAGTCTAGGCTTGCAATAAATGATGAACTTAAAAATGGCGCATTAGTAGAGGTAATGCCTAACGTATTGGCACAAAGCGATGCCCCTGTATGGTTTCTAAGGCCACAAAATAGTTTAACAACCCGAAAAACAGAGGTGTTTTTTGATTTTATGAAATCGTTATTCGCACGCACCAACTAATCGATGGTAAGTGCGCTTAATCAAAGCCATTAGCAAAAAACCTGTAAGCTCTGCAATAAACGCAATGATTATTGCGGCAATAATTGCTGCTGTAATTGAGTCTGTTTTTAAAATTATTTGCCCTTCAAAACGTTGCCATACTTGCTGTTTTATAGTGTGTAGATCGCTGCTAAGTGTGAACAGATAAGGCGAGCTTGAAAACTCATCCACAGCCCTTGCCAAAGTTTGCTGGCGCTGACTAATAGTTTGAATATGACTGGCGCCTTTACCGACAATTTCATCGCCTAAATTTTCATAGTGCTTTATTAGTTTATTTAAATCGTTATTAAAGTATTTTTTGGCGTCATTTTGAAAAGGCGCAATTGCACTATTTGCCTCAACTAATTGCGCGTTTAATGCTTGGCCAAAATCACTTACAAATGCAGGTATTTGCACGCCTAAAAGCAGCCCGCAAGCAAAAAAACTCAGTCGGATGTAGTCTAAAATTTTACCCATTAATTCTCCTAATAAAAAAATATGACATTTATACAACTAAAAATTTACATTTAACTAGTTTTTTATATTCAAAACTCGTAATCTTACGCTAACAATAATAACAACAGGTGTTTACCAAGCATGACCAAAAAGAATAAATTTGCGTCAACATTTGTTGATATTTCAAGCCAACTTAAACGCTTTGTTTCTCGAATTGTACAGCCCGATGATGTAGACGACATTGTGCAAGAAACATTTATTAAAAGCTACGAGGCTGATTTAAAACAAGATATTCAATATACCCGTAGTTACATGTTAAAAACCGCTAAACATTTAGCATTAAACCATGTTGCTAAGTGGGACAACAAATTTAATGATTCGCTAGACGACGATAGTGAATTACCTGTGTTGCTAAAGTCAATGCAGCTCGAAGACGAATACACGTCGAAAGAACGTTTTTTACTGTTTTGTAAAGCAACAGAGCAATTAAGTCCATCAACCCGTAAATGTTTTATACTAAAAAAAGTATATGGCATGAGCCAAAAAGAGATCGCAAGCGAGATGCAGCTTAGTCAGAGTACTGTTGAAAAACACATTGCTAAAGGGTTATTAAAAACCATGCTTTATATGCGCGAACACGATCAAAGCCACGTGGCGAAAACTAATAACGACAATTCTCTTCATCCGTTAACAGTAAAGAGGGTTGCAAAATGAGTAATGTTCATCAATTTACTTCAAAAGATTTAATATTAGAAACAGCATGTAACTGGATCAGTGCCATTGACCGCGGCTTATCAAAAGATGAAAAAGAGCAGTTTACACTGTGGATGATGCAAAGTAACGCCCACCAAGATGCGGTTTACGAGCTGGCCCATTTATGGGATGAACTATCTGTTTTAAACGAGCTTAGTCATTTATTTCCTCATCGTAATAGTAAGCAACCGAAAAAAAAATGGCTGGTTACAACGTCTATCGCAGCCAGTTTATTTGCAGCACTTATGGTGTGTAGTTATTTATTAATTAATTTAGAAAACGGTTACAGCCAACAGTTAGCAAAAGTTAATTACACTAAAATTTATAAAACTAAAGTTGGCGAGCAAGCAACTTACGCATTACCCGACGGCACTATTGTGCAATTAAATACAAATAGTTTATTAGAAGTCGCTTACAGCAAAGGCCGTAGACAACTATTGCTCAATAGAGGTGAAGGTCGTTTTAACGTTGCTAAAGATGCATCTCGCCCATTTAGTGTAATGGCTGGCAATAAAAGTTTTACAGCATTGGGTACTGTGTTTAATGTTCAGCGCAATACATCTTCAGACTTAGAGCTGGTGGTAACTGAGGGCAAAGTAATGATCACCGATCCGAGTGTGGCGGTGGATGCCAGTGACTTTAAAGCCTATCAATTAGCTGATAAAAACGCAGAAAAAATACGCCAAATTAATGCCAGTATTGTTACATCTGGCGAAAAGGCCGTTATAGAAAAAAGCATCACTAAGCCAATAACCCAACTTTCTATTGATGATGTTGAACGTGATTTAGCTTGGCAAAATGGCATGCTTGTTTTTAACGGTGAATCGCTTAGCGACGCTTTAAATGAAGTGAGCCGTTATACTTCAACACGTTTTAAATTATCGTCTGAAAAACTTGCGTCTATAAAAGTAGCCGGTGTGTTTAAAGCTGGTGATGTGACTGGTTTGCTAGAAAGTTTACACACTAACTTTTCTATTAACCATGAACGCCAAGGTAAACACACAGTAACGCTTACGCAAAATACAAAATCATAAGAAGCAGCTATGCAAATCAGACATATGTTAGATAAAGTTGCATCTTTAAATCCTGCACGTAAAAAAAAGATTAAAAAAAAGAAACAAAACCATAGAGGATTTTTGTTTGCCAGCTGTTTATATACAGTGCGCAGTAGCCAATTGCATTTATTGAGTGGTTTATGTGTGTTTGCACCCGCTATGTTTAGCCTAAGTGTGCAAGCCGCAAGTCAAACTACCGGGCAAATGGTGCAATTTGATATAAAAGCGCAGCGAGCAGACAAAGCCTTAATTGAATTTGCTAAACAAACCAAGCAAACCGTGGTGTTTTCATACGAGTTAGCTAAAGAATATGAAGCGAATTCTGTCTATGGATTTTATACCCAACTAGATGCGCTGGAGGCATTGCTAGTGGGGACTGAGCTCGATGCGGTTGTTGATCAAAATGGATTACTGAGTATAAAACTCAAACAAATCAACAGGAATGATAACAACATGATGAAGCTTTCAGCAGTCAGTGCAGCAGTATTACCGGCATTACTGGCGGTAAATTCTCAAGGTGTAAATGCAGCAGAAGACGTTGCTCAAGAAAAAATCGAAAAAATTGCAATTGTTGGTAGCCGGGTAGCAGGACGTTCGGTTGAAGATTTACCCGTTCCGGTCGATATTTTAAGTGCTGAAGCACTTGAAAATACAGGCCAGACTGAAGTGGGTCGTATGCTACAAGCAATTGCGCCTTCATTTAATTTTTCAAGTTCATCTATTAGCGACGGTACCGATGCATTAAGACCTGCAACGTTACGTGGTTTAGGTCCCGATCAAACATTGGTGTTGATCAACGGTAAACGTCGTCATCAAGCTAGTATTATCCATATTAATACATCGGTTGGTCGTGGTACTGCCGGTACCGATATGAATGCTATACCGGCATCTGCTATTAAGCGCATTGAAGTACTTCGCGATGGTGCGGCTGCTCAATATGGGTCTGATGCAATTGCTGGTGTTATCAACATTGTATTAAAAGATGGTAGTGAAGGTGGCAAAGCAGCCATTAACTACGGTGAATACTCTGAAGGTGACGGCGAAACAGTTAACGTTGACTTCAATAAAGGGTTTGCACTGGGTGACAATGGTTATTTAAATACAACGATTAACTACCGTGACCGTGCACCAACTAATCGTGCGGGTTTGCATGGTTCGTGTCAGTTTTACGGCTGTGAAGAACTCAGCGATGGGACTTTACTGGCAGGTGATCCGCGTGAATTAACAGCCGATCGTAATACATTTAGAATTGGTGATGCTGATTCGCAACAGTTTGGTTTAACAGTAAATACGGGTTATGAACTAGGCGATGGCGAATTATATGGGTTTATCACATACTCAACGCGCGATAACGAATCGGCCGCGTTTTTCCGTCACAATGCTAATGCGGGTGGCAACCCGGTATTACAAGATGGCGACGCAACAATTCCACTTGGCTTTTTACCAAAAATAAATACCACCATTGATGATATTTCTTACAACTTTGGTTACAAAACAGAGTTTGATAACGACTCAAGCCTTGATTTATCGTACACGTACGGTGAAAACAGTATCGACTACACAACGAGCGATACAATTAACGCGTCATACGCTAACTTTTTACGTTACGAACAGGGCCTAAGCGCGGCTGACATTCGTGCGACTATCCCGCGTGAAGCGTATGCTTATGGCATGGAATTGTCTCTGCAAACAATTAATTTAGATTTCACTCAAAACTTTGACGATTACTCGCTAGCAATGGGCGCAGAAATGCGTACCGACGAGTACCGTATTTTAGCAGGTAATGAGTATGCTTATCGTGACTACGATACAAATAACGGCGTAAGTATTTACAGCGGTTTAAGCGGCGGTGTTGGCAGCGAAAATGCTTCTGGTGGCACGCAAGGCTTTGGTGGTTCGTCACCTGCATCTTCAGTAGATGAGTCACGCGATGTAATTTCGTTTTACTTAGACGCTGAAGCATATGTTATTGAAGACGTTATTTTATCGGGCGCACTTCGTTACGATAACTACAAAGGCTTTGGTGATACGGTTAACTTTAAGTTAGCAGGTAACTGGGCAATTACAGACGATATTTCATTACGTGGCGCATTAAGCTCAGGCTTTAGAGCACCATCTATGCAACAGCTTTACTTTAACAACATTAGTACACAGTTTGTTGTAGGTCCAAATGGCACATTAGTAGCCGAAGAAGTGGGCACGTTTAGAAACGACTCAACACTGGCGCAAAGTTTAGGTATTCCAAAACTTAAAGAAGAAAAGTCTCAAAACCGTAGCTTAGGTATTGTGTATAACGTTACAGACAGCATTAACGTAACGGTAGATTACTACTCAATCGATATTGATGACCGAATTGTTATTAGTAACCGTTTAGGTAAAGGGCTTTCTACTAGTTTAGACGCAGCGCTTGTTAGCTCTGGTGCGGGTGCAGGCCAGTTTTTCTTAAACGGTGCAGACACAGAAACCAGCGGTATAGATTTTGTTGCAACCTACAACACTGAAGGATTTGGTGGCACACTTGATTTTACCCTTGCTGCAAACTTTACAGAAACTGAAGTTGTTTCGTTATTTACACCATCAGGTTCTGGTCTTGAAACTGTGCCAGTTGAAAGCGTGTTTTCAGATCAAGAAATTTCGATTATTGAAGAATGGCAACCAGAAGATCGTATTAACTTAAGTGCGCTTTATCAAAACGAAGACTGGACAATTAACCTGTCGCTTAATCGTTTTGGTGAATACACAGTTGAAGACGGTGGCCGTCAAACATACGGTGCCGAAATACTAACAGACGTAAAAGTTAATTACTTCATTAACGAAAACCTATCTGTGAATGTGGGCGCTAATAACTTGTTTGATGTATACCCAGACAAAAATGAAATTGGCAACTCCCGAACAGGCACAATTGTAGATGCTAACGGTAATACTGTTGTAAGTAGTAATGGTGTGTTTGAATACTCTCGTCGTTCAGCACCTTTTGGCTTTAACGGCGCATACTACTATGTAGGTGCAGAGTACCGCTTTTAATAAATAACTCTCCCTTTCGTTATTTAACTCAAAGGGCCGCAAGGCCCTTTTTTTGGTTTTATATTTAACACTGATTAGCTAACAGGCTTTAATCAGATACCAAGCTAATCGCGTAGTTATCATACTCTTTAATGTTATTCATCACAGTCATCAGCGTATTGTGTTTACTGTTTTCATCTGCTTTTATGAGCACAGAACTTATTTCATATTTAGCTGCAAACATGGCTAAGTTGTTCGACACTTGCTCCAAGTCAATTAACCTCCCTGAAAAGTAAACGCCATTATTTGCATCAATACTGAAAACTGCATTTTTACTTTGTTTTTCGATACTTGGTTTGTCTAATGGGCGATTTAATTCAATGGCGACGGGTTTAACAAATGAGGTAGTAACGATAAAAAATATGAGCAGTATGAACACAATATCAAGCATTGGGGTCATGTCTACGTCGGCGTTACTTTGCAGTTTAGCTGTTTTATTTTTCATATTGGACCTTACTATTTTAATTAAAGCTGCGGCGCCACAGCGAGGTTTTTAGGATCCTATTAACAAAGCTAGCACAGCTGAAAAATAATACAGTTAAATAAATATTCTAATAACATTAAATGTTTGTATAAATTATGTTTTGATATGTTGCTAAAACAGGTTGAATGATTTTAAAGCAATAAAAAACCCAGCCTATCGCTGGGTTTGTATAAGTAATAACCTATTGAGTATTTAAAGTATGATTCAGGTTATTTAGCTTTTTTGCATACGGCTCATTTCAGCATGACAGCTTTGCATTGTAAGAAGTGTTGCGGCAAGCGCGGCTTCACAATCGGCTGGTTGTGGTTTATCCATCGCTTCTTTAATTTCCGCTAAGGTTTTGTCCTCTACCTCTTCAAGCTCGCTTACATAGGTGCTGTCGTTGTTTGAACTAAACGTGGTAAGAAGCGCGGTGTATGCTCTGCGTACTTCAACAGCAAATGAAGAGCCTTCTTCTCGCTCGCCTTGCTCGTTAATAGCATAGGGTTGCAGGCGTTCAATACTTACTCTGCGCGCATCAATCATGCGCTGAAATAGTGCCCCAATGGCAGGGTCTTTAATATTCTCTTGTGCTTTTTGGTAAAAATCGATACCGCTGTTCATTACTTGAATGATGTCTGAAATATGATTAGCGTCTGTTCCTTGAAGGGTGTTCATAATGACCTCTTTAATGTTATGAATGAAACTTATCATAACTAAAGCAAGGGCCATTCCATTTTAAAAAGGTGATTTAAGTAACTGATATTTATATGTATATAGAGTTTATGAAAATAACTAGGCGAAAAAACACTATGACGCCTAGCAAATCTTACAAATAATCGTGTAATAAATTTATTTTAGTTCATCGGCCACTTCAGCTACTTTTTGACGAAGCCAAATATGGCTAGCATCTCTGTGTAGCAGTGGGCTCCAGATCATGTCTAACTCAAAAGGAGGAATAGGAAAGGGGGGCTCTAAAATTTTAAGACCGGCATCGTCTAAATAAATATTGGCCGCTTTGGATGGCAAAGTAGCCACTAAGTTTTGCTCTTTTGCCAAGTGAATGGCTACATGGTAGTTACGTGTAAATGTGGCAATGTTTCTATGTTTACCAAAATGAGCAAGTGCTTCATCAACCCAACCTAGCTTTTGCACATCTTTAGGATCCATACCAACGCCAACACCAAAGCCTGTTTTACTTACCCATATATGGCGCGCTTTTAGGTAGCTATCAAGACTGAAGTTTTCGATTATTGGATTATCGGCTTTTACTAGGCAGCAAAAGCTGTCTTTCCAAATACGCTTATGGTGAAACGATTGCGGCAAATTTTCAAAGCGGTTAATTGCCATATCTACTTTACCGTTTTCAACATCATGAAAGGTTACATCGCTTGGTGTGAGTATATCTAGCGTTGTATCTGGGGCTTCTTCGTGCAGTTTGCTCAGTAGTTTTGGTGCAAGTGTGCTGGCTGCATAGTCGCTGGCCATTATCCTAAATACACGTTTACTTTGGCTGGCTTCAAACTCTCTATTTGGTGCGAGAGTTTCTTCAAGTGTCATAAGTATGCCACGAATAACGGGCTGTAACTCTATGGCACGCTCTGTTGGCACCATGCCATCGCTAGTACGAACTAAAATAGGATCGTTAAAAAGGTTACGAAGACGCTTAAGGCCGTTACTCATAGCTGGTTGTGTAATGCTAAGCTGATTTGCAGCGCGTGTAACATTGCACTCTCGAAGTAGTGTATCGAGGTATACAAGTAAGTTTAAATCTATTTTGCTTATATTCATGTGTGTGTCCTTGCGCCTACCAGTGATGGATAAAACGCTGTGCTGTCGGGTACGGGTAAATATGATTTATTAGGCCATTTTTTATATTTTGTTGTGCCTGCTTCCAAAAGTTAACATCAATCAGTTCAGGGTGTGTGCTGATTAAAAACTGTTTGTATGTCGGGTTTGGTGTTACAAATGTGCAAAGTTGCTCAGGAAAAACGTCCTGCGGGGCAACAGAGTAGGTTTGCTCATCCATTAAGTAGTCATCATAGCTCTTGGCCTTGGGCAACGCTCTAAAATTCATGTCTGTTAAATATTGTACTTCGTCGTAATCATAAAAAATAATGCGCTTATGTTTACTTACGCCAAAGTTTTTTAATAGCATATCGCCAGGAAAAATATTAACCGCTATCATTTCTTTTAATGCTTGGCCGTATTCCTCTATTGCATCTGCAGCGCTTTCGTCGTCAGCATTTTCTAAAAATAAGTTCAGTGGCGTCATACGGCGCTCAATATACAAATGCTTTATGATCAGCCAATCACCTTCAATGACCATCGATGAGCCAATTGTTTTGTGCAGCTGCTCAAGTAAATTACTATCAAAGCGTGCTAAAGGAAATACGACGTTTGAATACTCTATTGTGTCGGCCATTCTACCAACCCGGTCATGGCTTTTAACGAGTTGATAACGTTTTAAAACTGTGTCGCGACCAAACGGTTTACTCTCACCAAACTTGTCTTTAATGACTTTAAATACATAACCAAAAGAAGGCAGGGTAAACACCATCATCACCATACCTGGAGTACCTGGTGCAATGGTAAATTCGTCATTCGAATGCGTTAAATGATTTAAAAATTCTCGATAAAACTCAGTTTTACCCTGCTTATGAAAGCCAATAGCGTTATAGAGTTCTGCCATAGTTTTGTTGGGCATTAACTCATTTAAAAAGCGTACAAGTGCAGAAGGCGCATGCGTTTCAACCATAAAGTAAGCGCGGGCAAAACCAAAAATAACACGCATCTGTGATGACTTAGTGAGTAGGGCATCTAAGTATAAGCCTTTATCTTCGTGATGAAGAACAGCAATTATAAACGGTTGAACACCACTTTCAGACACAACCCGTCCCACTATGTAAGCAGCTTTATTGCGATAAAACGCGGTATGCAAAATATCAAAGCGCATTTTCCAGGCTTGATGATGAGTGTCGGGAGCTTGCTTATAAAATGCTTTTACTAGCAGACGAATATCGCGTTCTAAATCAACAAAAGGTGCTTTAAAGTCAAAGTGGTTAATAATGCGTTTAATTGTGGGTTTAAGACCATCAACAACCGGAAAGTAACTTCGGTATTCTGATTCAACAGGAACCGATGGCGCATCTTTTAGGGTGGCTTGTACAAATATAAAATCGTTATGAAAATAGCGTCTATGGTAAAGCCTGCAAAACACCGAATTATAAAATGTTTCAGCAAGTTCAGCCTGAGGGTGAAAGCACAAGAACTCTTGGTATAGCTTTTTAACTTCAAGCCAAAGGGTTTCGTCAAGTTCGTGCGAAGGATGGTCTTGTTTTAAGGTATGTATTGTTTCGTTAACACGCTCATCGTAATAACTAATACGTAAACGGCTAATATCATTAATTGCTTGCCAGTCTTGTTTGGCAAATGCAAGGGGCGCTTGAGCGGTTATTTTTTGAAAAAGCTGATAGTGCTTTTTAAAGCCAGTTAAAATTAATTCAGCAATACTACGTGGCTGCATTAGCACTCCTTAATTGACACTAGAGTTTATACTCTATTTTGTTAAGGGTATGTTATTTTAAGTTTAAAACCAAGCTAAATTAATTAGGGCTAAATTAATCGATAAACTAAAAGTGCAAATTGTAAGTTAAGTAATATGTTTGCTAATTACTTTTTTTGTAACGTTCAATTTTTTTCTCAAGTTTTTTAATTCGTTTGGTGACTGTAGATACTTCTTTTTTATATTCTTTATTTATTAGCTTCAGTTTTTTAGTAATGTCTTTTGCAATTCGCTTTTTATCTTCGTCAGCCAGAATATGATTTAGGCGTTCCTTTTGCTTGTATTCATTACGTTGTTTGTTTCTGTCGAGAATAGCAAGCTTATGGTTATTACTTCGTAGCTCGGCCTCTAAGCCTTTTAAAAGCTGTTCTCGTTCAAGTGCATTTAATTGTTTTGAATAATCAACATCAGGCCCTGATTCTGTGACATTAGCTGTAGTCACCTTATAAGCTGTCGCTTGGTTATCACAGGGGAACTGAGAAAAGGTTGTGCCTTTTTCGGTCACGCATTTGTAGTAGGTTGTTGCGTTGCTGTGTGTACTCAATAAAAGAGTACCAAGCACAATAAAAAGGTAAGTAGGTTTAGTCATAATAGCCATCCATGAACGTATTTTTTTTGCTAAGCATTTAACGTGTTATAAAACTATAACCTAGCTTGGCATTATCGCAAGCTAGGTTAACATCATGACTATTCAGAGAAGGTTTTTAGCTTTTTAATGCTTTGTACTAAAAATGGGATATCTAAGCGTTGTTCAATAGAAAACCCCTCAGCGGCAGAAATATTTTTAAAGTTACCATCTGAGTCTATTAAAGTTATTCGATCTTTTTTATATGCAATTACAACACCTTGGCTGTAGTTAACACCCATGTCATCTTTTTTCTTGTACAAATTTACACCGAGCATTGTTTGCTTAGCAATGACACTGCAGTTTAAGTATTTGCCAACGCTTGTTGTAATTAAATCGCTAGGTTGGATAAGCCCATTTACTTCTGCAATGTTTTTATCAGAAGTATATAAGGTTGATGTAGTGACTACTTCAGCGTTTTCGCTTGCTAAACTAAAGGCAAAAATATGCGAGTTGTTACGTGGCGCTTGCTCGGCAGCACCATTAATAACTCTAATGGCATTATTGGTATGAGCTTGATCATTAATAAAGCTCAGGCTATCAATACCCATAACTTTAATACTACGGCGCTGGCTTTGCCATGCAGGCAGTATTTGTTCTTGTAAAATAGCGGCTTTGTAAAATGAAGGTAAACCATATACTAAACCAAACAGCGTATCGTCATGGTTAGTAGGCTGTAAAAACAATTCAGTTTTATGAAGCTCTTTGTGGTTACTAGCAAACTCTACTAGTTGTGCATCAGTTTCAAATACAAATATATCTACATTAGCCTGAGTAAAGTCATCACACTTTGCCAGTGGAGCCGGTGGCTGGTAATTAATATTTTGGTTATTAATTTTTACGCTATGAGCTTGGTTATAAGTTTCTATATCTAGTAAATCGTTTTTAGCCAGTAAGCTTTTAGCCGTGGTTGGGTACGAAAGCGGCAACACATTGTCTTGCTTGGTAATATCAAATTTTAAGTTAGCGTCTGCCCAAATATGAATGCTGTGGCTAAGAGCAAAACAGACCACTAAAAATGAAATTGCATAGCGAGCAAATTTAAACTGCTTTAAGCGTGCCAAATGGTGCCAAGTATAATTGCTTACCACTAATTGAAAACCTAAAATCAATAGCACAATACCGCCCGCAAGAAATGTGGTAAGCGCTGGAGAGGTGGTTAGGCGGTTCCAAAGTAAGGAAATAATTTCAGGCAGGGCTGATGGGTTTAAATGATAACCTAAGTTAACATATACATAGGCGTCTAAAGTTAATAAAGACGCGCCACAGGTTGCAATAATAGCGGCCATGCCACGAATATGGCGTGGGTAAGGAAACACTAAACTTAAAGGAAACACCGTCAGCACAAACGCCAAAAAGGCAATAAAGCTAGTATGGCTAAGCCATGTCACTAGCATGTATGTAATGCCCATGAAGCTTGTTGGTGGCGAGTCAGCAAATAAATAGCTTAAGCTAATTAGTAGCGCTAAACCTATGTTGGCGAAGGTAAACCAATGCCCCCAACTTAGCAACTGACTTGCTTTTGATGAAAACTGATTGTGCTGCGATAAATTCATGCGTTTATTTAACCGACTGTGAAAGTGCTTTTGCAAAGTTCTCAGTTACAGCTTGTCTTTTCCCTGTTGGTACATGCTCTTTTAGGATATGCGTGATAGAATTTCCTAAACACATAAGACTTAAATCAACCGGTGCTTTGTGTTGAGTTAGCACATCAATAAGCTGGTCGACGATTTGTTCTACTTCTTCATTAGAGTATTTTGATAAGATTGGCATCAGTTGGTTCAATAAAATAGTTATATTCCCGTATTTTAACACTTGAGGCGTGAAAAACAAAGATGACAACAGACGTTAAAAAATTAGTCGTTCATTATGTAGACAAAAAAGATGACGATACGCAAATTCACCTTCGCAACGACGAAATGATCATTAATGATAAAGTCGCTGTTTTTATCGAACAATTACACCATGCATTCACGGGTAAGCCAGGTAAAGGTTACTGTGCCTTCAGTGGTGAGAAAAACAGTATTGTTGCGTCATCTATGCAAAGTTACCGCAATAACGAGCTGGGCTTTTGGCATTTAACTGAGCAAGCATCTACCGTATTAAAAGAAGAGCTAGATAAATACGCATTTAACGAAACAGGCTATTTGGTATTTTGTCATTACCAGTACGTGGCTACGGACTACATGTTAATTGCAATGATTAATATTAAAGAGCATTACTCAATGACCTCTGAGCTTGATTTAGCAGCATCGCGTCATCTTGATATTTCTCGTATGCAATTAGCAGCACGTATAGATTTAACCGCTTGGGATACACAACCTGAGGACAATCGTTATATTTCGTTTATTAAAGGCAGAGCAGGGCGAAAAGTTGCTGACTTTTTCTTAGACTTTTTAGGCTGTGAAGAAGGTGTTGATCCTAAACAACAAAGCCAAGTTATGCTAAATGCAGTAGAAGATTATCTATCTGAGCAGCAGTTTGATAAATCAGAAAAAGACGATTTGCGTAAGCAGGTTTTTGATTACTGTAACGATTGTGTAACGACCGGTGAAGAAGCAAGCGTAACCGAACTATCAGCGGCTATTTCAAAAGGCGATGACAGTCCGTTTGACAGCTTTTGCAAGGACCAAAGTTACGATTTAGAAGAAACGTTCCCAGTCGATAAAAAAACCGTGACCAGTATGGTTAAATTTTCAGGCTTAGGCGGCGGTGTGAGTGTAAGCTTTGAGCGCAAGCATTTAGGTGAGCGTGTTACATACAACGAAGCAACAGACACGTTGGTGATTAAAGGTATTCCGCCAAACCTTAAAGACCAACTGCAACGCTTTATGGAAAGTGAAGGCTAATAAGCCCTGTACTGAGTTAACAAACCGATTAAAAGCGTGATATTTATATCGCGCTTTTTTTTGCCTTTTACGCCACTAGTTAATTTAAAGCTAGCTGCTAATTTTTCGCACCTTTATTAAATTAAAGATTCAAATGGCACAAAGAGAAGAGAAAGAGGAGCAAATGAGCAGACAAACAAATTTAGCCGCATTTTCACTTCTCTAAAAGCGCAGCGTCTCATAACCTCTTTGTGAAAAATTTACTAAACGTGATTGCACAAGGAGAAGCGAATGAGGAGTAAATGAGAAGACAAAACCAATACTGTATTTTATAAGTTAATTGTTTTAATCACTTCTCTAAAGCGGAGCGTTTCTTAACCTCTTTGTGAATATTTGTTTTCAGGATAAAAACCCGGTGTTCAAAAGTCAGTGAGTACTCCGTTTAAACGTGCTATGCCACTGTTTAATATTTACTTGTAGACGTAGAGCTTGCTCACGTTAGAAGCGCAGCTTCTTGTTACTGTATTTTGTGCTAAGTAAAAGCATCACCCATTTAAAACAAAAAAGCCCCGCTATTTAAAATAGCGGGGCTTTTAAATTAAGCGTTATTTACTAATCAGCGCTTAATGTTTTTGTCATTGCAGAACTTGCACGACCAGCAGGTTTAATTGAGCCTGGGCGTAAACCACTATCAGGGATAAGTTCACGTTTATCGTGAGCCATAGCCACTGGTACATGTTTTACTTCACTATCTGCTGCAGGAGCAGGTTGTGCCATTGGCGCACTTGCGTGTCCTTTAGTGATCACTGTTTTAAAATTTAAAGTTGTTTCAGTCGCTTCTTCAACTACTGGCGCTGCTTTAGCTTCTACAGGCGTCTCTGTAGTCTCAACCGGAACCACTTCAGCTTCTAAAGCTGGTTCTTCAGTTTTAACTGGTTCTTCAGCTTGCACTGGCTCTTCAGCTTGCACTGGCTCTTCAGCTTTAACTGGTTCTTCAGCTTGCACTGGTTCTTCAGCTTGCACTGGCTCTTCAGCTTTAACTGGTTCTTCAGCTTGCACTGGTTCTTCAGCTTTAACTGGTTCTTCAGTTTGCACTGGCTCTTCAGCTTTAACTGGTTCTTCAGCTTTAACTGGCTCTTCAGTTTTAACTGGTTCTTCAGCTTGCACTGGGTCTTCAGTTTTTACTTGCTCTTGAGCCACTTCAACCTTAGCTAAATCTTCAACAGCAACGGCTTGTTCAACCTGTTCAGAAGCGTCAACAGCCGTTTCTTCCGATTTTGCCTTAAGTTCTGCTTCGTACTCTGCAGCAGCTTGGTCAGCAACTGGCACAAAAGCAGGCGCTTCATCTGATTTACTTTCAGCATTTTCGCCTTCAGGGCGACGACGACGCTGACCCGATGCACGAAGATGGCGAGGAGAACGACGTGAACGTGTACGTGTTTGTTCTTCTTCAGTTTCTACAGTTTTATCTTTCGACTCAACAGTCTCAACTTTTTCTTCTTTTACCGGTGCAGGCTTTTCAGCGGCTACTGGCTTTTCTTGAACTTCAGGCTTTGCTTGAACTTGCGGCTTTTCTTCTACTGCAGCTGTTTCAACAGGAGTTTGTTCAGTTGCTTGTAGTTGCTCAGCGTTTTCGTCCTGAATACGTACTTTCTTACGAACGTTACGACGTTGACGACGAACCTTAGGCTTTTGCTCTTTAGGTGCTTCCGCTACATTGGTATCATCATTTGCTTTTGCAGGCGCATCTGCCGCTTTAGTTTGATCTTTATCAGCTTTGTGCTCAGGGCGCTTACGAGAGTTAGAATTACGACGACGCTTGTTGCGGTTTTCGTTCTTCTCTTGGTTCTCGTTTGCTACCGGTGAATTAGTTTTTGTTTCTACTTCATCAGTATTGCGGTCTGTGCGCTGTTTAGAGCGTGGGTTATTACGACGACGTTGATTGTTATTACGACGGCGATTATCGTTTCCACGGCGCTTATTATTGCGATCTTTTTCTTGCTGCTTTTCAGCGGCTTCTTTTTTCTGCTCTGGTGTTTCGCTAGCAAAAATAGATTTAAACCAGTTAGCAATTGCAGTAAATAAACCCGCTTCTTCTTTAGCGGCTACCGCTGCAGGCATAGCTGCTGGAGTCGGCGCTGCTTGTGGAGCAGGGCTTGAAGGCATAACAACACCCTTAAGCATAGGCTCTTCACGAACAGGTGCAGAAGGCGACTTCGACATTTCAAAGGCTTCTGGCTCAGGTGCAACAACTTGCTCGTAACTTACGGTTTCAAGTGTTTCGTCTTTACGCAAGCGCATTACTTCGTAGTGTGGTGTTTCCATGTGTTGATTAGGAATAATCACTACATCACAGTTATGATGCTTTTCAATACGATGAACACTTCGACGTTGTTCATTTAACAAGTAAGCAGCCACGGCGACAGGTACTTGTGCATTTACTTGAGAAGTGTTGTCTTTAATTGCTTCTTCTTCAATTAAACGAAGGATAGACAGCGCAATCGACTCATTAGAGCGAACTGTACCTTGGCCACTACAACGGGGACATACACCTTGGCTAGCTTCACCTAGTGAAGGGCGAAGACGCTGACGCGACATTTCAAGTAAACCAAAGCGAGAAATTTTACCAATTTGTACACGAGCACGATCTGGGCGCGCAGCGTCTTTTAAGCGGTTTTCTACTTCACGTTGATGGCGTGGCGGTGTCATATCGATGAAATCTATAACAATCAAACCACCTAAATCGCGTAAACGTAATTGGCGTGCAATTTCGTCAGCTGCTTCAAGGTTAGTATTCAGTGCTGTTTCTTCAATATCGCCGCCTTTTGTTGCTTTAGACGAGTTGATATCGATAGACGTAAGTGCTTCAGTAGGGTCAATAACAATTGAGCCGCCTGATGGTAAACGTACTTCACGTTGGAACGCAGACTCAATTTGGCTTTCAATTTGGTAATGCGTAAATAACGGTGTGTCACCTTGATAAAGCTTAACGCGGCTCATAAAGTCAGGACGAAAACGCTCAATGTGCGCTTTAGCTTCTTCAAAAACACGTGGCTTATCAATTAAAATTTCGCCAATATCACGACGTAAATAATCACGAATCGCACGGAAAATTACGTTGCTTTCTTGGTGAATCAAAAATGGCGCTTTAGCACTGTCGGCAGCTTGTCTAATAGCTTCCCAGTGAACTAATAACGCTTTTAAATCGTAATTTAGTTCTTCAAACGATTTACCAACACCCGCAGTACGCACAATTAAGCCCATACCTTTAGGGAGTTCTAAACGGCTGAGTGCTTCTTTAAGTTCGGTACGCTCATCACCTTCAATACGGCGAGAAATACCGCCAGCACGAGGGTTGTTAGGCATAAGTACCAAGTAACTACCAGCAACACTAATAAAAGTAGTTAACGCTGCGCCTTTTTGGCCACGTTCTTCTTTATCAACCTGAATTATTACTTCTTGGCCTTCTTTGATCACGTCACGAATATTCGGACGACCATTAAAGGTGTAACCAGCAGGGAAGTAAGTGCGGGCAATTTCTTTTAAAGGAAGGAAACCATGACGATCAGCACCGTAATCAACAAATGCTGCTTCTAAAGATGGTTCAATACGTGTGATTTTGCCTTTATAAATATTGGCTTTTTTCTGTTCGTGACCTGGGCTTTCTATATCTAAATCATATAGGCGCTGGCCATCAACCAGTGCTACGCGCATTTCTTCTTGCTGCGTTGCATTGATTAGCATACGTTTCATATTGTTACTCTATTAAATTATGTCGCTGACATGACGATGTTTTCTCGCCTGTTCAGTTGTTCCTATTTTTAGAATGTGCAGCCTCACGACTGGGTCTTTAACGGAACGGCTCTGTATTTTCGTAAGCAGTATTTTTTAAATGCTGGCAAACAATAGCGTACTAAACGCTATTAAATTCTTAATGGTGTTAAAACTGTCGGCTTTTCAGCTACGTCTACAAGTTTTACCCAGAAGTCGGCCTGTCATATCAATCTTACTAAATGTCATTCATATTAGGCGCGTAGGGCTCATTAAGTGGGTGAGCAATACAGTGTGATGTATCGCTAAATCCTGGTTTAAGAGCAAAATTCGCTGCCGATGTTAATGAATACTTATTTATTAGATTTTTTTAGTTCTAAATAAGCTGCTTTACGGTACTACAATAATTGAGCAATTGCTGAACGGCGCTTTTTACGCCGTCACTATCAGACAAATTATCTGTTCATTGCTTTTTCAATCGCATTAAAAACCACTTCATGTTCAAACTTAACCTGCAATATATTACGCGCATTGCTGTTAGTTGACCGCACGTGTTTACTAGGTATGTATAAAAGCTTTGGAAAACTTAACTCGGATCTGTATGATCGGCTACCCAGAATGTGCATCACGAATGTTTTAATGTGTTAAGTTAAAAAGCACCGTTGTTATTTGCAAATACTAAATATTTGCGCTGCTGATTATCCCACTATTATAACAGTGTTAGCAACTAAATTATTTTACTTAAATCAGTGATTAGGCAATGTCAGAAAAAACCGGCTTACAAGTATCTTTTGTCACAATCAACGAAGACCATTTAGGTCAGCGAATTGATAACTTTCTTATTACCCATTTAAAAGGGGTGCCTAAAAGCGCAATCTACAAAATTCTTAGAAAAGGCGAGGTGCGTGTAAATAAAAAACGCATTAAGCCAGTGTATAAATTACAGTTAGACGACGTTATTCGTATCCCACCTATAAAAGTGGCAGAGCGCGAAGAGTTTGTGCCTTCAAAACTAGATAAAGTAACGCGCCTTGAAGACGATATTTTATTTGAAGACAAATACCTTATTGTTATAAATAAACCGTCGGGCATGGCAGTTCATGGCGGCAGTGGTTTAAGTTATGGCCTAATAGAAGCGCTACGCGTACTTCGCCCACAAGAGCGTAACCTTGAGCTAGTGCACAGGCTTGACCGCGATACATCGGGGTGTTTACTTATTTCAAAGCGTCGCTCTGTTTTAACATCGTTACACGAGCAACTTCGTGAAAAAACCATGGAAAAAAACTACTGGGCGTTAGTTGACGGGCAGTGGGATGGTAAAACTAAAAACGTGACCGAAGGCCTGCGCAAAAATACACTTAAATCGGGCGAGCGCGTTGTACGTGTTGACAACGTTGAAGGCAAACCGTCGCATACTCGTTTTAAAGTACTAGAGCGTTTTAACGAATGTTCACTTGTACAAGCGTCGCCAGTAACAGGGCGAACACATCAAATTCGTGTACACACTCAGTGCAAAGGGCACCCAATTGCATGCGACGATAAATACGGTGACCAAGCGTTTGATGCAGGAATGCGCAAAGTAGGTTTAAATCGCTTATTTTTACACGCCCACGATTTAAGTTTTTATCACCCTAAAAACGAAACCACTATGCGTGTAGAAGCCCCCCTTGATAAAGCTCTTAGCAATTGCTTATTAAAGTTACGCGCAGCTAAAGAGTCTTAATGTATGGCTAATAATCAATACAAATTAGTTATTTTTGATTGGGACGGCACCATCATGGACTCAATTGGCAAAATAGTTAACTGTATTAAATGCAGTGCACAATCTTTAAATATTGCACCGCCAAGCGACACCGCAATAAAAAATATTATTGGGCTGTCGCTTGAAAAGGCAATGGAGGTGCTATTCCCCAGTTACCCAACAAAGCAAACCGCACTAATTAATGCATACAAGGCACATTATAAAGTTGACCCAACACCTACACCTGTATTTGATGATGTAGCAAACGTTCTCAATGCCCTTAAACAAAACGGGTCAGTACTTGCTATTGCAACTGGTAAAGGAAGAGACGGTTTAGAACGCTTATTAGATCAAAGCCAGCTGAGGCATTTTTTTAGTGCAACCCGCACAAGTGACGACGCACAGTCTAAACCCTCACCCGATATGCTTTATCAATTATTAGCGGAGCTTGGCGTAAATGCCAATGAAGCTGTAATGATAGGTGATACACAAATTGATATGGCAATGGGTAGGGCAGCAAACATGGATCGAATAGGCGTTACTATGGGTGTACACAATGCACAGCAATTAAGTGAGTATGACCCAATTACAACAGTCGATAGCTATCAACAGTTGCAACAGGTTTTAATAGGCTAACACTTAAAGCAAGCGTTAGTTGGTTTGTAGGCTCAATACATCAACATTAAACTCAGCTAATAATTGGCTGAGTTTAATGAGTGGTAAACCAATTAAACTATTAGGATCGTCACCGCTTAGTTTTTCAAATAAACAAATGCCGAGTCCTTCACTTTTAAAGCTACCCGCACAGTTATAAGGCTGTTCTGCATCGCAGTATGCGCTAATTTGTGCTGTTGTTAGTGTTTTAAAAGTCACATTAAATGGCTCAACAACACTTTCGCTTTGCCCACTTTGAATATCAAAAACACATAATCCCGTTAAAAAAGTTA
This sequence comes from Pseudoalteromonas sp. PSi26, assembly GCF_054960575.1. Taxonomy (NCBI): domain Bacteria; kingdom Pseudomonadati; phylum Pseudomonadota; class Gammaproteobacteria; order Alteromonadales; family Pseudoalteromonadaceae; genus Pseudoalteromonas; species Pseudoalteromonas sp. PSi26. The sequence goes on along the minus strand of NZ_JBHNYT010000001.1, from coordinate 306,953 downwards.
CGGTTTGTCCACTAAATAAGCTTAATTGTTTTACAGCGTTTTCTTTATTATGCGGTTTACCTAATATTTGATTATTAAACACAGCCACTTGATCAGAGCCAATAACTAAACCATTGTTAAAGTGTTTAATTGCTTCAGCAGCTTTAAGTTCACTTAAGCGCTTAACTAGGTCATTGGGTTTTTCGTTATCAAGGGCTGATTCGTCAACGTCTGGCGAAAAGGTTTCAAACGGTAAATTAAATTTTTGTAATAAAGACTGCCTAAAAGGCGAGCTTGAGGCTAAAATAAGCGGGTGCTTCATAAATGGTTTTCCTAAGATAAATCAGATTGAGTTAGGATAAATCAGATCCGTGAGTAAAACACGTGAAAAACCTAGTAAAAATGGTTTTTTACTTTGACTAACAAACTAACTATCTATATGATGCAGCCCCTATGCAAAAGGTAAAAATTCCCTTCACTCTTCATCCTGGGAAAGCAGCGCAACACCGTTTATCATACGATGGTATTGTACCGCTTGAAAAACTGACTCGTTTACGAGGTGTTGTACAGGAAGAAGTAGGTGAAATAGCGGTAAAAATTCAGTGCAAAAACGATGAGCAAGGTTTAGTTGTGATTAGCGGCAATTTGTCCACACACGTTACTGTAACTTGTCAACGTTGTAATGATGATTTAGGGTTGGATTTGGATCAAGACTTTATGTATTCGCCTGTTGGTTTGGATGCTGAGTCGGATGATCTTCCAGAAGACTACGATGAAGTAGCGCTTGATGAAAACGGTGAAATTAACGTGTTTGAGTTAATCGAAGACGAACTAATTTTAGCGGTGCCATTAGTGCCTACACACAACGAAGCTTCGTGCAATTACTCGTCAAAGCCTGCCAGCTTTGGTGTATTAAAAGCGGAAGATGATAAACCAAATCCATTTGATATTTTGAAACAACTTAAGAAAGATTCTTAGGAGAAGACTAATGGCTGTACAAAAAAGCAAAAAGTCTCGTGCAAGACGCGGCATGCGCCGTTCACACGATGCGATCAACGGTCCAACTTTAACAGTTGACCAAACTTCAGGTGAGACTCATCGTCGTCACCATGTAACTGCTGACGGTTACTACAAAGGCGTTCAAGTAATTTCTAACTAAGAGATTGCTTTGATGCTGAATAATCTAACCATAGCGTTAGATATGATGGGGGGCGATTACGGCCCCCGTTCATCTATTCCTGCTGCTGTTAGTGCAGTAAACGCTCACGCCAACCTTACACTTTTCTTGTGTGGTAACGAGCAAGTTATATCTAAAGAACTCGAATCCCTCGATTCTTTATCTCACCCAAGACTCATAATTCGTCACTGTAGTGAAATAGTCACCAATGCCTGCGAACCTGCTGTTGCTGTTCGTTCTAAAAAAGATTCCTCAATGCGCGTTGCCCTTGATTTAGTTAAATCAGGCGAGGCTCAAGCCTGTGTAAGTTCAGGTAATACTGGCGCATTATTTTTTATGGCGCATTACGTATTAAAAATGTTACCCGGTGTAAAACGTCCCGCACTTATTTCATCGGTACCTACAGAGCGTAAAAATCCAGTTTATTTGCTCGACCTAGGCGCCAACGTACATTGCGATAGCGAAATACTCTACCAATTTGGCTTAATGGGCTCAGTGGTTGCTGGCCAAGCGCTTGGCTGCGATAACCCACGGGTAAGTTTGCTAAACATTGGTGCCGAAGACATAAAAGGCCACGACGACATAAAACATGCAGCACAATTAATGCAGCAAAGTCCGCATATAAATTATATTGGCTACAGTGAAGGCAGCGATATTTTTACAGGCAAGGCCGACGTTATCGTATGTGAAGGGTTCGTTGGCAACGTTGCCCTTAAAACCTGTGAAGGCATAGCCAAACTTATCATGAATAAGTTCTCAAAAGCCCTCGAAAAACACCTTTTATATAAATGTATGGCGTTTATGCTAAGCCCAATCATAAAAAAACTCTATAAAAGGGTGAACCCCGACCAGTATAACGGTGCTTCTCTGGTAGGATTGCGCGGTATTGTCGTTAAAAGCCATGGAAATGCCTCAGCTAAAGCATTTCAAGCAGCAATCGATGAAGCGGTAAAAGAAGTTGAACGCCAACTTCCCACTAAAATAGCCGCTATTTTCGAAAAAACACATTCTAAAGACACGGTGGCCAATCAGTAAATTGATGTGCCGTGTATTTCATTATTTATTTGTTTAATTAAAAAGAGCAAAGTATGGCACAAAAAATTGCACTTCTATTCCCAGGTCAAGGTTCGCAAAGCGTAGGTATGTTACAAGCGCTTTTAGAAACCTCTGACATTGTAAAATCAACGTTTGCAGAAGCATCAACCGCATTGGGATACGACTTAGCAGCGTTAGTTCTTAACGGTCCAGAAGAAAAACTAAACGAAACCCACCGAACTCAACCTGCATTATTAACCGCAAGTGTTGCGATTTATCGCGACTGGTTAGCTAAAAACCCAGACGCCGATGTTGTAATGGCAGGACACAGTTTAGGTGAATATTCAGCACTGGTATGTAGTAATGTAATTAGCTTAAGCGAAGCGGTTAAATTAGTAGAAAATCGTGGCTTGTACATGCAAGAAGCCGTACCGGCTGGTGTGGGATCTATGGCGGCTATTATTGGTTTAGGCGACGACGAAATTAAAGCGGCGTGTGCAGCATCGGCGCAAGGCGAGGTTGTATCGCCTGTTAACTACAACTCACCAGGTCAAGTTGTAATAGCCGGGCATAAAGCGGCGGTAGATAGAGCATCAGTAGCCTGTAAAGAAGCGGGCGCAAAACGCGCATTACCGTTATCGGTTAGTGTGCCTTCGCACTGCGAACTAATGAAACCTGCAGCAGAAAAACTGGCGAATGATTTAGCCGCTTTAACATTTAATACACCTAAGTGTGATGTAATCAATAATGTAGATGTAAAAGCAGAAAGTTCAGCTGACGCGATTAAAGATGCACTTGTACGCCAATTATACAGTCCAGTACGCTGGACAGAAACAGTGCAAGCTTTAGTGGCGCAAGGTGTAACGCAGAGCTACGAATTTGGCCCAGGTAAAGTATTAACAGGCCTGGCAAAACGAATTGATAAAGCAATGGTATGTGGCTCAGTAAACGACGCCGCTTCAATTGATACAGCTAAATAAGAGTAAAAAAATGTCTAACTTATTTTCTTTAGAGGGCAAAGTTGTCCTAATTACAGGCGCAAGCCGTGGTATTGGTAAAGCAATTGCAACTATGCTGGTTGCACAAGGCGCAAAAGTAGCGGGTACAGCAACAAGCGAGTCGGGTGCGGCTAAAATTAGTGACTATTTAGGTGATAACGGTAAAGGTTATGCATTAAACGTCACCGATCCTGCTTCAATTGAGGCAACTTTGGCGGCAATAAAAGCCGACTTAGGCGATATTGACGTACTTGTAAATAACGCAGGTATCACGCGCGACAATTTACTTATGCGAATGAAAGAAGCCGAGTGGGACGATATTATCGACACCAACCTAAGCTCTATTTTCCGTTTATCAAAGGCTGTTTTACGCCCAATGATGAAGAAAAAGAACGGCCGTATTATTAATATTGGCTCGGTTGTGGGCACTATGGGTAACGCAGGTCAAGCCAACTACGCTGCGGCTAAAGCGGGTGTAATTGGTTTTTCTAAGTCGCTCGCACGTGAAGTGGCCTCGCGTGGTATTACAGTAAACGTAATTGCACCGGGTTTTATTCAAACAGATATGACCAACGAGCTAACCGATGATCAAAAAGCAGCCACACTCGCTAATGTACCGGCGGGTCGTTTAGGCCAACCTGACGAAATTGCAGCGGCAGTGTGTTATTTAGCATCTGACGCGGCTGCGTATGTATCAGGCGAAACTTTGCATGTAAATGGCGCGATGTATATGGTTTAATAACCATATAGCCTTTAAAAGATTAAAATTAAGTTGGCTTAATTCACTAAAAAACATTGAATTATTTGTGAACTTGCTTTAAACATACTTGAAATTGCTATTAAAATAAGCGATAACATGGAAAACACACACTCAGAGGTTTGACCAGAGAATTATTTACGGTCAAATCATTGAATCAGAGAATTATGCGGCGTAAACTACCCCGCAATCTGAAAATAACGCATTGGCGTTTTAATAAAGGAAAGAAGAATGAGCGATATCCAAGAACGCGTAAAAAAAATTATCATTGAACAACTAGGTGTTAAAGAAGAAGAAGTTAAAAACGAGTCTTCTTTCGTAGATGACCTAGGTGCAGATTCTCTTGATACTGTAGAACTAGTAATGGCTCTAGAAGAAGAGTTTGACACTGAGATCCCAGACGAAGAAGCTGAAAAGATCACTACAGTTCAAAGCGCAATCGATTACGTAACAGCTCACGCTGAGTAATCATTGTATATTAAAGGCAGCATTCGCTGCCTTTAATCTATGTATCCAAACCACCTCAAAGTTCATGATTCAAATAGCAAACCTTAACTCCCCAAATTTAACTAACATTAATTTTGTTTGCGTTATGTGTTGTCAAACAAGTTTGAGACTCGCACTTTGAGGTTGCTTGGGTATTAATCCCCTTGTGAATCTAATTGGATTAAAAAAACCATTTAAAAACTAAAATGGTATAAATTTTAATAAAATTATAAATATCCCTTATTGGAGGCAAACCGTGGCTAAACGTCGTGTCGTCGTAACTGGCTTAGGAATGTTGACGCCGCTAGGCAATGATGTTCAATCAACCTGGCAAGGCTTATTAGATGCTAAAAGTGGTATACAAACAATAACACACTTTGACACATCAAAATTTGGAACAAAGTTCGCTGGTTTAATCAACGACTTTGACGCATCGGCTTATATGCCACCAAAAGATGCAAAAAAAATGGATTTATTTATCCAATATGGTTTAGCAGCGGGTGTTCAAGCCTTTAAAGATTCAGGCCTAGAAATCACAGAAGAAAACGCAACGCGCATTGGTGTTGCTGTTGGTTCTGGTATTGGCGGCCTAACGCTAATTGAAGAAAACCACGTTAAGTTACTTAACAGCGGCCCACGTAAGTTATCACCATTTTATGTGCCTTCTACCATTATTAATATGATCTCGGGTCATTTATCAATAATGTACGGACTGCGTGGCCCTAACATTTCAATTGTAACTGCGTGTACGACAGGTTTACATAACATTGGCCATGCAGCACGTATGATTGCCTACGGCGATGCCGACGCAATGGTTGCTGGCGGGGCCGAAAAAGCCTGTACACCTATAGGTATGGGTGGCTTTAACGCAGCACGCGCATTATCAACACGTAACGACGACCCACAAGCAGCGTCGCGCCCGTGGGATAAAGACCGTGACGGTTTTGTACTTTCTGACGGTGCGGGTGTTGTAGTTGTTGAAGAATACGAACACGCAAAAGCACGTGGCGCAAACATTTATGCCGAGCTAGTTGGTTTTGGTATGAGTGGCGATGCATTCCACATGACATCTCCTCCAGAAGACGGTGCCGGTGCAGCTCTTGCAATGGAAAACGCATTAAAAGATGCGCAAGTAAATGCAGATCAAGTAGGTTATATAAACGCTCACGGTACATCGACCAGCGCAGGCGATAAAGCAGAAACTGCTGCAGTTAAATCTATTTTTGGCAATGCAGCAAAAGATGTAATGGTTGGCTCGTCTAAATCGATGATGGGTCACTTACTGGGTGCAGCGGGCTCGGTTGAATCAATCGTGTCGATATTGTCGTTAAAAGATCAAAAAGTGTCGCCTACTATTAACCTTGATAACCCAGATGAAGGCTGTGACCTAGATTACATTGCGCATACAGCACGCGATGCAAAACTAGATTACTCACTGTGTAACTCATTTGGCTTTGGTGGTACTAATGGCTCGTTGCTATTTAAAAAGGTATAATCTTTTTTAACAACGAACCACTTTATAAGAGCTCAGTTGTTTAACTGGGCTTTTTTTATATGCAAAAAATAATAAATAATACGCAAACAATCATCAATGCCAGCCAATCAAACGCCGTTAGCATAAGCGACAGAGGCTTAAACTATGGCGATGGTTTTTTTACAACAGCAAAAATTGTAAATGGGCAAGTTGAATATTGGCACCACCACAAAGCCCGCTTAGCTGAATGTGCTGAGCGATTAGCCTTTCCTGAACTCGATTTTAGCCCTTTAGAGCAACACATACATAACCAAGTAAACCAAAAGCAAACGGGCGTGTTAAAAATACTTATAACGCGCGGTGAAGGCGGGCGAGGGTATGGCTTACCAAGTGAGTGCAATTTAACAATTATAGTAAGCGTGCTTGAATACCCTGCAAATTACAATACGCTTGCAGAGCAGGGTGTTAGCCTTGAAATAAGCCCAATTAAATTAGCGGCACAACCTTTACTTGCGGGGCTAAAAACCCTAAACAGGTTAGAACAAGTACTCATTAAAAAAGCCATGCAAACCCAAAACTGCGACGACGTACTTGTGCTCGACTACAACAACCATGTAATTGAAGCCTCAGCTGCTAATATATTTGCCATTAAACACGGTAAAGTATTTACACCAAAGCTAAATGAATGCGGTATAAAGGGCGTTTATCTGCAAGCGTTATGTGATAAATTAGCGGTTGAGTTTAAACACATTACGGTAAACGACTTAACCAAGGCCGATGCTGTATTCGTATGCAATAGCTTAATGCATGCAGTGCCTGTTAAACGCATAGAGCAGCAGTGCTTTAATGTAGCGCACAGCAACGCATTGCTAACTAAATTATTAGCCAAGGAGGCTTAGTGTTAAAAGTTATTTTATCAGTCGCTTTTTTAGCGATTATTAGCACAGCTATTGGCTATCAGCAGTTGCAGGCGACTTTGCAAAGCCCACTAAAAGTAAGCGAAAACACCCAATTTGAGGTTAAAAAAGGCACGGGCTTTAATAAACTATGCCAACAGTGGCAAGCAAAAAACTGGGTTGAAAGCTGTTGGCGTTACCAAGTTATTGCAAAGCTAGACCCCACACTAACCGATTTAAAAGCCGGGCTTTACGCGCTTTCAAATACCAGTGTTATTAATAACATAAAAAAAATAAACCAAGGTCAACAAATCAGCTTTAGCTTTACCATTATTGAAGGCCAAGCGCTGCGCGATGTATTAGCAAATATTAAAAATGCACCTAATTTAAATAACGATCTAAAGTTAGACGAGTTAGGTAAGCAAATTATAAATGAAGATACATTGTTAGAAGGCTGGTTATTTCCAGATACCTACCACTATCAGCATAACGATACCGCAAGCAGTGTATTAAAACGCGCCGCGCAAACCATGCAACAAACACTAAGCGATGCATGGCAAAAACGCGCTAACAATTTACCTTATAACACCGCGTACGAGGCACTCATAATGGCCTCAATTATTGAAAAAGAAACCGCATTAGCCAGCGAACGTCCGTTAATTGCCTCGGTTTTTGTTAATCGGTTAAACACAAAAATGCGCCTACAAACCGATCCAACCGTAATATATGGCCTGGGTGAAAACTTTGACGGCGATATTAAATACAAAGATTTACGCAATCACACGCCATACAATACCTACCGTATTGATGGATTACCGCCAACGCCAATAGCGATGCCATCAAAAGAAGCTATTTTAGCTGCGGTAAACCCGCCACAAAGCGACTATGTTTACTTTGTAGCAAAAGGCGATGGCAGCCACCAATTTTCTACCACGTTAAAACAACATAACGCGGCAGTAAAAACCTATATTTTAAATAAAAAGAATTAACGTGTTTATGAAACCAAAATTTATAGTAGTAGAAGGCTTAGAAGGCGCGGGTAAATCAACCGCAATTTCACTTTGCCAAGACTTTTTAAACAAAAAACAAATAGAATACATCAACGTACGCGAACCCGGCGGCACGCCATTGGCCGAGTCGTTACGCACATTGGTAAAAGCCGAGCACGAAGAAGAAATAGCCTTCGAAACCGAGCTGCTTATTATGTACGCCGCACGTTCGCAGCTAATGCATAACGTAATAAACCCTGCGCTTGAGCAAGGTAAATGGATATTAGCCGACCGTCACGACTTATCGTCGCAGGCGTATCAAGGCGGCGGGCGTGGCATTAGTTCAAATACACTAGCGTCGTTATCGTCTATGGTATTAAAAGGCCTAAAGCCCGACTTAACCATTTACCTCGACATAGATCCAGTAATTGGCCTAGAGCGCGCTAAAGGGCGTGGCGAGTTAGATAGAATAGAACAAGAAGCCATTGAGTTTTTTCAGCGCACACGCATGCGCTACCTAGAACTTGCAAGCGACGACAACTCAATTAAAACCGTAGATGCCAATCAAGAAATTGATAAGGTACATAGGGATATCACAAACGTATTACGTACTTTTTTTGAAGAGCTAAAATAACATGTCTCTACCTTGGCTATATGAAACACAGCAACACTTAGCACAAAGCTTTCGTGGTCAGCGTTTTCATCATGCCCAATTGTTTTGTGGGCCTGTGGGGGTAGGTAAGTTTGCCTTAAGTGACGAGCTAGCCAATGCCTTGTTATGCCAAAATATTACCCAGCAAACAGCCGTAGCAAACAGTATTTTAGCGCCATGTGGGCAATGTAAAAGTTGCTCACTTAATCTTGCGGGTACACACCCCGACAAGCGCATAACCCAGGTAGATGGCCAAAGCATTGGCGTAGACGATATACGCGCCATAAGCGATTTTATGAACCACTCAGCGGCGCAAAATGGCAACAAAGTAGTGGTAATAGAAAACTGCGAAAAAATGACCATGGCAGCCGCCAACGCCTTGTTAAAAACGCTGGAAGAGCCAAGCAATAGCCGGTTTTTAATATTAACCACAAGCCAACCTGCGCAATTGCCAGCCACTATTTTAAGCCGTTGCGCTAAAACCGACGTAAAGGTAACCAGTACACAACTAGCGCAGCAATGGCTTGAGTCGTTACAAATACAAAATTACCCTTGGCTAACGCTTTTTTATAGCCAGCCATTACAAGTAAAGCAGTGGCAAGAGCAAAACCAGTTACAAAATATAGACACCCTTTATAAGTTTGCAACTGAGTTTAAACAAAGCCATAATTTCAAAGCGTTAGTCGATATAATAAATAAACAACCGGAGCTGGTTCGTATATTTACCTTATTTTTAAGCGAGCAATTAAAACAGCAATTATTACAAGGTATGAGCTTTGAAGCGTATCAAGAAGCGCAACAAGCACTCAGCGAATTTTTGCAAAATAACACAAAAATTCTCGGCCTTAATTTACCGCTCGCCGTATCACGATTAGCGCACATTTTACGTAATAAATAAAAGGATTAACCATGCAAGAGCTATTAGTAGATATAGACGACCTAGACGAATTATATCGCTGTTACATGCCTTACTTAAAAAAAGGCGGCTTATTTGTACGCACTAACATGCGTTACGAAGTAGGACACTCGCTGGCGTTACGTGTAACCCTTCCCGACGCACTCGAAGACGACATTGTAACCGGCAAAGTTGCGTGGATCACCCCACAAGGTGCGCAAAGCTCTAATCCGCCAGGTATTGGTATTAGCTTTTTAGACGACAAAACAAACCTAAACGCCAAGATCGAAAAACTACTGGGGACTATGTTAAACTCCGGTAATCCAACTTACACCATGTAGTAAAAAACAGGCCCAATTTTGATTGTAGATTCGCATTGCCATTTAGACCGTCTTGATTTTGATAAACTCGATTTAAACCTAGACCAAGTGCTAGACAAAGCACGCGCCAAACAGGTTGAACACTTTTTATGTGTAAGCGTAACGCTTGACCAATTCCCAAGTATGCTTGATAAAATTAAGCACTACGACGATGTATCGGCCTCGTGTGGCGTACATCCGCTCGATCAAAAAGACGCGCTTAACAAACAGCAATTAATTGATTTAGCATCACACAATAAAGTAGTGGCCATAGGCGAAACAGGCCTAGATTACTACTACGCAAAAGACACCCATGCCGTTCAGCAAGCAAGTTTTGTAGGCCATATTGACGTGGCTAACGAACTACAAAAGCCACTAATTATACATACACGCGACGCCCGCGCCGACACCATAAACCTAATGCGCGAGCACAAAGCCGAAAACTGTGGCGGCGTACTGCATTGTTTTACAGAAGACTGGGACATGGCTAAAAAAGCCATCGATATGGGCTTTTATATTTCTATTTCAGGCATTGTAACGTTTAAAAATGCAGTAGAGCTTAAAGACGTGGTAAAGCAAATTCCACTTGACCGACTACTAATAGAAACCGATTCGCCGTATTTAGCACCGGTGCCACACCGTGGGCAAACTAATCAGCCTGCTTACGTGCAAGATGTAGCGTATTACATTAGTGAGTTAAAAGGCATTAGCTTTAACGAACTAGCTAAAGCCACCACCGATAACTTTTACTCGCTATTTAAATTAGCAGCTAAAGGCTAATAATATGACGACTCACGCGGCGCAACTTCCTATGTTACTTATGGGGCCAATGGTGCGCCGCGCTGAGCAAACAGGCGTGTGCATAGTATTTGCAACTTCAACCCCTGCACAGTGCCAAATTAATATACTCAATACGCAAAGTGTGAGCGAGCAGCAAACCATTACACTAGGCGAACGCCTTTATTTACATTTTGTAGTTGTAAAACCGGCAAGTACACCTTTTGCGCTCGACACCTTACTAGCGTATCAATTAATAATAGATGGCAATGAGGTTGACCTATCAGCTTGGGCGTACAGCAACCAAGCAACCCCAGCATTTGTTATACCCAATAAACTAAATAGCATATTACATGGCTCGTGCCGAAATGCGCATCACCCCGCAAAAGACAGCCTAGTCACCGCAAGCCAATGGCAAAATACTCAACGCAGCCAAAATACACCCGGCGCACAATTATTGCTATTAAGCGGCGACCAAGTTTACGCCGACGATGTAGCAGGGCCTATGTTATTGGTTATTCATCAGCTTATTGAAAAACTAGGTATTTATAAAGAACAACCTATGGCGTTGCCGTTGCCAGAGCAGTTAAATGAGCAACTTTACAACAGGCAGCATTTTTTACCCAAAACACCGTGGCAAAAGCGCTCAAAGCTGGGGGTGGGTTACTGGCTAAAAAAAGACGAACCGCATTTTTCAAGCGTAAAAGCATTTAACCACCTTATCCACTTTGAAGAATTTATAGCGCTTTATTTACTTAATTTAAGCGTCGCTGCCTGGCAGTCTGTTGACTTACAAAACACGCAATACACCGGGCAAAACCCAGAACATCAACGTATTTTTAATGCCGAAAAGTCAGCGTTACTCGGCTATGCTAAAGGGCTGAATGAAGTAGAAAAATTATTTGCTAATGTGTCGACGTTAATGATGTTTGACGATCACGACGTAACCGACGATTGGAACCTCACCGCAGGGTGGGAGCAAGCCATAAACCAAAACCCAAGCAGTAAACGCATAATTAACAATGGGCTTATTAGTTACTGGCTGTTTCAAGGTATGGGTAACGACGCGCTGGCAAAAACAGGCGCGCTAATATCGCCATTTAAACAAAGCTTAAGTGCTAATAACCAATGGCAATTTAAAGCGTTTGATAAACCCCTAAACGAATTTAACCATTGGCATTACGAGCTAACTACAACACCCAAAGTTGTGGTGCTCGACACCCGCACACACCGCTGGCGTAACGAAAGCAATTTTAACGAGCCATCAGGCCTGCTTGATTGGGAGCGCCTTACAGAGCTTGAAGAAAGCCTACTCAGTCACGATAAAGTAATTATAGTATCGCCCGCGCCTGTATTTGGTGTTAAATCAATAGAAGCCATTCAAGCGGCTTTTAATATATGCGGTCAGCCGCTTATGGTTGATGTAGAAAACTGGATGGCACACGAAGGCTCGGCTAAAAAACTACTCGACACCTTTAGGCGCACCGACACCCCAAACGAAACCCTTATTTTGTCGGGTGATGTACATTATTCGTTTTGTTTTTCGGTGCAAAAGCGCTTTGGCGATCATCCAAACAGAATATGGCAGCTCACCGCAAGCGGGATAAAAAACGAATTCCCGCGTAAGTTAATAAACGTACTAGACAAACTCGACTCTATTTTATACGGCCCCAAAAGCCCGCTTAACTTTTTCACCAAACGCTGGCACATGGAAGTAGACAAACACCAAACCCTAGGCGAAGGCCAAAAGTATTTAGTAAGCGACTCTGCAATAAGCCTAATAACGTTAGACAACGGCGACTTGTCCCGCTATCAACTCATCCACGGCGACGGCCACACCACCGAATTCGACCTAGAACATAAATAAAGCACAGTATTTTAAATGTAGATGCCTTGCCTGCTCACGTTAAAAGCGCAGCTTCTTGTTATTTATAAAAAATATGACCACCGAGAACACCGAGTCGCTGGCGCTACACAGAGAAAACACAAGTAATTTGGTGATCACTTCTCCTTCACTTCTCGGTGGTGACATAATCACTTAGTAATACCGGGTGTTGATTTTACTGTAGGCGCCTTGCTTGCTGGCGCTTTAATTATAAATATGTAAAAGCGTTGCTTTTAAACGCCAGCAAGCTGCGCGTCTACGGTGTAAAGTTTGACTTTATTTTGTAGACGTAGAGCTTGCTCACGTTAGAAGCGTAGCTTCTTGTTACTTATAAAAAATATGACCACCGAGGACATAGAGTCGCTGGCGCTACACAGAGATAAACAAAGTTAAACCCAAAAAATATTTACCAGCCTTAAATTACTTCTCCTTCACTTCTCGGTGGTGAATAAATTACTTAGCAATATACGGTGTTGATTTTACTGTAGGCGCCTTGCTTGCTGGCGCGTTATTTATAGATATGTAAAAGCGTTGCTTTTAAACGCCAGCAAGCTGCGTGTCTACGGGTAAGGTTTGGCATTTACTTGTAGACGTAGAGCTTGCTCACGTTAGAAGCGCAGCTTCTTGTTACTTATAAAAAATATGACCACCGAGAAAACAGAGTCGCTGGCGCTACACAGAGAAAACACAAGTAATTTGGTGATCACTTCTCCTTCACTTCTCGGTGGTGAATAAATTACTTAGCAATATACGGTGTTGATTTTACTGTAGGCGCCTTGCTTGCTGGCGCTTTAATTATAAATATGTAAAAGCGTTGCTTTTATACGCCAGCAAGCTGCGCATCTACGGTGTAAAGTTTGACTTTATTTTGTAGACGTAGAGCTTGCTCACGTTAGAAGCGCAGCTTCTTGTTACTTATAAAAAAATATCACCACAGAGCACACAGAGTCACTGGCGCTACACAGAGAAGACATAAGTAATGGTTAGTCACTTCTCCTTGTCTTCTCCTTTGCTTCTCGGTGGTGATAAAATCACTTAGCAATGTACGGTGTTGGTTTAATTATTAAAATATATGGCTACTTACCTGAATAAAATATTTTTAAAAACTAAAAACTACCTATTTAAAACTTGCGTACACGTTTAACAACTATTTTATTACTCAAAATCGCCAAACATAAAATAACCATAAACAGCATAGAGTTTGCACCAGCTTGGAGCGAATAATCTACCGACGAATGCAATAACATATCAATAATCGCAATAGCACAACCAAAAGCCACACCCTGAAACAACGCCGTTTTGCGCTTACGCATAGTTGCCACACACAACCACAAACAATACAAAACCAACAAACCAAGCGCAGCTGTAGCAGGTATACCCAGCTCAACAGCAAATTGAATATAATCGTTATGGGCGTTATCGTAATAGCCCGAATACGGCTCCGACTGATACGCAGGAAACGCCGTATAAAACGTACCGCCGCCCGAACCCAATAAAGGCTTATCTAAAATAAGCGGAATAGAATCGCGTACCACCTCATCGCGGGTTTCAGACGCAATACTTGTTTCGCTAATACGCTGCTTTACTTTTTCAACATCAAAAATAGCGCCAATAATAATCAAATCAATAATAAAAAAGCTCACTATTAATAACTTAAACGCCTTGGGTTTATTGTTATAAACAAACAGCGCCAAAAAGCTTACCACCATTAACGCAATAAAAAAGGCCGAGTTACCCATACGGCTGCGCGTTAAAATAAGCGCCACAATAATAATTATTAACGAAATACGTAACACAATTTTAGAGCTTAAAAGTATTTCGGCCCAAGCTCTAAGAGTTTGTTTTAACGAGTTTTTACCTTTACCATTATTGCGTTTTAACTCGCTTACCAATACACCTATACCCAAACATAAACACAGCGCTAAATAGTTAGCTAAAAAGTTAGGATACGTAAATGTACCAATGGCCCGGTCGGTATGTTTATAGCCAAAAATAGGGCTAACTACATCGGGCGATAAATTTAAGTAACTGGCATACAAAGCCTGAAAAACCCCAGCACATATAACCGCATAAATTAGCTTTTTAATACGCGCAGCACTGTTACAGTAAATAAAAATAAGCCAGCAAAACAAAATCATAAAGCTGGTTTTTAATAACATTTGTTTGGTTTGAAAAGGATCAACGCTTACCGTAAACATTTGCGCGGCGCACACCGCAACAACAACACCAAGTGCCGCAAACACAGGCCACGAATACAAAGGAGGGTACAAAGATTGGTTGTTATTTATAGCACCGTAAATTAAGTGCGTTATAAACGTAGCGCTAATTAAAAGGCCCATAGCAAGTATGGCCCAAGGTCGGTAACTGCCTAAAGGTAAAGGGAGTAAAAATAAAATGCCACACAACAATACAAAAATTAAACGGTTCACTAATTTCCCTATAAACGCTTGTTACTAATACTTAACCTAAAAACTAACTTTTAAATCTGTTTCTAAACTAACTTCTAACTTTCAACTTCTAACTTCTATTTCTTTAAACTGACTTCTGAAAACTAAAATCTAATCACTGTATTTTAAACATTATTACACAGCGGCAAAATACAGTCACAAAAAAACGCAGCCAATTGGCTGCGTTTTTAAATTACAAACTAGTTTTAGTTACCAGTTTCTTCAGAAATGCCGTCGTCGCCACCATTACCGCCAGCACCCGGAGGTGTTGGTAAGCTAACAAAACCAGGCACGCGTGAACGTGCATTTGGGTTAGCATTATTATTTGGTGCAGCATTATCACCAGGAGTTTGGCCTGGTGCATTTGGATTTGCATTATTACCATTAGGGCCAGCAGCCGTTGCTTCAGAAGCAGTCGTTGCATCAACACCAGCAGTTACAGCCGCTAATGTAAGCGTATCGCTATCAATACCAGCAGCGCTCATTGCGCCTAGTACATCAGCAACTAACGGGCTATCTGCGCCTACAGCAGCAACAGCATCGTTAATTAACGCTTCAACGTCTTCAGCAGAACAATCACTACAAGCAGCTTCAATAGCAGCAAGTAAGTCTGCTTGAAGTTGCTCTGGCGAAGTGTCTGCAGTCGCATTATTTAATACGCTAACAAGTCCGGCGCTGTCTGCTTGTGCATATACAGGTAATGTAACCACCGCAGTGGCACCAGCAATTAAGCCAGCTAAAATTAATTTTTTCATGTCTCGTCCCATGGTTGAGTGTCTAATTACAAAATTTTAGCGTATTAGAGCAAAAAGTAAACTCTTTATTTACGCCATTATTATTAGTTTTTACTATTTTCGAAGGCGGCATTATTAAATTGCCTTGTACGCCGTCGCAGCCCAGTTTTTCAAGTGCCTTTAAAGTCTCAGGTTTTTCAATTAAACAGGCTAAAACTTTAATACCAAAACCGTGGCAAATATTATTAACGGTTTGAATAAAAAATTGGCTTTGCGTGTTATCTAGCAGATCTTGTATGTAGCTGCCATCAATTTTTACAAATTCAATGTCTAGGCCTTGTAAGTACCTAAACGACGTTAAGCTAGTACCAAAATGCTCTACACAAACATTAATACCAATATCTTTTATGGCATCTATATGTAAACTGGCCACATGCACATTATAAAGTAAGCTTATTTCGTGCAGCTCAAACAATAAGTTAGTTTTTAAAATAGGTTTAGTAATCGCGTAAAGCGTAAGCCACTCTATAAAATCGGTAGAGTATAACGCGGCTTTACTTAAATTAAGGGCAAACACATCTTTTGGGTATTGCTCTTTTACATACACAAAATTGCGTATTATTTTTTTGTCGAGCTCTTCGGTTAAATTAAGTTTTTCGGCCATAGCAAATAAATGGCCATTATTAACTTTTTCACCTTCGTGTATAAAGTGTGCAAACACCTCAAAATAGCACTGCGTATTTTCAGAGCGAGCCTGCTTTACAGCCTGCACCGAAAAGCTCACCTCGCCAGAGTCAATAATCGACTTAATAAGCGTACGCCATTGTTTAACACTAAATAGGGTGTCTTTATCTACTTTATTGGTAGCTGCGGTTTCGCCAATGGTACAACCGGTATCAAGCGCCGAAAGCACACTCCCCAAGCTCGAGCCTTTTTCAACACTTACAAGCGACAAGTTTGCAAACCCGTTTATATGTAGGCTGTTTTTCTTTTGGCTAAAAGCATCGATAATGTCTAGCTTGGTTTTATTTAAAAATGGCACGTCAAACGGGGCCAGCGCTATAAACGTACTGCCATTAAGCTTAAACAGTTTAGTGTTGGTTAACTCACTTAATATAGATTGCAAAGTTGTGCTTACATCGTAAACGTGTTCGTCACCGTCTTGGTAGCTAACGGTTTGGTTAATGTTAGTTAGCGAAGGCAGGGTGATCATCATTGCGGTTATTGGCGCGTCTTCGGTTATTGTATCAACCACCGAGCTAAAATGGTTTTCAAACGACCGACGGTTCCCAAGCCCAGTAAGTGGGTCTATGTAAACTTCTTCGGTTAGAGTTTGGGTTTGTTTAGTTAACGAGTCAAACGTGCTTTGTAAATTAATAACCATATTGTTTATGGCTTTAGTAACTGTACGTAGCTCGCGTGCAACCGGTATTTGCTGGTTTAAGGTAAAACGTTTACGCGTAACTAATTGCGCTTGGTGTTCTACGGCTTTTAGCGGCCTAAACACCGTGCCTAAAATTAAAAACGCAACCGCAAGCGATCCCGCAAGTAATAAAAACGATCCGTAAAAGCTGCGTTTTGTGTGCTCCCAAAGCGTTAGGTACGACTGCCCAGCATGGCTAGTTACTTCAAGCGTGCCAGCCATAACCCAGCCATTATTAAGCTCGCTGCTCATAGTCGGGGCATTAAGCTCTACCGCATTAATAAACCAGCCAGGTACCGATTCAACCCGTTTAGGGTTAGTAAGCTCAAACACCACATTGCTTTGCATGTCGGTAAATTTAATTTGCGTGTAATAGCCACTATCAAAAATAGCCGTGGCCATGGTTTGGGCAATCATTAAGCTTTCGTCGTCAAGGTAGGGCGAAATAGAAAGCCCCAAACTTGTGGCGGTGTCTTGCGCGTGGCTGCCCATTTGGGTTTGCAAATAGTGGCGGGTGGTTTGTACGTCGGTAACTACACGTACAAAAAACGAAATAACCGAAATTAAAATAATTAACCCGTACACTTGGGTTTTTAAACTAAGTCCATTTTTAAAAAGTCGATACATAACTACTAGTTCCTTTAATGTTACTGTTGGTGGGCGCAAGCTCGCCGTGTTCTATACGTTGTAGCATGGTGTTCCAGGCCGACACACCACGGCTATTTTTTACTTTATTACCCAGCCCTTTTGCTTTAGCTAGCCATAAACCTTGGCCATTAAAGCTGTATATAGGTTTTAAATCGGGCCGTTTATTAGCGGGTAAAAGTTTAGTATTAAAATTACCTAATACAAGCGGTATTTGGTTAGGCTCTTCAAAATAAATTAATACCATGTGCGGCTGGTTTACTGTTTTTTGCCTTACATACATTAACCGTATTTTATGCTCCGGTATGCCTAGTGCAATTAGCGTAAAGTATTTGGCTATTACGTAGTCTTCACAGTCGCCCATGCCAACGCCTAAGCTTTCGAGCGGGGTGGCCCAGTAATCTTTTTTTTGCCATAGGTCGTCGTCGGTTTGGTATTGTATGTGTTTATTAAAAAAGTCGTTTACTAAGTGTATTTGCTGCCACTCGCTTTTACCTTGGCTGCTATCTATAAAGCTAAGCCAATTTTTAATACGGGTGTAGCCCTCGTCGCCGTAATGTTGTTGTGCACGGTTCAGTATATCGCTGTTACGCAAATGCATAAGTGCATCTTGCGCGTACACAAAAAACGACATAACAATTAAAATGCAAACACTTAAGCGCACATACGTTCCTTTAGTTAAAAATCCCTAATAAACAGCATGGCCAAGTATAGTATTATTGCAACCAAAAAGGTAGATAAGTAAAAAGTGCTACACAGCACTAAAATAGGGCGCTTACTAGTTATTTTGGTGCAACATAAATTTAACAAAAAAACAATATAAAAGGATGCTTTTATAGTTGAGTACATTATTGTGTTGTGTATAATAATAACCTCACACGGTATGTGATGTTCGTTAAAAGGATTTAAGCTTTTGCTTGGCCTTTTTTGTGTTTTTATAAATAATCAAAAAATAAAAAGGGAATTAAAGTGAAAGTATTAAAAGCCGTACTCCCAGTTGCAGGTTTAGGCACGCGTATGTTGCCAGCCACCAAAGCAATACCAAAAGAAATGCTCCCCCTGGTAGACAAACCTTTAATTCAATACGTAGTTAACGAAGCCGTAGCCGCAGGCATAAAAGAAATAGTATTGGTTACTCACGCCTCTAAAAATTCTATCGAAAACCATTTTGACACCAGCTTTGAGCTAGAAGCCACACTAGAGGCACGCGTAAAACGCAGCCTACTAGACGAGGTTCGCTCAATAGTACCAAAAGATGTAACGGTTATTTCGGTTCGCCAATCGGCTCCATTAGGCCTTGGCCACGCAGTACTTGCTGCTAAGCCCATAGTTGGCAATAACCCGTTTGCCGTAATGCTACCCGACGTAATAATCGACAAATACAAGTCAAACCCAAAAACCGACAATTTAAGCCAAATGATTAACCGGTTTGACCAAACAGGCCACAACCAAGTAATGGTAGAGCCCGTACCCCAAGCGCAAGTACACCAATACGGTGTGGTAGACCTAGCAGGTAAAAACATAAACGCAGGTGAAAACGCAATAATTAAAAATATGGTCGAAAAACCAAATAACGATGAAGCACCAAGCAACCTAGCCATAACCGGCCGTTATGTTGTATCGCCCACCATTTGGGATTTACTTGAGTACACCCCACCGGGTGCCGGCGGCGAAATACAACTTACCGATGCATTACTACAACTACGCCACCTAGAAACGCTTGAAGCCTACCACCTAACAGGTAAATCGCACGACTGTGGCTCAAAGCTTGGTTATATGCTGGCTAATGTTGAATACGCAATGCAGTCTAGCCATATGGGTGAAGAGTTTACAAAGCAAATAAAAAAACTACTTTAGTATAAGAATTTAAACTCTAAACATAAGTAGATTAAATATAGCTAGAAACTATAGCAGGGTATATTTGCATAACGCCTGCTCAAATACGTTAAAGCATAACGAGAGATAAAATGGAAATATCACAAGCAAGAATGACTCATTTAAAGCAGCTTGAGGCTGAGTCGATTCATATAATGAGAGAAGTAGCAGCAGAGTTTGATAACCCAGTAATGATGTACTCTGTAGGTAAAGACTCAGCAGTAATGCTGCACTTATGCATGAAGGCTTTTTACCCTGCAAAGCCACCATTCCCATTAATGCATGTAGATACCACCTTTAAATTTAAAGAAATGATTGCGTTTCGTGACCGTATGGCTAAAAAATACGACATGAACCTAATAGTTCACAAAAACGAAGAAGCCATTGCCGCAAATATAAACCCATTTGATCATGGTAGTGCTAAATACACCGACATAATGAAAACACAAGGCTTAAAACAAGCCTTAAATAAGCATAAGTTTGACGCCGCATTTGGTGGTGCACGCCGCGATGAGGAAAAATCAAGAGCCAAAGAGCGAGTTTATTCATTTCGCGATAAAAATCATCGTTGGGATCCAAAAAGCCAACGACCAGAACTATGGAATACCTACAACGGCAAAGTTAATAAAGGAGAGAGCATTCGTGTTTTTCCATTATCAAACTGGACCGAGCTTGATATTTGGCAATATATTTACCTAGAAAACATTGAAATTGTACCACTGTACCTGGCAGATACTCGCCCTGTAGTTGAACGAGATGGCTCGTTAATAATGGTAGACGACGAACGCTTACCATTAAAAGAAGGCGAAGTTCCAATGATGAAAAAAGTACGTTTTCGTACATTAGGGTGTTATCCACTAACAGGAGCGGTAGAGTCTGAAGCCACTACTTTACCTGAAATTATTCAAGAAATGCTGCTTACTAAAACATCAGAACGCCAAGGACGAGTAATAGATCACGACTCATCAGGCTCAATGGAAAAGAAAAAAATGGAAGGCTACTTTTAAGCCAATTTTAAGCACCATTAATTTTAAAGAATATTGTTAAAGGAATACCCGTGAACGAACAAACACTACTAGAAACAGATATAGAAACCTACCTTCAAAAGCATGAAGACAAAGACATGCTTCGTTTTTTAACGTGTGGCAATGTAGACGACGGCAAATCAACATTAATAGGCCGACTACTGCACGATTCAAAATTAATTTTTGAAGATCACATGTCAGCTATTAAAAACGACTCTAAAAAGTTTAACACAACCGATGGTGAGTTTGATCTAGCGCTACTGGTCGACGGCCTTCAGTCAGAGCGTGAACAAGGTATTACTATTGATGTAGCGTATCGTTACTTTGCAACCGAAAGCCGAAAATTTATTATTGCCGACTGCCCAGGGCACGAGCAATACACCCGTAACATGGCAACAGGCGCTTCAAATTGCGACCTAGCTATTGTAATGGTAGACGCACGTTACGGCGTGCAAACGCAAACTAAACGCCATTCATATATTGCTTCTTTACTTGGCTTAAAGCACGTTATTGTTGCAGTTAATAAAATGGATTTAATTGACTTTAGCCAAGAGCAATATCGTAAAATTAAAGACGACTATAAAGCATTTGCTACCGACCTAAACATACCCGATATTCGCTTTGTACCAATATCAGCATTGCGTGGTGATAATGTAGTTAATAAATCTGAGTCAATGAGTTGGTACCCAGGTGCAACCCTAATGGAGTTACTAAACTCAGTAACAGTTAACGAAGACAAAAACCTGCAAGACTTTCGTTTTCCAGTTCAATTTGTAACGCGCCCTAACCTAAACTTTAGGGGGTTTTGCGGCACAGTAGCCAGTGGTGTAATTAATGTTGGCGACTTAATTACCGTTATGCCCTCAGGTAAGTCATCAACAGTAAAAAGCATAGTAACAGCCGACGGTGACTTACCAAGCGCATTTGCAGGCCAAGCAGTTACATTAACAACCAATGACGAAATTGATATTTCGCGTGGGGATGTCATTGTTAAATCAAATAACTTAGCCACCTCGTCAGAACAATTTGAAGCAACACTTGTTTGGATGGACGAAACAGCATTACAACCTGGCAAAGAGTATGAGTTTAAAGTAGGCACAAAAAACACCTACGGCCGAATAGAAAAAATCAATCATAAAATCGATGTAAATACCCTAAAAAACGTGGACGTAAACGAGCTACAACTTAACGAAATTGGTTCGTGCAATATAAGTACATCAAGTCCAGTAGTTATTGACGAATACAACACCGTGCATGGCACAGGTTCATTTATTGTAATTGACAGGCTCACTAACGTAACAGTGGGGGCGGGTATGATTACTAAAACAAACGTAAGTAATTTTATACCTAATAATAAGCGTGTATATACCCAAGCAGAAATAGATTTAAATGTTTATGTTAGAACCCATTTTCCAGAGTGGAATTGCTCTGAAATTTAAGGTGATATATGAAAAATAAAACTATAGCAGTTGCTTCAGGCGGTGGGCATTGGAAACAATTAATGCTACTAACCGAAAATTTAAATAAAAACGATATAACATTTATTACAACAATTGACGGTTTGCCGCAAAGTAATAATATTAAAGATTTTTATATTGTTAAAGATTCAAACTTTGATGAAAAATTGGCAGTTATATTTTCTTTCTTTCAGCTATTAAAAATCTTTATACTAGTAAGACCTAAAATTGTTATTTCTACTGGCGCGGCTCCTGGGGTTTTATCTATCCTCTTAGGTCGTCTTTCCGGTGCAAAAACAATATGGGTAGATAGCATTGCTAATGCTGAAAAATTATCCATGGGCGGAAGGTTATCTTTAAAAATTGCAACTGTTGTTTTAACACAGTGGGAACACTTGGCTGATGGAAAAAAAGTAATATATAAGGGTTCTGTATTTTGAGGTGTTTATGATATTTGTTACAACTGGAACTCAATTACCTTTTGATCGATTACTTCGTCCAATATTAAGTTGGGCTGAAGAAAATTTAAATGAAAAAGTCATTGCACAAACTTGTTTATCAGAGCTTTCTTCATCAGTAGTAGAAATGCGCGAATTTATTGCTCCTGAGGCATACTTAGAAATAATAAAAAATACCAAGTTAATTATTAGTCATGCTGGAATGGGAACAATAATTACTGCTAATGAGCATAAAATTCCAATAGTGATAATGGCAAGAAAATTTGAATATGGTGAGCATAGGAATGATCATCAATTGTCTACTATAGAAAAATTTAGAAATATGAATGGTGTTTATGTTGTTGATTCAAAAGAAGATATCCTGAAAGTTTTATCGGAAATAGATTCATTACTACCATTCAGCTTAGATGATTCAGAGCAACGTAAAAGTTTAACTACTTTCATTCAAAATGAAATTGAAAATTTATAAAGAGTAAAAATGAATATTGTTACATTAGGGACAAATCAAAAAGGTGGTATTGATTCAGTAATCCAGGGATATATAGATGATGGGCTTTATAATAATTGTAATCATTACAGGTTGGCAACACATGCAGGTAAAAGTAAAATAAATGATTTGTGGATATTCTTTAAGTCGGTTATTTATTTTGTTTATCTGTGTTTTAAGTTAAATAATATTATTGTCCACTCTCACATGTCTTATAAAGGCAGTTTTTGGAGAAAATATACTTTTTTCAGAGTTAATAAATTATTTAAAAACAAAACGATTATTCACTTACATGGCTCGGAGTTTAAAGTTTTTTTTGAATCTAGGAACACTTTTACTAAGTCTATAATTATAAAGTTAATTCAATCTTGTGATGAGTTTGTTGTTTTATCTGATAGCTGGGCAGGATACATTGCTTCAATATCTGGTAGAACGAGTAAAGTTATAAATAACTATGTTGATATTACTCCTCAACCAGTAGTTCGTTCAAAAAATAAAATTTTATTTTTAGGGGCTTTTATTCAGAGAAAAGGTATTTATGACCTTCTAAAAGCTTTTTCACGATTAGACGATGACTACGAACTTCATTTATGTGGCTCTGGCGAAAATGAGAAAGTAAATCAATTAGCCACAAGTTTAGAAATTGTTGACCGAATTACATTCCACGGCTGGGTCGATTTTCAAACAAAAAATAGTCTATTAAGTGAATGTACAGTGTTGATCTTACCATCCTATAACGAAGGTTTACCTATGGTGCTAATTGAGGCCATGGCTTGCGAAATACCAATTATTACAACGCCAGTTGGGGGGATCCCTGAGGTCATCATAGATGGTAAAACAGGTTATCTTACACCTGCTGGTGATGTAGATAAAATTGTTAATAAGCTCCGTGAAGTATTGACTGCAAGTGAAGAGAACGAGTTTATTTGTAAAAACGCCAAAGATTTATATTTGGATAAATTTAATTCAAAAATAATACTTCCTATTTGGATAGCTACATACTCTGATTTAGACGCTTTTTAGCTTTACACTGTTGAATATGAAAAAGTTAAATATAAGTAATAACACTCAACAGTATATGTATATAAATGAATATAAAGGTTTTAGATGCCAAACAATATAGAAGAATATAAAAAAGCTCATAAAGTATTTATACTAGGGTTCACTAAATGCGCTACAACTAGCATTTATGATAATTTAGCAATACATCCTGACATAAGCACATCTCATAACAAAGAACCTCATTATTATTTTTCTAAATATCAGGGAGTAAAGTTTAATGGGCCTGCTGACCAAGATATAGTTGATCAGATGTTCATAACAGATTACAAAGAGTATATAGCTCTTTATGATCATAAAAAAACTATATTAGATGGCTCTGCAATGACTATAGAGTGTTCAGAGGCTCTACAAGAGCTAGCCACATTAGATAAATCAAAATTTATTTTAGTAGTAAGAAATCCAATAGAGAGGTCTATTTCTGCTTTTAAACATATGAATAGGGATGTACGTGAAAACTTAACATTTTCGAATGCCTTAAAAAGAGAGCAGGAAATCATAAACGAAAACTGGCTGCCTATTTGGCATTATAAAGAGTGCAGTATGTACCCAAAGAAAGTTAGTGAGGCCAGAGCTTTATTTGGTGATAGATTGCTAGTCGTTAAATATGAAGACTACTTGAAAGATCACAAAGCTGTAATGAGAGCTATCACTAAGCACATAGATGTTACAGAAGTTTCTTGGCCAAATAATCATTCAAACCGTTCAGGTGTACCTAAAAGCCCATTATTACAGAAAATCATTATGAGAAAATCGTTTTTGAAAAAATTATTTGTAATTTTGACTCCCCGTTTCGTCAGTAAGAAAATAAAATCTAAAATTTTAGAGAAGAACATTCAAAAATTTAATTTCGAAGTAAACGAATTCGACAAAAAAATGATTGAAAAAGATTATCAAAAACAAATATTAGAAACTGAGCTCACACAAGAAGATAGAAATGTACTCAGCTATTAACTCTAAATTAGCAAAGTTCTTAGTCTTTTCATTAGTATTCGAATTTTTTATTACAGCTGTTTTATCGATTGAAATAATTGGCTTCGGTACATATCAGTTTTTACAAAAGTTATACTTGATCTTCTATGCTTTATTTTTTTTATATTTATATTTTAATTTTTTTAAAAAATATGAAAATAGAGTTTTTAGTATTATTATATTATGCTATTTATTATATGGAGCTGTTGTAAGTTTCTATAATAAAGTAGATCTTTATATAGTTTTATATCAATCATTGCATGAGTTAAAATTTTTTATATTTACCTTTATAGTTATATACTTTATCAATAAAAAAATATTATTTGATGATTTAATAGTAACTGTATTGAAGTTTTTTAAGTGGGCTTTGTTGTTAAATTTTTTAATATTCATATGTTATTTTATTGAACCCCAAAGCTATGCTATGTACTTTGTTAATGATACAGTAGATTTTTTTGGTGAAACATACATTCGCTTTTCTGGATTGTTTTTTCATCCGTCAAGATTAGCATGTGTGATACTTGTTTATTATCTAATCCGCAGTGAACGTAAGGTTAACTGGATTGATGTTGTTATTTTACTTCCCCAATTAATATTCACATTTCAAAGGCTAGAAATTTTAATAATATCTATTGTTTTTATTATCTTAAATTTAAAAAATATTTCATTATATTTTGTAAAAATAGGTAATTATTTACTTATCGCTTTGATATTTTCTCTTGTATATTTTGCAGAATACTTTTTTTACAATTTTGATTACTCTCCGCGAGCACATTTTTTCTATGATTCAGTATATTGGTTAAAACAGAGCAGTTACTTGGGGGCTGGCTGGGGAAGTATGGGGAGTCATAGCGCTATAATTACAGAGAACTCATACATATATTCAAGTATCTCTGATACTTGGTGGTATGAAGAGGGTATTTATTTGACTGACACATATTGGCCACACATTTTTGCTGAAGTTGGCTTTGTAGGATTTTTTTTGTTAGCCACCTATATCATCAAAATATCGAATATACTTAAAACCCTTCAAGGGCAGAGCCTGTTTTTTTGCTTTTTTGCAACGTCAATTTTTAGTTCTAATTTTCAGTCCCCATTTTTTCTTGTTTTATTTACAACTTCGCTAATATTAGTAGAGCATAAATTCAAAGGGAGTAGATAATGTATTCACTTTACTTAAATGTAACGCCTGTCAATGGACAGAAGCTTAGAAGCTTAAATAATAATACCACATGCAAAACTATTATGACCGGGCAAGGTCAGCTTTCTTGTTTTTATGATTCGCGCGAGTGGATGACAGCACCCTATATTATTGAAGATGATTTTATATTAGTGATAAGTGGCTGGTTTATTATGGGTGGTGAAAAGAACAACATTTATGAATTGGCTGATGCATTTAAATCAGAGGGTTTAGACGCTATAAATAAGATAGATGAGGGGGTATTTCACGTCTATCTTGAGTTAAATAATGAGTTTTACTATTTTCATGATAAGTTAGCTCTTCAATCCTCATATTATACTATTAAAGATGATACAGTATTAATATCGCCTTCTTTGTCTGAATTCGAAGATAAAGAAATAGATGAGGAGTTTAATTCATTGCTTACTCGCGGAAAAAACCTGTTCGGTAAGTATACAATATACAAATCAATATATAGATTTAAACCTATGAAGGTGTTTGACTTAAAAAATAAAAAATTTTTTAAGGCTTATAAACAGGTGTGTAAGAGTATAATAGCGCTTGAAGACTTACCTGAGTACATGAAATCAATAGCTTCAAATTGGAGCCCCGAGGAGAAAATAGTTGGTCTATCTTCCGGGTTAGATTCACGATTGGCGGCTTTAACTGTCGAAGCTTCTGAAACTTATACTTGGGGACCTAAAACTGCGAAGGATAGAAAAGTTGCAAAGTTAATTTCTGATTCAATTGGAAGTAGGCACTCTGAGTTTTCGTTTATAAAAAATTATGATAGTCAGGATACTCTACTGCATGACTATTACATATCTAATTCATCTGTTCAAACGAAGGGTATAATCCCTAGTATAAAATTCATAGGTAGCAAGTGTAGTAGTAGAGTGACATTTGATGGTTATTTAGGTGATACACTAAAAAGAAAAACTTACCATTTTAATAAAGGTGCAAAGTATGAGGCTTTTAAATTTTTTCCATTTTTTGTTAAAAAGCTAAATCCTGAAAAAGTCTTATTAGAAAAATATAACCTAAATGAAACTGATAGGCTGGGGATCTTACTATTAAAAGAATACCGAGATTTCATTAAAGTCTTTCATTTAAGAAATGATATTAATACAGTTGCTATTTTTGAAATACTACTAGGTAGAGGTGCAAGGAGAATATCAGCTGGTGGTATTTTGGTTAATTCATATTGGTTCACAGTGGTGCCATTATTCATGTTAAATGGAGTATTTGGATCAATAATAAAATCCTCTGAGTGGGAATCAAGTTCTAAGAATAGTGTAATGACAAAAATGTGGTCTCGTTTGCGCAATAAGGATTCTGCTCATCATAATACTGAGGGTCTATATAATCCTTTCACTAAAAAATACTTCATACCAATCAGAGAGTTAACTGGGCGTGCTTTGACTAATTATGTAAGTAAATTTTCTAATTATACAAATACTAAGTAGTTAAATGATTATTTTACTAGCTTTAAAAGTGAGGCTTTTAGGTTTTAAGAGGTTGTCAGCTTTTATCTTTAAAGTGGCAGGCCTCGACATACCTAAAGGTGTTGTAATAGGACGTAATGTAAAATTTCCACATGGGGGTAACGGCGTAGTTATTCATCCAAAAACTTTAATTGGAGATAACGTAAAAATATACCAGAAGGTTACTATTGGACGGGGCGATGTGTGGAGAGGTGAGGGGAGTCACTTTCACGGTTTTATCATACAGGATGGGGCTATTTTAGGAGCTGATGCTAAGATAATTACCGTTACAAAGCTTAGTATAGGTATAAATGCAGTTATAGGGGCAAACGCTGTAGTGGCTAAGAATATTGGTGACAGAGAAATTTGGGTAGGGAATCCTGCAAGAAAAACAGGACTACGAAATGATTAAGCTGATTGAGGGTATTTATAAAAAATCACTTTTAGTAATTACGGCAAGAATCCTAGGTGCATTTTCAGGGTTCCTGTTGACCTACTTTATAGCAAATCTAGTGTCAGTTGAAATTGCGGGTGCATTTTTTTTAATTATTGCTATTACTCAAGCAGGCGGAGGCATTTTAACTCTTGCGACTGCTAATTTGTTAATTAAAATTATTGGCTCAAGAAATACTGATACTTGGGAGGACATAAATAGGGTGAGTTCTGTAATACTGAAAAAAATAGCTTATCTTACTATTCTTATGGTATCGATTGTTTTTATGTCTTTATTTTTTCTAAAAAGTACCCTGCTTTATGACTCTTTACTATTGATACCATTTTTAATGTTTTTTTATGCTTTAACTCAAGTTTTTGCGGCGATGCTACAAGGCAAAGGCAATACTGTTGTTGGTAGCTTAATCCAACAGGCTGTCGCGCCCATAATATTTGTTGTAGTAATATATACATTGACTTTTTTCAGTTTAGAAACTAGCGGTCAGCTTTCCTATTATTACTTAGCTTGCTTAATTTGTGCCACATTATTAGGGAGTTATATTTGGTTTTCAGACAAAAAAGCTAAATTTATTTATCATTCAAAACTGAATATGGCTGAGTTTTCAGCTTTGAAATCATTGTTCATGACCATGATTATGAGTTTACTAGCGATTTGGTCTGCACAGTTCACAACAGCAATATATTTAACGAACTCTGATGTGGCTTATTTCGCTACAGCACAAAGGACAGCTTTATTAGCTAGTTTTGTCTTAATTTCGATAAACTTAATAGTTGCACCAAAATATGCAAATGCATTCAAAAACGGGAGTATAAAACAAGTTAATTATATTTCTTTGGTAACGAGCCGGTTAATGATATTAATTTCAACACCCATTTTATTTTTTATGCTTATGTACCCCAATTTCATAATGAGCTTTTTTGGTGAAGATTACAAATCAGCTGCCCCGCTTCTTCAAATAATGGCCGCTGGCCAGTTTATTAATGCGATTACTGGTTCGGTTGGTTACTTGTTA
Source organism: Pseudoalteromonas sp. PSi26 (assembly GCF_054960575.1). Classification (NCBI taxonomy): domain Bacteria; kingdom Pseudomonadati; phylum Pseudomonadota; class Gammaproteobacteria; order Alteromonadales; family Pseudoalteromonadaceae; genus Pseudoalteromonas; species Pseudoalteromonas sp. PSi26. Next base: position 277,882 of record NZ_JBHNYT010000001.1, on the reverse strand, counting down.
AATATGACAAATCATGAAAAGGATATGAGAAACGTTGTTTTGTTTTCAGGACCTCTAGCAATAGTATTAGCCTTTGTTTTAACAAAGGAGTTTGGGTTAATAGGTGCAGCGTACGCAACAGCAATCTCAATTGCTACGCAAAACCTACTAGCTGTTTTTATGGTGAAAAAGCGACTAGGGTTTAATACGCTTAATATATTTAGAAAAATAGCGTAAAAACCATTTTAATTAATTATTTGTAAGGATACATTTGTGTTTTTTAATAGCCCTTTATGGGTTGGATTTATTTTGGCTGCGTTACTCGTAGGCTTAATTATATTTAAAATTAGGCCAATGCTTGTGTTTGCGCTTACTAGTGCGATGTTATTTTTAACGGGCACAGTATCACAAGACGTTTTTTTTAATGGGTTTGTTAATAATGCGCTGGTTACTTTATTACTTTTGATACTTTGCAGTTACGCAATTGAAAAAACCACATATATAAAAAGCTTTGGCCAACAGTTTTTTGGCAAAAACAAATTAGTAAATTTAATTAAGTTATGTATTAGCTGCAGTTTTGCCTCTGGGTTTACTAATAATACAGCAGTTGTATCTACTGTTATGGCAAGTATTAACCAAAATAAAAATTTAGTACCTAGCCATTTATTATTGCCTTTATCGTATGCGTGTATTGCTGGTGGCACGCTTACTTTGGTAGGGACTTCTACAAACTTAATAGTGGCAGGTTTTGTTGAAAGTGCTGGGTTAAATACACTTAGTATGTTCTCTACGACACCCGTTGCGGTAATTGTGCTTGTTGCATCGTTAGCTGTAATGGTACCCGCTGCATATTTTTTATTACCTACAAACAAGCCTGATAATTTTGAAAATAACGAGTACTTTATAGAGGCTAAAGTTGGATTAAACTCTTCTTTAATTAATAAAACAGTTTTAGAAAATGGGTTTAGAAACCTAGACGCGTTGTTTTTGGCGGAAGTTATACGAAACGATAAGTTAATAAGCCCCGTTGACCCAAACTTTCAAATTCAAGCAAACGATAAGTTACTGTTTGCGGGTGACGTTAACGACTTAACAACCCTTAATAAATTTAATGGTTTAAAAGTATTAAATGATGACCTTGCAAGTATAAATAACAACCTTGTACAGGTTGTTATTACGGCTGACGCTCGCATTAGTGGTAAAACTATTAAGCAAAGTAATTTTAGATCTTTATTTAATGCTACGGTTATTGGCGTAAGAAGGGGGGGGCAAAAAGTAACGGGTGGGCTTGGTAAAGTAAAATTAAAACCGGGTGATGCGTTGTTATTGGCCGTAGGTAAAGACTTTAAAAATAGAAACAACTTAAAAAAGAATTTTATTGTTTTAAATGATGAATTGGGTAATGGACAATTTTCATCTAGTTTATCCAAATTGGTGATTGCTGGGTTTATATTTTCTTTAGGAATGGCTGCTGTTGGTGTAATAAGCTTATTAAAGTCTTTATTGGTTTTATTGGGGTTTTATTTAGCGGTTGGCGCACTATCAATTGCAGAAATTAGGCGTCGTTTACCCTTCGAAATTGTCATTATTGTTGGCAGCGCAATAACAGTTGCGTATGCAATGCAAAGTTCTGGTTTAGCTGATTATATTAGCCAAATAATACTGAGTGTAAGTAGTGGGTATGATGCTTTTGGTGCTTTTGTTTTGCTGTTTATTACCACAGTAATATTAACAGAACTAATTACCAATAATGCAGCAGCTGCTTTGGTATTTCCTATTGGCCTAACTTTGGCCAACCATTTTAATGCCGATCCCATGCCTTTTATTATGGCGGTTGCATTTGGAGCAAGCGCTAGTTTTTTATCGCCATTTGGTTACCAAACAAATTTAATGGTGTATTCAGCTGGGCAATACAAAATAAAAGACTATTTTAAATTTGGATTGCCTGTTTCACTCGTTTACTGCACTACTGCTATTTATGTAATACCCAGTGTGTACGGGTTTTAATAGTGTTTAATAATTTAATTATAAATAAGAGACGTTAGATGACACAAAATCCATATAAAACGGTAGAGTCAGAAACTGAAAAATCGTCAGATGTTGTTTGGCACCAAGCTACCGTTAGCCATGATGATAGAGTTAAAAGTAACAAGCATAGACCTGCCGTACTTTGGTTTACAGGTTTAAGTGGCTCGGGTAAATCAACAATTGCTAATGCTGTTGATAAAATGTTGCATGACAGTGGTTGCAAAACCTACGTGCTAGATGGTGATAATATTCGCCATGGCTTAAATGGTGATTTAACGTTTTCTGATGTTGATAGAGTAGAAAATATAAGAAGAATTGGTGAGGTAGCAAAGCTTTTTGTTGATGCAGGTTTATTGGTTTGCTCTGCTTTTATTTCCCCGTTTAAATCTGACAGAGAAATGATTGCTAAAAAGCTCAACCAAGGTGAGTTTATAGAGATTTTTATAGATACACCGCTTGCTATATGTGCGCAGCGTGACCCTAAAGGGCTTTATGCAAAAGTTAAAACGGGTGAAATAAAAAATTTTACAGGCGTAGACTCTACCTATGAAGCTCCGCAAAATGCAGACATAGTTATTAAAACGGCTGAATCTTCTGTTGAAGATTGTGCGTTGCAAATTGTGAATTATTTAAAGCAAAACGGATATTTTCAATAATTATAAATTAGGATTTAATAAATGATTTACGATGTATTTAATGGCGATGCCGATGGCATTATTGCTTTGATTCAATTGCGTTTAAGTAACCCCGTAGAAAGTAAATTAATAACAGGCGTTAAGCGTGATAATAGTTTACTGAAACACGTTGATTTAACAGATGCGACTCATGTAAACGCACTTGATCTTTCAATGGAAAAAAATACTCAGGCCTTAACAAGCATTTTAAACAAAGGTATTACTGTTTTTTATTGCGATCATCACAGAGCGGGGGTTGTTCCTAAATCTGATTATTTAACCACGTTAGTTGATACATCTTCTGAGGTATGTACTAGTTTGTTAATTAGTGAAATGATTGGCAACACATACATAAACTGGGCTATTACTGCTGCTTATGGTGATAACTTAATAGCGACAGCCAATAAGCTTGCTGACAAATATAACCTTGATGAACAGCAAAAATCGTTTTTAAACGAACTCGGTACCTTAATTAATTACAATGGGTATGGGGCGTCACTTGATGATTTGCATATTAATCCAGCTGATTTATTTTGTTTGTTGCGTGATATAAGCGATCCTTTTAGTTTACAGCTAAACAAAAACTCGGTTTTTTATAAGTTACAATCTGCATACCAAGCAGATTATGCAAATATTACTGCCATTTCACCATATATTTGTAATGATATTTGTGAAGTATATATTTTACCGTGTATGCCATGGGCTAGGCGAATCAGTGGTGTTTACGGCAATGAGCTTGCTAACAGAAATCCAACCAAAGCACATGCTGTTTTAACTTTAAACGAAGACGGTAGTTATTTGGTTAGTGTGCGTGCACCTCTTAATAATAGAACTGGCGCCGATGAAGTTTGTTGTAAATTTGCTACTGGCGGCGGGCGTAAAGCCGCTGCAGGGATTAATAAGCTAGCTAAATCTGATGTAGATATATTTATAGATGTGCTTAGCTATTTTTATGGATAAAGCTTTAGTACTGAGCTTTAAAAACGGCATATTTCTATCCATTGCAATGCACTTTAAAGTTTTTAGCGCCACAACAGCATAATAAAACAAAAGGTTAAATGTTATTTTTATGATAAATAAGAATAAAAATTCGGTTATTGTAAATAAAAGTTTATCCTCACTTTTGTTAATTAATTTAACAAGTTAAAAGGGTAAGCTATTTTAATGCTAATTAACTAGGTGTTTAGGGTTATATTTATTGAATATAACTGCTTAATGTTCTATATTAACGGTAGCTTAATAGTTACATAAAAATACAAAACTAGAGGGACTTTAGTGTGGTTACTTCAAGGACGTTTAAGCCTTCGGGCTCTTCTGATGCAAACTTTTATCGTTTGTTCGATTTACTATGCCTTTTTTTAGCGTTTCAGCTTTCTTCCCTTATTTATTCATTTACCTTTAATACTGCCTACTTAGTTGCAGTACTTTTTGTTGCTGTGGCTTATATGTATTGCGCCGAATTGTTTTCGGCGTACCGCTCGTGGCGAGCAGGTAAGTTTAGGAGCATGGTGTTGTGTGCGTGGGGGTCGTTAACTATTGCATTTTTATGCCTGTTTGTAATTTCGTTTATGTTTAAGTTTACCGAAACCTACTCGCGCATTGGTTTAAGTATTTGGTTTTTTTGTAGCATGCTGTTTTTATATACGTGGCGTTTAACGGTGTTTTTATACAAGCGTAACCGCCGTAAATTAGGCATGAACTTGCGTAATGTGGCTATTGTAGGGGCTACCGAAAGCGGTGCGTATTTATTTACCGAAATAGACAACAACGACGAGCTAGGTTTTAAGTTTAAAGGCTTTTACGACGACCGTAAGCCAGAGCGCTTAAGCGATAAACTGGCTATTGATAGTGTTGAAGGCAGCATACAAACGGCTGTAGATGCAGCTAAAGCGGGTGAAATAGACATACTTTACATTGCATTACCGTTAAAGGCCGAAAAACGCATTGCTGATATTTTAAAACAATTGGGCGACACCACGGTAGATGTACATATAATACCTGACTTTTTGCTCTCGAACCTTATACATGCGCGCATAGAACATGTAGGTGAGGTAGATACATTAAGTGTGTTTGAATCGCCCTTTATAGGTGCGCACGAATTTATTAAACGCACCGAAGACATAATAGTAGCCAGCCTTATTTTATTACTTATTTCACCATTGTTAGTGGTTATTGCTGCGGCTGTAAAAATAACGTCAAAAGGGCCTGTTATATTTAAGCAAGACCGCTACGGGCTTGATGGTAAAAAAATTAAGGTATGGAAATTCCGCTCTATGAGTGTGACCGAAAATAGCCATATTGTTACACAAGCCACTAAAAACGATGCGCGTGTAACGCCATTAGGTGGTTTTTTACGCCGCACTAGCTTAGACGAGCTACCCCAATTTATAAATGTATTAAAAGGCGATATGTCGATAGTGGGGCCGCGGCCACATGCGGTAGCCCATAACGAGGAGTACCGTAAAAAGGTCGACTTTTATATGGTTAGGCATAAAGCAAAACCAGGTATTACTGGCTGGGCACAAATTAATGGGTGGCGGGGCGAAACCGACACCCTAAACAAAATGGCCAAACGTGTAGAGTACGATTTACATTACATTAAGCACTGGTCGTTATGGTTTGACATAAAAATTATTTTTTTAACAATATTTAAGGGATTTAAAAATGCAAACGCTTACTAGCCCCGTTAAAGGTTTACTATTAGTTGCAGGTATGGGGGTAGCAACTCCCGCAATGGCAGCGCTAGACCCAGGCAGTGTTATGACTAAAGATGGCGCACAAATTACGCCTACATTAACAACAGGTATTAGCAGTAACGATAACTTTTTTAGTACCCCAACCGACGAAGAGTCGCGTTTAATTTGGACTATAGCGCCAAATGTTGACGCACTAATAGAAGACGGGGTTAACTACTACAACGTTAATGTTGCAACCAGTACAAGCATACATAATAAAGACAGCGCCGATAACTTTACCCAAGTTAATTTAAGCGCTGCCACCCATAACGAATTTACAAGTAAGCACAGGCTTGACTTTAACGCCACCGCCGATTGGTTGTTTGAACCACGCGGTAGCGGTTTAACCGAAGGCCTAGGCGATGCCGTAAACGAATTAGTTGAATACCAACAACAAAGCTTAAATGGCCGTTACGAATTTGGCGCCGAAAGCTCAAGAGCACAAGTTGCATTAATGGGTGGCTTTTTTAATAAAAAATACCAAAACTTTAGGGCTATTTCGCAATTTCGTGATTTTGATAAAACAACCCTAGGTATTGTTGGTTACTACAATACCCAAGCCGCTACGCGTACCTTTTTAGAGCTAAAACAAGAAGACTACCGTTACGATGTGGTTGACGCCGGCGGCATTAGCCGTGACTCAGACGACGTAAGAGTGTTGTTTGGTATGGAGTGGGATGCAACTGCGCTTACATCAGGATCGGTTAAATTAGGTTACCAAAAAAAGGATTTTGCCGCAGAGCAGCGTGAAAACTTTAGCGGACTTAGCTGGGAAGCGGGCGTTACTTGGCAACCACTTAGTTACTCGTTTGTTGACTTTAGTACTAGCCGTGCCGCAAAAGACCCACTAGTTGAAGGCGATTACATTCGTGAAAGTGTATACCGTGCAACCTGGACTCACGATTGGAACGACCAACTAAGCACGAGTGCTGGCTTGTCGTACACCGACGAAAAATACGTAGGTGAAATTGGCCGTAAAGACAAAACAAGCAATGCTAACTTTGCAGTAAGCTACACCACAAACAGTTTTGGTATGGTTTCGACCTATGTTGACTTTATTGATAAAGACTCAACGCAAGACGCGCTAAAGTTTGACCGCATGGTTGTAGGTATTAACTTTACATTTGCACTAAAGGCTAATTAATGAAATTTGGTATTTTTATTACTGGTTTATTTATAAATTTAGTAATGGGTGATCTTGCGCATGCTGCGCAAGATTACGTTTTAGGCGCGGGCGATAAGGTTGAAATAAAAGTATTTGGCCAGCCCGACCTAGAGGTTACTGCACTGTTAGGTAACAGCGGTGAGGTAAGTTACCCGTTTTTAGGTAAAATTAAATTAGCTGGTTTAAGTACAACGCAAGTTGAAAACTTAATTACCCAAGGTTTAAAGCCCGACTACTTAGTAAACCCTAACGTGTATGCACAAGTTATTGAGTACCGCCCATTTTACATACATGGTGAGGTAAAAAGCCCTGGCGCATACCCGTACCAACCCGCAATGACAGTAAACCAAGCCGTGGCACTGGCCGGTGGTTTAACCGAGCGCGCATCACTTGATAAAATATACATATTTAAAGAGCAAACTAAGCAGCAGCAACAAAAAGGTGATTTAAATAGCCAAATTGCAGCGGGCGATACAATAAAAATAGAACAGCGCTTGTTTTAAGCAATTGTTAGGGCAGTAATAAATGAACCAAATAAACGAAAACCCACAAAGCGAAGAAGTAATAGATTTAAGCGCTTATTTAACTGTTATTAAACGTAATAAATGGCGAATTTTAAGTTTTGCACTAGTTGTTACACTATTAATTACATTAATAACGTTAACGCTAATACCGCGTTATACTGCAACCGCTACATTGTTAATTGAGGCCGAACAAAGCAAAGCAGTAAGCTTTGACGAAGTTTACGGGCTCGACTCATCTAAAAAAGAATACTACCTCACCCAGTTTGAAGTTATTAAGTCTGACAGTATTGCCCGAGAGGTAATTACTAAGCTTGATTTAAAAGCCCATGCCGATTTTATCCCTAAGCCTTCGTTTATTGGTGAGGCCACTGGTTTTGTAAAAGGGTTATTTCCTTTTTTAAACAAAGCCGAACAGCTACAACTTACTGAGCAAGAGCAACAAGATTTAGAAATGCTTGGCTTGCTTGAGGCCTTTAAAGAAAGGCTTTCGGTTTCGCCAATTCGTAAAACGCAATTAGTTAAAGTTAGTTTTGAGTCGAGCGACCCAAAGCTTGCTGCTTTAGTGGCAAATACTGTTGGTGAGGTTTACATAGAAAGCCAAATGCGCGCCAAAATGGGCATTACTCAGCAAGCGTCTAGCTGGTTAAATACGCGTTTATTTCAGTTGCGTGTGCAACTTGACGACTCTGAAGAAAAACTACAAGCCTACCGTGAAGCGCAAAAACTAGTAGATATTGAAGGTATTGCAGGGCTTGTAACCCAAGAGCTAGAGCAAACGTCTGAACAATTAGTAACCGCCCGCACCGAAAAAAACAACCTACAAAGTATTAACCGTGTAATTAGCGAATACGGTAATAATAATTTAGAGCTATTAGGCAGCATGCCTGAAATTACATCGCACAAAGTGGTGCAAGATGTAAAACGTGAGGTTATTTTAGTTGAGCGTAAAGTAAGTGAGCTTAGCGAAGTTTACGGCCCTAAGCACCCTAAAATAATATCAGCTAAAGCTGAACTGGCTACCGTTAAAAGTAACTTAAATAAGCAAATTAAAGGCCTGATTACTGGTATTGAAAAAGAGCTTAACCGTATTACCCGCACCGTTAGCGCCCTTGAGGCCGATTTAATTAAAATACGTGCCGAATACCAAGAGATCACCCGTAAGGAAACCGCTTACAACCAGCTTAAACGCGAAGTAGAAACTAACCGTAATATATTTAATACATTTTTATCTCGCTCGCGCGAAACCGAAGTAACAAGCGACTTTAGCTCGGCTGCTGCACGTTTTACCGACCGCGCATATGCACCAAAAGACCCAAGTAAACCTAACAAAAAACTCATTGTGGTTTTAGCGTTTGTAGCAAGCTTTGGTTTTGCTGTTGTAATGAGTTTTGTTTTTGACGCACTTAACGACACGATTAAAAATAAAAACGACGTTGAAAACAAACTAGCGCAGCGCATGTTAGGTATACTGCCGTTTGTTAAAGTGCCTAAAAATAGCACCTTTGGTATACATGCCTATTTTGACGAACATTACAGGCGTTTTGCAGAGTCGGTACGTACGTTCCGCACCAGTTTGTTGTTAACCCAGCTAGACCGCGAGCACAAAGTAATTGCGGTTACCTCTAGCTCGCCGGGTGAGGGTAAAACAACTACCTCTACCAATTTAGCTATGTCGCTTGCGCAAATGGGTAAAGTATTACTTATTGACGCTGACTTACGTAAACCAAGTATTGCAAAACGCTTTGATATACCGGTATTTCACCCAGGGTTAAGTAACCTAATTGTGGGTACTGAGCAATTAAGTGAATGTACGCATATTGACGAGCAGTCGGGCGTGACTATTATGCCAAGTGGGCAAATACCGGGTAACCCGTTAGAGCTGCTTTCGAGCAATCGTTTTAATGAGTTATTGGTAAGCTTAAAAGACACTTACGACCATATAATTATAGATACGCCACCTACCCAAGCGGTGAGTGACGCATTGGTTATTGCGCAAAATGCTGACTCGGTTATTTATGTTGTTAAAGCCGATTTAACTCGCATTAAACCTATTAAAGCAGGTATTGAGCGTTTGTTTGAATCTAAAGCGCATATTGCTGGGGTTGTTGTTAACCAAGTAGATATAACTAAGTCGAAAGAAGAACATAATTATGGCTACTACGACTATTACGATTACACTCAAAAATCTGAACAGTCGTAAATAACGGTTATTATGATAGATATACATTCCCACATATTACCTGGGCTTGACGATGGCGCTAAAGACTTAACAGAGTCTTTAGCGCTTTTAACCATGGCGCAAGCCGATGGTATAACCCATATGGTAGCTACCCCGCACATTCATTTAGGCCGCTTTAATAACGCGGCTTCGCATATTTACGACGACCTAGCTAAATTAAAACACGCCGCGCAGGATGCAAATATTAATGTACAGCTTGCAGTAGCGGCAGAGGTTAGGCTTGATGTAGAGCTAATGACCTTGGTAATGAGCAAAAAGCTGCCGTTTATTGGCAATGTAAATGGCGCTAATTATGTGTTACTTGAGTTACCGCATTCCCATGTGCCGCAAGGGTTTGACAAGTTTATTAATTGGCTGGCTAAGCAAAACATTAAAACCATTATTCCGCACCCAGAGCGTAACCGCGATATTCAAGCTAAGCCGTTTTATATTGAGCGCTTAAAGCAATTGGGTTGTGAATTTCAGTTAACGGCATCTAGCATTGAAGGCGAGTGGGGCGAACACGCGCAAACCATTAGCGTTGATATGCTTAAAAATGGTTTAGTGACTTATGTTGCAAGCGATGCGCATTCGGTTAAGCGCAGGCCGCCTATTTTAAGTAAAGCAAAACGTATTGTTACCGAGTTAGTGGGGGCGGATAGCGCTCATGCATTGTTTGTAACTAACCCACTTAATTTAACGGCGTCGTTATTTAATGAGTAGTTCAAACAAGGTGTTTAAATACGTTAATGTGTTAGTGTTGACACTTATTACACTGGCTATTTGTTATACCAGTTTACAAAGTATGCGCGCTAATGCGTGGTACTTTAATGCAAAAAATACTCTGCAGGAAATTACGGGCAATAATATTGATTTACAGCAGCTTAACTTAGCAGACGACGCTATAAGTTTGGCAAGCTCGCTTGACCCAACCCATCCTCATTATTTGCAGTTAATGGCGCATGTAAAATTGCTTAAGTTAGCGGTTAGTACAAACCAGTCAGATGATATAGCTACAAGTTACCAACAAATAGAGCAATTATTATTAAGGTCGGTAGCCCTACGTGAAACCTGGTCCGAAACGTGGATTGCGTTGGCAAAGGTGGTGAGTTACCAAAATGGCCCTAACGATCGGGTGTACGATTATATTCAGCAAGCTAAGCTTGTTGGCCCGTATAAAATTGAGGTGCATTTAGGCGCTATAGAAATAGCGCTAATGAACTGGCAACAACTTCCTCCAAAATATAAAGCGTTGTATGTTAACGAGCTAAAACTAGCGGCTAAGCACGGCCATAAGTTTTCACGTGCGTTCGATATTGCTAAGCAGGTAGATGCTTTACCTATTTTATGTTTGTCGCTTAAATTTGGCGCTCATTTTGAGCCGGTCAGAAACAGTTGGATGTTTAAAAAACAGTGTAAATAGGTTTTTTAGGGAAAGATTTTAGATGTCAGTTATTAGATCTTAAACCCCACCACCGAGGCCTTTAGTAAGACTCAATGAAGTTTGCTTGCATTTACTTGTAAACATTGAGCTTGCTCACGTTAGAAGCGCAGCTTTTTTTAAAAGATCATTTGCACAAAGAGAACAAAATGAGGAGTAAATGAGAAGACAAAACCAATACTGTATTTTATAAGTTAATTGTTTTAATCACTTCTCTAAAGCGGAGCGTCTCTTAACCTCTTTGTGAAAAATTAACCAAATCTAATTGCACAAAGAGAAGTAAATGAGGAGTAAATGAGGAGACAATAAAATAGTAATTAGGTCTATTTACTTAATTACTAGATCACTTTTCTAAAGCGCAGCGTCTCTTAACCTCTTTGTGAAAAATTTACTAAATCTAATTGCACAAAGAGAAGCAAATGAGGAGTAAATGAGAAGACAAAACCAATACTGTATTTTATAAGTTAATTGTTTTAATCACTTCTCTAAAGCGCAGCGTCTCTTAACCTCTTTGTGAAAAATTAACAAAATCTAATTGCACAAAGAGAAGTAAATGAGGAGTAAATGAGAAGACAAAACCAATACTGTATTTTATAAGTTAATTGTTTTAATCATTTCTCTAAAGCGGAGCGTCTCTTAACCTCTTTGTGAAAAATTAACCAAATCTAATTGCACAAAGAGAAGTAAATGAGGAGTAAATGAGAAGACAAAACCAATACTGTATTTTATAAGTTAATTGTTTTAATCACTTCTCTAAAGCGCAGCGTCTCTTAACCTCTTTGTGAAAAATTAACTAAAACCAATTGCACAAAGAGAAGCGAATGAGTAGCAAATGAGAAGACAAAACCAATACTGTATTTTATAAGTTAATTGTTTTAATCACTTCTCTAAAGCGGAACGTCTCTTAACCTCTTTGTGAAAAATAACTAAAACCAATTGCACAAAGAGAAGTAAATGAGGAGACATTAAAACACTAATAATGGTTTCCTTACTTTATCCCTAGATCACTTCTCTAAAGCGCAGCGTCTCTTAACCTTTTTGTGAATATTTAACCAATTATTAATAACTTGCGTGAGCAAGCTTCTTGTTATTTATAAATAATATAACCACAGAGCACACCGAGTCGCTGGCGCTACACAGAGAAGACATAAGTAATGGTTAGTAACTTCTCCTTGTGTTCTCCTTTGCTTCTCGGTGGTGACAAAATCACTTAGCAATGTACGGTGTAAAGTTTGACTTTATTTTGTAGACGTAGAGCTTGCTCACGTTAGGAGCGTAGCTTCTTGTTATTTATAAATAATATGACCACAGAGAACACCGAGGCGCTGCGCGCTACACAGAGATAAACAAAGTTAAACCCAAATCATTTACCAGCCCTTATATTACTTCTCCTTCACTTCTCGGTGGTGACATAATCATTTTTTTAATCAATTAAATGTAAAAGCGTTGCTTTTATACGCCAGCAAGCTGCGCGTCTACGGTGTAAGGTTTGACTTTATTTTGTAGACGTAGAGCTTGCTCACGTTAGGAGCGTAGCTTTTTTTTAAAAGATCATTTGCACAAAGAGAACAAAATGAGGAGTAAATGAGAAGACATTAAAATACTAATAATGGTTTCCTTACTTTATCACTCGAACACTTCTCTAAAGCGCAGCGCCTCTTAACCTCTTTGTGAATATTTAACCAATTATTAATAACTTGCGTGAGCAAGCTTCTTTTTATTTATAAATAATATGACCACAGAGCACACCGAGTCGCTGGCGCTACACAGAGAAAATAGCAGTTTGTTTAGTCACTTCTCCTTGTCTTCTGCTTTACTTCTCGGTGGTGATTAAATTACTTGATTACTAATCAATCACAGAGCTACCCTTTGTGAATTTTTATTTCATTTCACTGGTGAATTAAAGTAGACAAAAAAATGCCCAGAGTGATTTAGGGAAACTCTGGGCTATAACGGGCTCTTTTGAGCCTTGCGCTAACTAAAAACTTTCTAATTCATAGGGAGAAGTTGAAAGTATTTTAAGTATAGCCAAAGCTCTTAAAATTACACATTTTTAGGTTGTTTTTTATACTGCAGTTAATACAAACACTTAACTATGTTGTACACATTTTATACGTAATTTACGTGTATTTACTCCCAGTTTATTAACTGGGTATTTTGCACAAGATCGCGCGGTAGTGAGTTTTTGATCTTATTTTTTTGCCATTTCCCCAGACCAATAGGGCAGCCACATAAAGTTAATACTACTTCGCCTAGCTCTTTTGTAGGCTCAGCTAGTCGTACATCTTTACCATTAAAGTAATCGTTTGCTTGTTCACTATTAAGCGCGTACGTATTGGTTTTACACGCATTGCCTAAAACTGTAGCAAATTCGTGAGTTAGCCTTACGCCGTTTTTATGAATAATGCCTATTTGAATGCCTAAGCGGGCGTATTTAATTTTGTTTTGAATTGCATCAAACCCCTGCGGGAATAACCACAGTTCTTTGTCGCGCTGCATTAATGTGCCGGGTAAATGTTTTAAACCAAAGTGTTTTTTAAGCTCGCTCATAAATGCCGTGGTTGGTTTTTTATCAAACTCAACAAACGGAAACGCGCCTTTTTTAACTGTTTGGTTAGGGTTGTTACAACTTGCATGCTTTTTAAACTTAGCAATAAAAAAGCCTTCGCTGTCGTAGGTTTGCGGCCATACATGCAAATAGCCCTCGGTCGTTGTTGCTTTGTCGGCCCCCGGAAATAAATCGCTAAGCGACTCGGGCGCTATATACTCGCCAAATTCTTCAAGTAAAAATTCACATACTTGTTGGTTTTCGAGCGGGGTGAGTGTACAGGTAGAATACACGAGCGTGCCGCCGGGTTTTAACGCGTAAAATGCGCTTTTTATTAAGTCTTTTTGTACTTGGGCTATTTGAATGTTTGATTCTATTGACCAATTTTTTAATGCGTCTGCGTCTTTACGCACGGTGCCTTCGCCAGAGCAGGGAGCGTCTAGCAATATGCTATCGAAACATTCAAACATGTAGTTACCAAATATAACGCCATCAAAGTGTGAAAGCGCACAGTTACCCACGCCCATGCGTTTTAAGGTGGCACTGAGTACTTTTAAACGCGACGACGAAAGCTCATTAGCTACCAACACACCTTGGTTGTTCATTAGTGCTGCTAGTTGCGATGTTTTAGACCCCGGCGCCGACGCCATATCAAGCACGGTGTTGCTTGTTTGTATACTTTGTTTGAGCGCTATTGGCGGTAGCATTGAGCTTGCCTCTTGCACGTACATTGCGCCGCTTAGGTGTAAATCGGTATTACCCAGGGCTAGATTTTGCTCTTCATTACTTGGGCGCTCTAGCCAAAAGCCTTCGCTACACCAAGGAATTGGCGTAAGTTGCCAATTTTTTTGTTCTGCTTTGTTAATAAAGTCTTCAACGGTAATTTTTAATGTATTAACGCGGATAGATTTTCTGAGCGGGCGACGACACGCATTTATAAAGTCATCTAACTTTAAATGATTTGGCAGGTAGGTTTTTACGTCGTCTATAAAGTGCTCAGGAATAAAAGTATTGGCGTTCACGCGCTAGCTCGTACATTAAAAATAAAGCGCGATTTTAGCATTTAAATAACTAAATTTCAGTGATAAAAACGCGCCACTTAATTAAATTTCGCTGTCGACACTTTGTGGTTTTTAGGTATTTATACACTATTATGCTCATACTTTAGACTAATAGTGTCGACAATAAGGCTGTTTTTTAGCCTGTATATTGGGTTTTAGGGTTGACATGTTTTTTTAATGCGCCCATTATGGCGATACAAATTGTCGACAATCTAAAAAATAACTTATGACAGACTCATTTTTAAACGAAGCGCCCGTTACCACCGCATCCGATCAGGTATTTGTAAATATGCGCCGTGAGATTGTTGAAGGCACTATTGCCCAAGGTAGTAAAATTTCGGAGCCAGAGCTTGCAAAGCGTTACGGTGTAAGCCGCGCAACATTGCGTGAGGCGCTAAACCGCCTAGAAAGCTGTTATTTAGTTGAGCGTAAAGCCAATGTAGGTTGCCGTGTTGTCGCCCTTACCGCTGAGCGTTTAATTGAGGTTTACCAAGTGCGTAGCTCGCTTGAGGGCTTGGCGTGCCGCTTAGCTGCCGACAATATGGAGCCTGATGAAATTAAAGGCTTAAAGCAATTGCTTAATCAACATTTACAAACGCAACGCGTTAAAGAAGGCGAGTCGTACTACCAAGAAGCGGGCGATTTAGATTTTCATTATCGCATTATTAAAGGTAGTAAAAACGCGCATTTGATTCATTTGCTTTGTAACGACCTGTATCAATTAATACGCATGTACCGCGTGCAAATGGGTATGGTGGGGCCGCGTGTATCAAAAGCGTTTGACGAACACCTAGCTATTATTAACGCGATTGAAAACCACGACGGCGAGCTGGCCGAAATGCTAATGAAGCGCCATATAAGTGCGTCGCAAGCGAATATTCAAACCAAATTTGATTTATACCAATCTGAATAACTGTTTACTCATACAGATTGGTAAAAGCCGCTAAAAGCTAAATGTTAAGCAAAATAGTTAAAGCGTCATATACAAAGATTAAAAATATAAGTTACTCCATGTAGCCACCGTTCAAAGAGAGGAAATGACATGTCAGCAGGATATAAATTTAAACAAGCTATTGCTAATAATCGCCCATTACAAGTAGTGGGCACTATTAATGCCTACACAGCCATGATGGCTGAAAAAATGGGCCACCAAGCAATTTACCTTTCGGGTGCGGGTGTTGCTAATGCCTCTTACGGTATGCCTGATTTAGGCATGACCAGCCTAGACAACGTACTTGAAGATATTCGCCGTATTACGGGCGCCAGCGATTTACCTTTACTTGTTGATGCTGATACAGGCTGGGGCGGGGCGTTTAATATTGCACGTACCGTTAAAGAAATGACTAAAGCGGGTGCGGCGGGTTTTCATATAGAAGACCAAGTGGCGCAAAAACGTTGTGGCCATCGCCCTAACAAAGAAATTGTTAGCCAAGGCGAAATGGTTGACCGTATTAAAGCGGCGGTAGATGCAAAAACCGATAGCGATTTTTACATTATGGCGCGTACCGATGCGTTTCAAAAAGAAGGCTTAAATGCGGCTATTGACCGCGCAGCAGCCTGTGTTGAGGCCGGCGCTGATGCTATTTTTGCTGAAGCCGTGCACGACCTTGCCGATTACCAAGCATTTGCCAATGCGTTAAACGTGCCTATTTTGGCTAACATTACTGAGTTTGGCCAAACGCCAATTTACACCAAAGAGCAATTAAGTGATGTAGGTGTTGAAATGGTGCTTTACCCATTGAGTGCGTTTAGAGCAATGAACAAAGCGGCTCTTAACGTGTATTCGGCTATTTTAAATGAAGGCTCACAACAAAGCGAAATTGAAAACATGCAAACCCGCGCTGAGCTTTACGACTTTTTAGATTACCACACGTACGAAAACACACTCGATAACCTTTTTTCATCAAAATCTGACAAATAATAACTATTAAATTAGATAACACACACAAATTTAAGATAGGAGAAGATCATGGTAGATAAAGCATTAGGCGGCGCAGGTTTACGCGGACAAGTAGCAGGTCAAACAGCATTATGTACAGTGGGCCAAAGTGGATCGGGCTTAACGTATTGTGGTTACGATATTAGCGAACTGGCTGAAAAAGCGCAGTTTGAAGAAGTGTCGTTTTTACTTTCACGCGGCGAGTTACCAACAACTAGCGAGTTGGCTGAGTACAAAGCAAAATTAAAAAGCTTACGTGGCTTGCCAGATGCACTTAAAACCGTGCTTGAAAATATTCCTAAAGACGCGCACCCAATGGATGTAATGCGCACGGGGTGCTCTATGTTGGGTAACCTTGAAATGGAACTTGATTTTAGCCAAGCAAACGATGCGATTGACCGCATGGTTGCCGTGTTCCCAAGTATTATTTGTTACTGGTACCGTTTTTCACACGATGGCGTTCGTATTGAAACACAAACAGACGATGATTCAGTAGGTGCACACTTTTTAACGTTATTACACGACAAAGCGCCTAGCGAGTTGTTTGCACAGGTAATGAATGTGTCGCTTATTTTATACGCAGAGCACGAGTTTAATGCCTCTACGTTTACAGGGCGTGTGTGTGCCTCTACTTTGTCTGATATTCATTCGTGTGTAACGGGTGCTATTGGTACGTTACGCGGGCCTTTACATGGTGGTGCAAACGAAGCTGCAATGGATATGATTGAAGGCTTTACTAGTGCAGACCATGCCGAGCAAGAAATAATGGGTATGCTTGAGCGTAAAGATAAAATTATGGGCTTTGGCCATGCTATTTACCGTGAGTCAGACCCACGTAATGTAATTATTAAAAAGTGGTCTGAAAAATTAGCGGCAGAGGTGGGCGATGATGTGCTTTACCCGGTGTCTGTTCGTTGTGAAGAAGTTATGTGGCGCGAGAAAAAGTTATTTTGTAATGCGGATTTTTTCCATGCATCGGCTTATCACTTTATGGATATTCCCACTAAGTTGTTTACGCCAATATTTGTAATGAGCCGCGTTACAGGGTGGACAGCTCACGTAAAAGAACAACGTGCTAATAACCGTATTATTCGCCCAAGTGCAGATTACACTGGGCCAGATGCACGCAGCTATACGCCAATTGAATCAAGAGGCTAATTAGTTAGCATTTAAGGTGAGCCTAGCTCACCTTTTTGCCTTTTTATTTCCCGTCACTTATTAGCGAATTTTTATTATGACCATAATTAACAATACTCAGTACCGCAAACCGCTTGCGGGCTCAAATGTAGATTACTACGATACTCAAGCCGCAGTTGATGCTATTAAACCAGGCGCTTATGCCACACTTCCTTACAGCTCGCGAGTATTTGCCGAAAACTTAGTGCGCCGCTGCGACCCTGCTATGCTAACCGATGCACTTAGCCAAATAATTGAGCGTAAACAAGATTTAGATTTTCCGTGGTATCCGGCACGTGTGGTATGCCACGATATTTTAGGCCAAACAGCCCTTGTTGATTTAGCAGGCTTGCGCGATGCAATTGCGGCTAAAGGTGGCGATCCGTCTAAAGTTAATCCTGTGGTACCAACGCAGTTAATTGTTGACCATTCGTTGGCGGTTGAACATGCGGGTTTTGATCCTGAGGCATTTGAAAAAAACCGTGCCATTGAAGACCGCCGCAACGATGACCGTTTTCATTTTATAAACTGGACTAAAACCGCGTTTAAAAATATTGATGTGATCCCGCCTGGTAACGGCATTATGCATCAAATTAACCTTGAAAAAATGTCGCCTGTTATTCAAAACCGAGATGGCATTGCATTCCCCGATACGCTTGTAGGCACCGACAGCCACACCCCGCATGTTGATGCATTAGGTGTTATTGCTGTGGGTGTAGGCGGGCTTGAAGCTGAAAGCGTTATGCTTGGCCGCGCATCTTACATTCGTTTACCCGATATTGTAGGCGTAGAGCTTACGGGTACTCGCCAGCCGGGTATTACCGCTACCGATATTGTGTTGGCGATTACTGAGTTTTTACGCGAGCAGCGTGTTGTATCGACCTATTTAGAATTTTACGGCGAAGGCGCTGATGCGCTAACGCTTGGTGACAGAGCAACCATTTCAAACATGACGCCAGAATTTGGTGCGACTGCGGCTATGTTTTATATCGACGATAAAACAATAGACTATTTACGTTTAACTGGGCGCGATGAAGAGCAAATAGCCCTTGTAGAAAACTACGCTAAAACGGCTGGCCTTTGGAGCGATAGCTTAAAAACGGCAAAATACGAGCGTGTTTTGACTTTTGATTTATCGAGCGTTGGCCGCAATATTGCGGGGCCTTCTAACCCACATCGTCGTGTTTCAACTAGCGATTTAGCGAAAGAAGGTATTTCGGGTATTGTTGAAAACGAAGACGGTTTAATGCCAGACGGCGCGTGTATTATTGCGGCAATTACCAGCTGTACCAATACCAGTAACCCACGTAATGTGATTGCGGCAGGTTTGTTAGCACGCAATGCCAATGCAAAAGGCTTAATGCGCAAACCGTGGGTTAAAACGTCGTTAGCGCCGGGCTCTAAAGCTGTGCAATCGTACCTTGAAGACGCAAACCTATTGTCAGAGCTTGAACAACTTGGCTTTGGTATTGTTGGCTTTGCGTGTACGACTTGTAATGGTATGAGTGGGGCACTTGACCCTGTTATTCAGAAAGAAGTGATAGATCGCGATTTATACACAACGGCTGTGCTTTCGGGTAACCGTAACTTTGACGGGCGTATTCATCCGTATGCAAAACAAGCCTTTTTAGCATCACCGCCTTTGGTTGTTGCTTATGCTA
Source organism: Pseudoalteromonas sp. PSi26 (assembly GCF_054960575.1). NCBI lineage: Bacteria > Pseudomonadati > Pseudomonadota > Gammaproteobacteria > Alteromonadales > Pseudoalteromonadaceae > Pseudoalteromonas > Pseudoalteromonas sp. PSi26. The sequence goes on along the minus strand of NZ_JBHNYT010000001.1, from coordinate 258,733 downwards.
TTGCGGGCACGATCCGTTTTGATATTGAAAAAGATATTTTAGGGCAAGATCAACACGGTAATGATGTAACCCTTAAAGATTTATGGCCGTCCGATGAAGAAATAGATGCGGTTATTCAGCAAAGCGTTAAGCCTGAGCAATTTAAAAAAGTGTACGAGCCTATGTTTGACTTAACCGTAGATTACGGTGAAGACAACGATCCACTTTATGATTGGCGAGCGCAAAGTACCTATATTCGCCGCCCGCCTTATTGGGAAGGGGCACTTGCCGGTGAGCGCACCATGAGTGGTATGCGTGCATTAGCGGTATTGGGTGACAATATTACGACCGATCATTTATCGCCTTCTAACGCAATTATGGCAAGCAGTGCTGCGGGCGAGTACCTCACTAAAATGAATGTGCCAGAGGAAGATTTTAACTCTTATGCAACGCACCGCGGCGATCATTTAACTGCGCAGCGTGCCACGTTTGCAAACCCTAAATTACTTAACGAAATGGTACTTGATGAAAACGGTGACGTTAAGCAGGGGTCTTACGCGCGTATAGAGCCTGAGGGTGAAAACACGCGCATGTGGGAAGCAATCGAAACTTACATGCAACGTAAACAACCGCTTATTATTGTGGCCGGTGCTGACTACGGGCAAGGATCGTCACGCGATTGGGCGGCAAAAGGGGTTAGGCTTGCAGGTGTTGAAGTTATAGCCGCTGAAGGCTTTGAGCGAATTCATCGTACTAATTTAATTGGCATGGGCGTTTTACCGCTTGAGTTTGCACCAGGCACTACACGTAAAACACTAAACCTTGATGGTAGTGAAAGTTACGATGTAAAAGGCGTACCGGCACCGGGCGCAACATTGGAGCTTGTGATCACCCGCAAAAATGGCGAGGTAGTTACTACAGCAATGAAATGCCGATTAGATACGCAAGAAGAGCTTTCTATTTATGCTGCTGGTGGTGTATTGCAGCGTTTTGCTCAAGACTTTTTAGAAGCGACAAACGCCTAATAAGGATTTTTTAAAATGTTTAAACCACAAATAAAAGTGCCCGCGACCTACATGCGCGGCGGCACGAGTAAAGGTGTGTTTTTTAATTTAACCGATTTGCCAAAGCCTGCCCAAGTGGCAGGTGAGGCGCGCGATAATTTGTTGCTTCGTGTTATTGGCAGCCCCGATCCTTATGGTAAACAAACCGACGGCATGGGCGGTGCAACATCAAGCACCAGCAAAACGGTTATTTTAAGTAAAAGTGAGCAAGCTAATCACGATGTAGATTACTTGTTTGGGCAAGTTGCTATTGATAAAGCGTTTGTTGATTGGAGCGGTAACTGCGGTAATTTAACCTCTGCCGTGGGTGCGTTTGCTATTAGTAATGGCTTAGTTGATAAAAACCGAGTGCCCGATAATGGTATTGCTATTGTACGTGTTTGGCAGGCTAACATTAAAAAAAGCATTTTAGTGCATGTACCAATGACTAATGGCGAAGTACAAGAAACCGGTGACTTTGAGCTTGACGGCGTGACGTTCCCAGCGGCTGAGGTAAAGCTTGAGTTTGTAGACCCTGCTGATGGGGATGGGGCTTTATTTCCAACAGGTAATGTTGTTGACGACTTAGAGGTGCCAGATGTTGGCACACTAAAGGCGACGATGATTAATGCGGGTATTCCAACTATTTTTATTAATGCTGAAGCTATTGGTTATACCGGCACTGAGCTGCAAGACGACATTAATAACGATGACGCTGCGCTTAAAAAGCTTGAAACAATACGTGCTTATGGCGCTGTTAAAATGGGCTTAATTACTAATGTAAATGAAGCACAAGCACGCCAACATACACCTAAAGTCGCGTTTGTTGCTAAGCCTGTGGCTTATAATTCATCTAGCGGTAAACACATAGATGCGGGCAGTATTAATTTATTAGTACGTGCTATGTCGATGGGTAAGTTACACCATGCCATGATGGGAACAGCCGCAGTTGCTATTGGCACTGCAGCGGCTATAGAAGGTACGTTAGTTAATTTAGCTGCAGGTGGCGGCGCTTTGAGTGAGGTGAACTTTGGTCATCCATCGGGCACGTTAAAAGTAGGCGCTGAGGCTAAAAATAGTAATGGCGACTGGCAAGTTACCAAAGCGAGTATGAGTCGAAGCGCCAGAGTATTGATGGAAGGGCTTGTAAGGGTTCCCTTTTAATCATTTTTTGCTGCATTATTAACTTTTAAGGATCAACAGACCCTTATAGTCAGTTAGGGTTAATTTAACAGTATTAATAATGCAGTAACAATTAAGCAGGATTTTAAAATAAATAATAAACAAGGGATTGGCTTGCCTAATTCTAAAGTTTTATTTTTGATAGAAACTAAATTCTTTAGGGTTAATTTACCTCCATTCTACATTTATTTTTAATGTTCTGTCGCAAATACTTGAAGAAAAAATTTAACAAACTAAATTTAATGTAATAATCAATCAACAAACACGATATATTATAAATCAACATGTTGGTTTTTTGTGGCTCTAACTTAGGTTATTGAATTTAATTAAGGCCTATAAAAATTAAAACATGGCGTTAAACTAAAATTACATCATTTTTTTTGTATAAATATGTAGCAACAACTCATAGCTTAATGGTACTTTTAAAGTTCTATTAACAAAGGTTAGATTATTGTGCTTGTTTACATTTTTTGTAAACAGCGAATAAACTTACCCAAGTTTAACCAAACTTTTTCAGATACTTATTTCATGGCTATCAAGGAGAAATAAATGGCGAAGCGTATGATCAAATTTACACCAATAGCGGCATCAGTTGCACTTACACTCGGCTTAACTGCGTGTGGTACTGATAATGACAGAAATGTTTATGTTCCACCTGTTGAGTCTTTTGATTCATCAGATAGCGTCCAGTTTAACGTTGAAGTAACAGGTAAAGCAGTTAAAGGTGCAATGATGAACGCGGTGGTTAGCGTTTCAACATTGGATTCAACAGGCCAAATGGTAGCAGTACCATTTCGTTTAGCGGCATCTGCGGAAGCTGAAACTTTCTCTGCTGAAGGTTTATCTCAAGAAGCTGCTGATGAAGCAGTAGCGGCAAGTATTTTAGCAGCAAACCCAGACGCTGTTTTAACAGATGAAAGCGGTCGTTACAGTGTATTCCTAGAAGACGACTTTACAGGTCCAGTATACATTACTGTTAAAACATCAGCTGAAGGCGACGACAGCTACCTACGTTGTGATGCATACCTAGGTTGTGGTACTTACGACGAAGCACCAGCAGAAGATGATGTTAACGATGGCGATTTAGCAATTGAGTTTGGCGAATGGTACAAAACAGACTTAGAGCTTTCTGTTGTTAAATTTATTCCAGCGGTAGAAGCAGATGCATCTGGCGCAAGTGGTGCTTTAGGCGATGCAAACGTAGCGCGTTCACTAAGAGCAAACGCGACTTTCTTAACAACGCTTGTTTCACAACTTTTAATTGATGCGGGTGAGGGTGTTGATGCTGCTGGTATTGCTAATTCTAGCGTAGATGTGCTTGTTCAAGTTTTAGGCCCAGATACAGCACTTTTACTAGCTTCTTTACTAGGTGATGTTTCTAACGGCGGTGCAGTCGATTTAACTGACGTTGACGGCGAAGAAATGCTAGACGATGGTAAATTATCGTTAGCTCAACTTGCTTCGTCTATTCAAGGCCTTGCGGATATTAACGGCAACATGACAAAACTTATTGCTGGTATTAAAGCAGGTAAAGTAACAGGTAGTGACGATGCAGACATCGCTGCACTAGCTACTGCACTGCAACAAGCTGCTACAAATACGGCTAATATTTTCTTTGCAATTGCTACTGGTGAAGAAAGCGATATTGAAGCTGCGCTTGCTGCTGCATTTGCTGTAAACAACCCAGATGCAACTGACGCTGAAAAGGCGGCATTTGCTGCACAATCAACAGGTATTGCTAAAAAAGCAAAAGCGGCTAAAAATAAAGCTGTTAAAAATGGCGCAGCAAGTGATGCTGGTTTAGCTAAGGCTGCTGAAAAATCTAAAAAAGCGCTTGAGAAAATTGGTTGTACTGACGATTGTACAGTAGGCGATGGTTTTTACATGCAACTTGCAGCTAAAACAACTGCTGCGGTAACGGTTGCAGAAGCTGAGCTAGTATCAATTCAGGCTTCAGTTACTGCTGCGCAAGATGATTTAGTTGCAGTACAAGCACTAGGTGGTGACACTGTAGTTGACGCAGACACAGCAGTAGCATTTTCAAATGCGGTTGAGTTACTTGTAAATGAAGCTGCAGTTGCTGATTTAGCCGGTGAGTCGAATGCATTGTTTGTACAGTCTCAAGGTTTAGTGTCTGTTGCTACTTTACTTGTGGCTAATAGTTCTGATTACCAACAAATTTTAGATGATGCAGACGCGCTAGTAGCCGGTTCTTCAGCTGAAATTGAAAAAGTTGCAGCGTTTAACACAGAACTTGCATTACTTGTTACTGAAGCTGAAGCGGCGCTTGCTGAGTTTGATGCAGCAGTTGCAGCAGCAGCTGCCCTTGCTACAGAAACTAACGAACTAGCGCTAGCAGCTGAAACGGCTGCAATGACTGCTGAAACAGCGTCTACAACAGCACTATCTGCTGCTGAAGATGCAATGGTAGACAACGCTGAAAATGCAGCTGAAGCGCTAGCACTTGCAGACGCTGCAATTCTTGCGGCTTCTGACTTTGCTGCAAGTGTTGACGCATTAGAAGTTGCTATTGCACAAGCACTAGCTGCAGCAGAAGCTTACTTAGCTTTAGATGCTGACAGTACAGATGCGCAAGATTTAATTGACGCTGCAGAGGCAATGGCTGTTACGGCTGCTGCTAAAGCTGAACTTGCATCAGAGCAGTTTGCTACAGCTTACGCTTTACAATTAACAGCGCAAGATGCAATTGCTAAGTTTGAAGTACTTGTATCTGTTAAAGCAACATCAGAGTCACTAAGCACAATGACTGTACTTACAAGCACTGGTGGTGAAGCAGTTCTTGATGCAGCTGATGTATTAGCTGACGTAATTAACGAACTTGCTGATATGGGGAACGTGGGTGAAGGTACATCTACTCGTCAACCTAACTGGACTTATGCTTACAGCTTAGACGATTTAATACTGATACTTAACAATGAAACCACAGGTGAAATGATTAACGCATTTGCATCTTACCAAGGTGACCAGTTAGTTGTTGCTTGGGGCGCTACGCTAGTTGGCGGTGATGCTACGGTTGAGCTAATGACCGCAGATTCGCAAGCAAACGCACTTACAGATTGTGTTGACTTTGCAGCGGGCACTATTGACGAGACTCAAATTGATTCTTGTTTAATATTTACATTTGACGGCGAAGTAGATGCTGACACAGTAGATGATGCTGAAATCGTTAATACTGAAGCTTGGAACCACGTTACAATTATGGACGGTGATTCTGGGTTTACTGGTATGTTAAATGTAACTGCTGATGACGTGACTGACATGGGTACTGTTACTCTTGAAGGTATGTCGGGCGACCTAGACTTTAAAGTTATGGGTACTGTTGACGCAAGCGGCGATGAAGATCAAAGCATGTTAGATGTAATGGTTAAAGGTGACGCAGCAATGGGTTACACATTATCTCTTATGGGTGCTGAGTCTACAGGTTACACTGGCGACGTTAAAGCTATGTACGAAGGCATGATGATGTCGTTTGGTACTGCTACTAAAGTTACTAATGGGCTTTCAATCACTTACATTGATGGTGTAACGATGGATTACATTGATGTTGATTTAATTGACTCAAGCAAGTAATTTTTAAACTATTAAAGGGAAAAGCATTGCGCTTTTCCCTTTTTTTATTGAAAGCGATTAAATTATGAAAAAAAAAATTCTTTTGCTAGGATTTTCATCAGCTCTACTTTCTCCACTTGCATCCGCCAATAATCAGTTTCAAGTTTTTACTCATTTTGACGCAGAAATCTATACCGAAGCGCAACCAGTTCAGGCATTTGTTGATGACTTTGATGCGCCGCTGACATCGGGTGACAGTGCATTTACGTACAATATTTTTGAAGTAGGTGTCGGATACGGTAACTTTAAAGTTGGACTGCAAAGTCGCTTTGACTACGTATTAAACTTTGACCCTGATACGGCAAAATACACACACACCGAAAAAAATGATCTTGCTTTTGAAGATAGATATTACACTTACTATTTAGACGCCAAACAGGCAACGTCTAATGGTGTTTTTGTGTCTTACGATTTTAAATTTTTAGACAAAAACGCATTAACCATTACCCCAAAACTGTCTGTATTTGCGAGTACGCATTTTCAAGACGGAATTGTTGATGGGCGCATTTATAGCGATGAAGTAGAAGGCGATATTTCCGTAGATTATAACTATTCAAAAGATATTTTATTTAAAAAGTTTACTCCCTCTGAAAACCCAGAAGGGCTAGGTTACAGCCTAGATATTTTTGCTGATTGGCAAGTAAATGACGAGTTACATGTAGGTTTTAGCGTTAAAGACTTAATTTACAAAACAGATTACGAAGACAGTGGTTTTGTTAACGGCCAAACCACTGAGATCCCCTTTAGCCAAAACGACAATGGCGACATAATAACTCAGCCAACGGTATCATTAAAAACGTCGTCATTTGGTAATACGCAATCTCACGATTTTGACATGAAAATGCGCATGCAAGCGTTTGCTGATTACAGAATTAATGATCGATTTTCGACTCAATTAACTCTTAAACGCTATGATCAAGATACATTTAGCCAGTTAAAAGGGCGAGTTCACTTTTGGGACCATTGGAAAGTACAGGCTGGCTACGAAACTAAAAGCAAGGCTTACTTAGTGGGGATTGAAAGCAAGTATTTTGGTCTTAATTTGCAAACCGATAGTTTAGATTTGGATAAAGCATATTATGCAAATATAAATTGGTACATGAACATTAAGTTTTAAGGAATGAAGATGTTAAAACAAATAATACCTTTAGGGGTTGCACTAGCATTAGCGGGTTGTGGTGGATCATCTTCGAGTACTGATAACAACGAAAGCGTTAGTGTAACTCAAATTACAACTAATTCTACAGCACGTTTTTATGTCGCCAACTGGCAGTCGCCGAAGGGTACACTCAATATTTTAAATAACGAAGGTGTTATTCAAGAGTCGATTGAAGTAGATAACATTAATACGTTTAGCATAAGTGTAACGCCGCTTACATACAGTCGCTTTGAATTTATACCTGATGATACCTTGCTATCTTGTCCACGATTTACCGGTTGTGGCAGAACAGTACGTGATGATCCTAATGATTTAAACGGTAACCGTTTAGTTGATTTTCAAGAACCAACGTCTGTTACATTAAATTATAAGGCCGATGCGTTTATTGCCCCTGGTGTTAACGCGGTGTATTTTTCTCCTTTAAGTACAGCGATTACTGATGCCGGCTTAAGTGCAGCAAAGGCCAGTTTATCGGCCACGCCATTTTATCATTTAACGCACAGTAACCTTACTGCCAGTGTTGAAGCTGAAATGGTTACAAATGCATTTACGTATGCCGCAATTATAGCAGGCGTAGCCGACAGCACATTTAATGTTAACGCTGCATTTAATGCCTTTTCTAGTAATGATACTGAGCAGCAAGCATGGCAAGATTACAGCCAATTAGCTGCTCAATATATTCCTGATAACCTGTTTAATGAACAGGGAAATGGCTTACTACCTAACGTTGCTGGCCAAGTAAACCAAACCATTGCGAGTGTTACTACTTATCAGCAGTGGGAGCCACGTGTAAGCGAAGCACAAAGCTTAGAGTCAAGAGAGCTACTTGTTGATGTTAGAAACATTATTGGCGTGGCAAGGCTTCAAGAAAAAAGCTACTCAGAAGAACTTGATGCTAAGTTTGCTGAACTTGAGGGCGCGTTTGATGAGGATACTCAAGCAACGCGTACAGCACTGACTAATGCGCTCAACGAGGTGATAACAAATTATTCTCCGCTGGCTGATGATTCAGTGCCTGCTGGGCAATATTCGCTGAGAGATTTAGACATTGATTACAGTAAATCGCCTTATACTTGGGCTATTACGGGTACCTACGATGACTTACCCATTAGTATAGACTTATCTATTCCTACTTTCAGAGTAAGTGGCGTGTTAGGTAATAAAATTGAGGGGGTAATGAGTGCCACGGTAACCAATGGTGCAACAGTACTGAGTGTTGATGTTAGCGAGTTACTGATTCAGTTTGATGGTATTGACGTTGTAAACGAAACAAACCCAGACGCTGATACTGGTATTGCACAACTCACTACTAATGTTGTTATTAATAAGGCTAATGGTAAGTTAGCAGGGGATTTGTCGTTAAATTTAAATCGTTTTGTAGACTCATTTGGCGAGGTGTCTAATACGTTATCGTCTTTTAATTTTCAAGGTGATTTTGAGAGTGATATTCAAAATACCGCGTTTCACATTACTGCAATTGAATCGTCACCTTTTATTGGTGAAGAAAATGATGATTTAGCATTTACCTTTGAATTAGATTTTCCACTAAGTGCCGCTAACGATTTTAAATTTGCTTATGTGGGTGCTGTAGATAATTTAACAGAGCTAACATCAACGGATATATATGTGAGTACTCAAGGACAAGCGTTGGATCTTCGTATTCGCGATGTTAATGGTAATATTAGCCTAGTTGCAAAAGGTGAAAACGGTCGCTGGTTAGATGTAAAACAAGCGGGGCGTAATTACAGTGGCGGTTTATATTTTGGGGATACTAAAATTGCTGAGGTTACCGCTGTTCGTGGTATTCCAGGTGTTTTATTTCCAAATGGTGATTTTGAATCGTTGTTCTAAACCACCGTTAGTTTTATAAACGAATACTAAAAAGCCCAACAAGGTGAAGACCTAGTTGGGCTTTTTGTATTATTGCTCGCTGGTATTATAGTAGTTCTACTTCAACGGTTTCGCCTTGTGCAATGTTTCCGCTTTGCGCAGGGACTACAATTAAACAGTTAGCTTTACTAAGAGACGACAGTACACCTGAGCCTTGTTTTTCAACAGGTGTAACAACAAGGTTATTGTTTTCATCGTTACTAGCAATACCACGTTGAAAATCTGTACGGCCAGGGCGCTTTTTAATTTGCTGGGTTGTGACTGCTTTTAAACGCAGCGTGGCTTTATGCTCATTGCCCGATAGTTTAGTCAATGCTGGCTTTACAAGTCGCTCAAGCGTAACGGCGGCAGAAACTGGATTGCCAGGTAAACCAAAAAAGTAGCTGTTTGGCAATTTGCCAAAGGCAAAGGGTTTGCCTGGTTTCATGGCTATTTTCCAAAAGTGAATATCGCCAATGTCGTTTAATACTTCTTTTGTGAAGTCGGCTTCACCAACCGATACACCACCAGAGCTAATAACGGCATCGGCTTGCTCGTTCGCTTTTAAAAATATATTTTTGATTAGGGTTTTGTCATCAGGAATAATACCAAAATCAATAACCTCTATATTGGGATCATTAAGTTCGCTAATAATTACAGCGCGATTACTTTCATAAATAGCGCCAGCAGGAAGTGCATTACCCGGCTCTATTAGTTCGTCACCAGTTGAGAACACGGCTACTTTGAGTGTTTCGTAAACGTTTACTTCGTTAATACCAATAGAGGCTAATAATCCAACGTCTACGCCTTTAAGCTTTCTGCCTGCTTTTAATACCACACTGTTTTTTTCAATGTCCCCGCCTGCAAAACGGACATTATTATTGAGCTCAATAGTGCCTGAAAAAGTAATTTCATCGTTATTAACTGTGGCGTTTTCTTGCATAACAACGGCGTTAGCACCTGGTGGCAGTGCTGCACCAGTCATAATTCTTACACATTGCCCAGGCGTTAATGTTTTGTCGAAGGTTTGACCCGCAAATACACTGCCTATTTGTTTGTAGGTAGTAAGGCCGTCGCTGATACACAGTGCATAGCCGTCCATCGCCGAGTTATCATATGCGGGTACATTAATTGTTGATTTAACATCAGTAGCTAAAATGCGGCCAACGCTAGTCATTAAAGGTATTGTTTCGGTGAGTTTATTGAAGCTAATTGCGTCCAACATATTACTGATTGCGGTTTCTATAGGTAATAAACCGGGTGCATTGCAAACATCGTTCATATATATTGCTTACTTAATTCATTTTTTAAAACAATACTTACAATGTCAAAGCTTTACAATACATGGCTGGGTTATTTTTTGTTTGGTATTTGCGTGTTTTCAAGCTCGTTAAACGCAAAAGAAACAATACATGTTGCGGTGGCAAGTAATTTTAAATCCGTGTTACAAACCTTGCTGCAAGACTCCCCAATTCCGGGTATGCGAGTAAAAATATCTGCAGCATCGAGTGGGGTGTTATATTCTCAAATTGTGCATGGTGCGCCGTTTGATGTGTTTTTATCGGCTGACGATGTGCGCCCGCAAGCATTAATCAAAGAGGGATTTGCTAGTGAAAGTACATTAGTTACTTATGCGCTCGGTGAACTTGCTATATGGCAGCCTAATGCTAATAAAATAAATGAAAAAGTAGCTATAGCTAACCCGCGTTTTTCACCTTATGGGCAAGCGTCTGAGTTTTACGCTAATGCCAATTTTAAAAAGCCAATAAGTTATGTATATGGAAATAACATTACACAAGCCTTTCAGTTTGTTCAAAGTGGCAATGCATCTGTAGGGGTCGTGGCTGTTTCTACATTAAAAATGGCGTTTAATAATAGTCAAGACCCACGGTATTTGTCGTATAAGTTAATACCACCGAATGAGTACCCCGAAATTATTCAACAGGGGGTGATTATTAAAACGAGTAAAAAAATATTGAGCGCTCAAAAGCTATTGGATTTTTTAATGAGTAGCAACATACAAAAAAAGCTTGTTGAATTAGGGTATAGAATAAAGGATAGCAATGCTTCAAAGTGATTTAACGGCACTGTGGCTAACGGTCAAGTTAGCTTTTATAACCGCTGTGCTGCTGCTTATTTTCTGTATTCCTGTTGCATATAAGTTAGCAGGGTATAGAGGTAAATTTAAACCGTTTTTAGAGGCACTCATTGCAATGCCGCTTGTACTTCCTCCTACTTTACTTGGTTTTTACTTACTTGTTTTATTTTCACCCACGCATGCTGTTGGGCAGTTTTGGTTTTGGTTAACAGGTACCCAGCTGGCGTTTAGTTTTCAGGGGGTGGCTATTGGTTCACTTTTTTATTCTTTGCCTTTTGTAATGCAACCTTTAGTGGCAGGGTTTAAGCAAATTAATCAAACCTATAACGAGGCTGCAATTGCCTTGGGTTTGAGCCACTTTAAACGCTTTGTTTATTTAATTTTACCGTTATTAAAACCCAGTATAGGGAGTGCGTTTGCATTGGGTTTTGCGCATACACTCGGGGAGTTTGGCTTAGTGCTGATGATTGGTGGCAACATACAAGGAGAGACTCAAGTGGTTTCTATTGCTTTGTACGACCACGTGGAATCGTTAAATTATGCAGCTGCGCATCAGCTTTCGCTTATTTTACTCGCTATTTCGTTTGCCTGTTTAGTGCTGTTATTTAAATTTAATAAAAGCCTAGTGGGGGTTAAGCAATAGTATGATTAAGTTAGCCCTTTATAAATCGCTAAATAGCTTTGATTTAGACATAAACCTTCATCTTGAATCTTTTACTATTGCGGGAATTTTTGGCCCGTCCGGCTCGGGTAAGTCCACCTTGCTACGTTGTATTAGTGGCCTTGAAGGTGAGCAGAGTGTTTACATAAATAATAAATCGGTACATCATTTACCAACTGAACAACGCGGTGTTACGTTACAAGTTCAATCTTGCCCATTATTTCCGCATTTAGATGTGGCAGGTAATTTAGCGTTTACACAAAAACATTGTACTAATAGGCAAACTGATTTAACCGAGCAAAAAGTAATAGAGGCGCTTGAATTACACCCGTTATTAAAGCGCGATGTACATAGTTTGTCGGGTGGAGAGCGCCAACGTGTTGTATTTGCCCGCACATTATTAGCAGGGCAAAAATTTATTATTTTAGATGAACCATTTAGCGCTCTTGACTGGCCACTGCGCTTTAAAACACTCTCAACATTAAGTGAATTGGCGGCAACGTTTAATATTAAATTTATAATAGTGAGCCACTCTTTAAAGGAGCTGTTGTTTTGTTGCGATACCCTTGTGCAACTTAATAGTGGTAAGGTAATTAATCACGGCCCAAGTGCGCAGGTCGCTAAAGCTATTTACGCTAATGATAAACAAGCACCGCTAAGCTTAATTAACTTTCAAATCATCACATTTGATGAAAAATACGGTGTGTATTTGCTTAAACTACACAAAAGCGAGCAGCAGCTATTTGCATTACCTAGCGCTGTAGAGCAAGGAAATAAACTTATATTAGAGTGTGAGCAAATATCAGTAAGTGCAGAAATGCCATTAAATACAAATAACAGCAATGTTTTGATATGTTCGCTGCACAGTGCAGAACTTATAGATAAAACATGGCAACTTACGCTAGATGTAGACGGGCAAAGCCTGTATTGCTTACTTTCAGCAAGAGTATGGGATCAAAACAACTATAAAGAAGGCGATACACTTTATGCGACTATTCATAATCTAGAGTAGTGTAAAGTCGGTTTTAGCTGCACGTAGCACAGTGACTGTTTTTTGTAATTTTAAAGCGATTAAACTCCATACTTAACCCATCAACTAGCAGTAAATGCTCGCTCAATCCGCTTGGTAAACCCGCAAGCATTTTTAACGCCTCTGTGGCTTGAATACTGCCAATTAATCCTACAATGGGTGATAGCACGCCTGATTCTGAGCAGCTTTGTGTTTGATCAGACATGAACTGCGATAAACACTCATAACAGTGGCTATTTTCTTGCATTGTAAAACAGGCAACTTGGCCTTCCATTCTAATTGCAGCGCCCGATACTAATGGGGTTTTTGTTTTATAACAGGCTGTGTTTAATACATTACGTGTAGTTAAGTTATCAGAGCAATCAATGACTATATCAATATTACTTAATAACTCGTCAAGCGTTGACTTTTCATCTAAAATTGCATCGATTGTGTGTATATCTATTTCATTATTTAAGCGAGTTAGCTGCGCTTTAGCGGCGTGTGTTTTTAAGCTTCCCACATCTGTTTGTTTGTAAAGCACCTGCCTTTGCAAGTTAGTCGCATCAACCACGTCGTTATCTACAAGCGTTAATGTTCCCACACCTGAGGCAACTAAGTACTGTGCAACAGGGCAGCCCAAACCACCTAACCCCACAATTAGCACATGCGACTGCCATATTTTTTCTTGCCCCTCTATATCTAATTTAGGAAGCATTATATGACGCGAGTAGCGAAGTTGTTGTTGGTAGGTTAATGGCGGTTTAGTCATATAAAGCATCTCATTATTTTTTCACACAATACCAAGTAGTTAAATATATAGGCAATAAAAGGGTGAAAATAGTTTTTAAGTTATCAGGTCAGTTAGTTAAAGTTACTTTTTTAATAAGGTAAGTTATTTTTATTAAACAATAACGCTTATAAATACGCGCGTCTTACTTTGAAAATGAACTATTAGCCCTGTATATTCGTAAGGAAGCAGCTACTAATACTATTAAAAACAGATACTCACAACAGTAAAGTAACAATAAACCCACCAAATTAGTCTTTTGGATTACATGAGCGCAGGTGTTATTGTGAATTATATAATAAACACCAATACTTATAAAAATGTAATACTGAACAGTAGCAAGTTAATTACTGTAATAACTAACTTTTTCAAGAAGATCTTATGAGCCATACAACTGAATCACAAATAGCATTAAACATTGCCGTAATGACGGTAAGCGATACACGCGATGAAATTACGGATACCTCAGGCCATTATTTAATTAAAGCCCTTACTGAGGCAGGCCATCACTTAGCGGATAAAGACATCGTTAAAGATGATGTTTATCAAATGCGTGCAGTTGCATCGCAGTGGATTGCCGATGACACCATTCACGCTATTTTAGTAACCGGTGGTACGGGTTTTACCGAGCGCGACTCAACACCAGAGGCATTTGCACCGCTGTTTGATAAAAGTGTAGATGGATTTGGCGAGCTATTTAGGCATATTTCGTACGGCGAAATTGGTAACTCAACTATTCAATCGCGTGCACTGGCAGGCCTTGCTAATAACACGGTTATTTTTTGTATGCCGGGCTCTACGGGTGCATGTAAAACAGCCTGGACAGGTATTATAAAAGATCAGTTAGACTCAATGCATAAGCCATGTAACTTTGCCCCGCATATTACGATTGGTAAAAAATGCGAATCACGAGAGCAATAATATGCTGAGCCACGTAGACGAAAATGGCCAAGCAAACATGGTTGATGTATCGCTAAAAGAAGTTACTTTGCGCGATGCATCTGCCGAGGCCTACATTAAAATGAGCAAACAGGCCTTTGAGCAAGTGTTGCTTAATCAAAATAAAAAAGGTGACGTCCTAGGCGTTGCCCGTATTGCGGGTATTCAGGGCGCTAAAAAGTGCGCCGATTTAATTCCGCTTTGTCACCCGCTTGCACTGAGTAAAGTAGCCGTTGATTTTGAACTTGATGAAGCAAACAGCCAAATTAAAGTAACCAGCTACTGTAAATTGGCGGGCAAAACGGGCGTTGAAATGGAAGCGCTCACCGCTGTATCTGTGGCTACCCTTACCCTATTTGATATGTGTAAAGCTGCCGATCCGCTTATGGAAATCCACGGTATGCGCGTAACGCAAAAAGCAGGAGGCAAGCATGGCAGCTGGCAGCGAGGTTAATTTAAATAATACGAATGCAGCTGCAGGGCATGTAAATGTACTCTTTTTTGGCCAACTTAAAGAGCGCCTAAAGTGCGATAAGTTAACCGTAGATATAGCGCACTCCCTTAGCATTACAGCGTTTAAACATATGTTGGTTGAGCAAAACCCGCATTGGCAGGCATGGCTTGAAGAGCGTGATGTATTGTGTGCACTTAATCAAACTATGTCATCAAGCGATGCGCTTGTAAAAGCAGGGGATGAACTTGCTTTTTTCCCACCCGTGACAGGTGGCTAATGAGTATAAGCATTAAAGTACAAACGATGGATTTTTCAGTAGGCGAGCAACATAACGCACTTTGCAGTAATAATAAAAGTGATGGTGCAGTAGTGACGTTTACAGGGCTTGTGCGAGAATTTAGTAGCGGCGATAACGTAATCGCGCTTGAACTTGAACACTACCCAGGTATGACTGAGCAACTACTGCAATCGATAGCCGAGCAAGCGCAAACACGCTGGCAACTTGCCCGTATAAGCATTATTCATCGAGTCGGTTATTTAGCCCTTGGTGAGCAAATTGTATTTGTTGGCGTAACCAGCCGCCACCGCCAAGCCGCGTTTGAAGGTGCACAATTTATAATGGATTACTTAAAAAACCACGCTACGTTTTGGAAAAAAGAGCATTTTAAAGACTCATCAAACTGGGTTGAGTTTAAACAAAGCGACAAGCAAGCACTGAGTAAGTGGCAAAATATCGAACAGGATGCAATTAAGTAAATGCATATAATCTCTACCAATATCTCTAAAATAAAAACGGTTGCTCATAACGGAAAAACCATTAAAACTGGTATTTTTAAAACGCCCACCAATGAGCCGGTTGTTATTGAAAAGCTAAATATTATAGGTGATGAACAAGCCGATTTAGTCAATCACGGCGGTATTGATAAAGCAGTATATGCGTTTTCGGATAATCATTATGATTACTGGCGGCGCACACTTGATAATGATGATTTAGCAGCAGGTGCCTTTGGCGAAAACTTTACAATTTCAGACCTTGATGAACAAAATATTCATATAGGGGATCGTATTCGTGTAGGTACTGCACTGCTTGAGGTAAGCCAGCCCCGTGTGCCGTGCTTTAAGCTTGCCATTGCACTTAATAATAAACAAAGCCTAAAATTGTTTACTCAGTATTACCACACGGGTGTTTACTTTAGAGTGCTTGAGGCAGGTATGGCTAAAACAGGGGATGCCGTCATTATTGAACATAAAGCCATACACAACATTTCAGTAAAATCGTTGTTTCAGGCGTTTTTTGATAAACACTACCCAGATTATGAAAGCGTATTACTCGCCGCACTTGAACTCCCCGAGCTTGCGCTTGAGTGGCAAACTAAAATTAAAAAAAAGCTGTCTCTGTAATTTAAAGAGCCAGCTTACATTCAGTGTTATGGAAAATACCTTTTTAACACTAATGGTATGTGCTTTTAACTATGCTAATCGTTATCATCCAGTTCAATTATTTTTTTAGCGACAGCATACAGCGAACTAAGTGACTCCATGGCCTGTTTTTGAAGTTGCTGGTGGGCATGTTCTTCACTAATTTTAAGCTGTTTAATTAAAATAGTCTTAGCTTGATAAATGACCTTTTGTTCGTTAATAGGTTGCTTTACATCCATCAAAGCTTGGTCAATTTTTTTAATGTGCTTGATTTGCTCCAAAATCAAATCGTACATGACTTTATTACAGCTGAGCGTGGTAGCTGAGTTATTTGTTGGTTCATGATTTTTAAGCGCTAACTGTCCGACAGTTGCAGGTATATATTGCTGCTCTAAGGTACTGATTAGTTTTTTGTTGGCATTTAATTTTCGTTGAGCGCATGCAATTTTCATTGCTGCACAGTCGATTAAATGATCGTTAATGTTTTTCTCTATTTTGTGCATGATATTAAAACGTGTTGAAGTTACTTCGTACCAAACTTCGCTTAGGTGTGAGAGTGGCTGTGTGTTTTCGTCATCAAATTTTTGCAATAAACTTCTTAGCTGTTCTACCTGTTTGTTTACTGGATGTTCTTTCAATGTGGTGTAGCATTTTAGTAAATGGTCGTCTGCGTATTGATTAAAAATCGAAATGCTATGACTCTGTTCTTGTACAAAAAAAGCTAATTTTGCTTTCTGATCTTGTGTAAATTTACTCGAAGAAAACGCCTGTGCGCCGCAAGCTCGCTCTTGGCCAGCGTATTCTTTATGTTTAATAAAGTTAAAGTAGGCAATTAAAAGGCGACTTATACAGGGTTCGTTAGTGCCATCAGCGACTTCTAAAATAACATTTAACAAACTTGTTATAAGTTGAGTGAACGATTGCGTTGAATGCTCAGGTGTTACGTTTTGCTTGTTTATCTGATGGCGCAAAGCAGGTAGTACGTCTAGTGTTTGTAGGCTAAAAGTAATTAAATTGTACAACTGTGGTTGTCTTGATACGGCATTATTAGATAGAAAGGTCGCTGTAATAGAGTCGTAAAACTCATTTTGTGCAATGTCTGTTATGGGTATTTGCTGCTTTAGTTCACTGCTAAAGCGCGCATCTTTTGACGTTAAAAAAACATTACTCATGGCGCGTTCTTTTTGCAGTTGATGCATAAAGTTGCCTAACTTTGTAAAAGCGGCACAGCTATTTTGTAATTCTTTAAGTGAGTTTATTTCTTGGTGTTTAGCTGCGAATAAAAATTGTTTTGTGAGAGGATTTACTGTGTGCATTATATTAATTCCGTTTTCATTTTTATTTTTGATTGCAACCCTTGTTCCATTTATAGAAAATTATTTTCAATGAAAACTAAAATCAATCTAAAACAGTAGGTTGTGTTTGTTTAGCGAAGTAGAGATTATTATCGAGCTGATTTTTGAAATTAAGAATCACCGTTTTGGTGCATGAAAATGAATACTTGCACATTGCTAGACTTTTTTGAAAACAACTAAAACCAATATTTTGAGATGAATAAGTTTAGGAGTGTTAAATTGTTTGAATGAAATTGATGTCCGGTTTTCTTATTTAAAAAATAGTGGTTTATATTTTACGGTACTGTAATACTTATAGTATCAAGCACTTGATTATAATTGCTTTGTTCTTGAAGGATTTAAAAATAAAGTTAACATAAATATATTAAATTTATGTTTTGTAGGAGGAATTTATATTAGCTATTTATATAAACAAAAAACAAAATTAAAAATACGTAAAAACCAACACCTAGCGCAATCAGCGGCACAACTTTTTTTGACTTACCTTTTTTAAAACTCGCAAAATCCTTAAATTGCATTTTATAACTACCAAAAGTGACTCCTTTTAGCACGAGGCAGCCGGTTGAATAAAATAAAAAACCAAAGGCCGTATCAATTAGTAGCCATAAAAACATATCGAACATAATGCTCATATTAATTCCTTATATCACCTTGAGTTTTAGATTAAATCGCAAAGACCAACACACCCCAATTAGTTGTTTTAGTCTTAAAAATAGTTGTCACTGCTTTCAATATAATCATTTTATTAAAGCATATTCATTAAACAAAGCCAGTGCATGAAGTATAAGCAAACATAAAAACCTCTCTTCTGCACGCTTCTGTATTTTGCAAAATGCAACTGAATCTATTGCAAGATGCATGAATCTTAAGTTGTTCATACTTTACATATTGATTTTCAATAGCTTAAGTTTTGGAACGGACCCTGCAATGGTTTAAACACTAAACTCATTAGGGGCTAAATTATGAAACTAAACAAATTTGCAACCGCGTGCTTACTTGCATTTCCGTGCGCTGTGCTTAGTCAACCATTCGAATCGTGTCCTAGCAAAGCATTTTTATGCAAGACACTTGGGCGCATGTTTCAAAAGAGTCGGGCTGTAGCTATTTTAGAACAGAAGATAATTCCGATGAAAACGTAAAAGTTACCTTTAGTATGAGCATTCCTCTAAAAGAGCCAAAGGCCAAAAGTGTTTCACCTGGTACGCTACTTGCCCCTTTTATTTTTGCAACAGATGGTTTTTATCACGGTGATTTTTTAGTCGGTAAAAACGCGCGTGGCTGGGAAGTGCATATTAAAAACCAAGCACCGACAGAAGCGTTTGATACTTCACTTTACAACGTTACAAACGCAGACGATGCCAGTGTGCAAGGCAATGGTTTGTATTTTCTTAACGAAAATGGCTTACCTTGGGCAATGGCTTCATCCACTCGAAGGTATAGATATAACCGATGCATACGGCAGCTTTGCTGAATTTGCTCAATCTTCGGGCAAAGAAAAGCCAACGTGGTTTAATGATTACAGTATCAGTAATGTTGTTGTGAAAGGGGAACAGTAATGAAAAAGTCACTATTAATTTTATCACTTTCAATAGGATTAACAGCTTGTGGCGGTGTTGGTTCAGAAGAGACAAAAGCACCGGCAGTCGCTACGGTATCTACGACCTCTACACCAGCAAGTAATCCAACAGGAATTAATGCAATCACTGTTGATGACGAATTTAATTTATCTACTAAGTATTCACTTGATGTTGATGTAAACCTAGGCATGGGCGATATAAGAGCCTACTTGAATGTGTGCCAAAAAAAGGAGGGAGTTCAACGGGCAGATTACAATAACTGTATTTATAGAGGTCCTCTTAGTAATACCGCACTCGATACGCAGTTAGTGTTAAGCAATCAAGGTATTGAATTAATTGCTGAAATTTGGTTTTACGATGAGTCGACTGAACCGCTCTTATTCACTTGGCAGTACGAATCTGATAAAGCACAGCAGCAGTTTGTTATTCGATAAAGCGTATTCTAGGAAAATATATATTAAAAGCCTATGCAAATAATAACCCGCAAAATTCATTTTTGCGGGTTATTTTTATATGTGCAACAACCGTGTGCATTGCACTTGCGTTTAACCCATTTACTCACTTTTATGCCGATGTATTAGCCTCTTTGAGAATACAAATTTTATGTATTGCTGTTGGGTGCGGGTGTGTTCTTTTACTACTGAAGCTCTATAAACTAGGGGCCGCGACGATTATTATATGCGCATTAGGATTGGGTCCTGTTTTAATTACCTTACCTATAACCGATTCGGTGCAAGCGCGCGTTTTGTCTATTAAGCAAATAAACGTAAATTACAGTAATAAGTACCTTACTGCCCATTTATCAAGGTTACGTGACGAAAAGTGGGGGGGGCTAATTTTACAAGAATTTAGCGATAAAAATCGCGACCTATTAAGTCAGTTTGTAACTTCAACTGATATGTTTGGGTATGAAGATGTGGAGGGAATACCTTACGGTATGATTGTTTTATCGCGCATACCCATGGTGTATAAGCAACAAGTTAAATTACAAGGAGACAAGTTAGGGTATTTAAAATTAAAATTTATATACGACGATAGGCTAATAACTACATTTGTTGCGCATCCACCTTCACCACGTACACAGTTAAATTGGCAAAATAGAAACGCTTTGCTCGCAGCGTTAAGCAAAGCAACACAGCAAGAACAAGGTTTATGGATAGTGGCTGGCGATTTAAATATAGTTCTGTGGTCGTCATATTTTGAGTGGGATCAAAAACAAACATGCTTTGGGCACTCCCGTTATACGAGTTTTATGCCTTTTGAAAAAGGGCGTTTTATTTTAATGGGTTTACCTATCGATCATTGTGTTATGAGCGAGCAAGTTTTATTACAAAGCCTTGCGGTTACCGATTTTAAAGGCAGCGATCATAAAATGTTAAGTTATAAAATAAGTCTAAAATAAAAGGCGTTTAGTAAAATAGGCGCCTTTTAACAATAGTATTTTAGATGCATTTTAAATTTACTTAATAGTCTGTTTAATATCGTGCATTAAGTGTTGAAGATTTCGCCTATGAGGAAACAATAAAAAGGCAGCACTGGCTAAGCAAAAAGCTTTAAATTTGAAACCTATTTCTCGGTAGTATTCGCTATAACATTCGAGCATTCTGGCTTTTGCTTTAAAGCGAGATGCCACGCCAATATCGTTTTTACAGCGATCTATAATTGTTTGCATCGCATTTAAGCGGTTTTGTCTGTTAGCAGTGGTAGAGCCTGCTCTCATTAAATAACCCATCGATACCTGATTCGAAAACGCCACATTGCCAATACGCGCTAATTTAAGCCAACAATCCCAATCGCTTGCACTTTTGAGTGATTGATCAAACTTACCTATATAACAAATGGCTGATTTTTTCACCACAACAGAGGAGGTACCTATAACGTTTGCAAACAGCAGTAAATCCATTGGTGATTTAAGATTTTGATAGCCTTCAATATTCCAATTTATAAATTTTGCGAACTCAGGCCAATAGGAAAAACAGTCAACAATGGGTTCGTACTGTTCATTAACATGCATGTAATTAGTAACGCGTTTAAGTACACAGTAAATGGTCAAATTAACTTAAACGTAGTGATACAAAATGAACAGCTTGTTTTTGAGGTAAAAGATTCGGGTATTGGTATAGCTAAAAAGCATTTAGATTTAATCTTTAAGCCATTTAGCCAAGTGAATGACAGTATAAACCGTAAAAGTGAAGGGGTTGGATTAGGATTAAGTATTTCAAAAAACTTATTAGGCATAATGGGAGGAGACATAAGAGTAGATAACCAACTGGGTTTAGGTAGTACGTTTACCATTTCAATACCATTTGAAGAGGCCCATGTTAGTCATAATGTAATATATACACAATCGGCACTGACTATTTTAGTCGCTGAAGATAACAAAACAAATCAAGTACTGATCAAGGCGTATTTAGAGAAGCTAAATCATAAAGTGACTTTGGCTAATCATGGGCGTGAAGCGATTGACTTATTTTCGCGTAAAAAGTTTGATTTAGTTTTAATGGATATCATGATGCCTGAAATGGATGGTTTAACAGCAGCAGAATGTATAAGAGATAAATTTGTCAGCGATGTCCCAATTTACGCATTAACCGCAAATGCAGAAAAAGATAATAAAGCGTCGTGCTTTAAGGTGGGTATGAACAAAGTTCTCACAAAGCCGATTAAATTTAAAGAGCTTGAGACTGCTTTGAAAGGGGTATTCCCGCGTTGAAATAATATAATAATCATTTAGGATTTTTAAAAATAAAACATAGGATAAATTAAATTTTACAAATAAAAATAAATTGTATAGTTAGCTAAAGTGTATCACACTAAAAAATCTATTCTTAACTTGCTGTTTGCCCTAAATGTATAAGGAATATTATGTTTTATGTCTTTTATAGAGTTTTGACTTTAAGTTTTTTTATATTAGGTATTTTCATATTAACTGTAACCAAAAGCTATGGGACAGGGTTTGAAACGCTGCCTAAAAAGCAATTCAATGTGCTTTTATTTACAAAAAATGAAGGGTGGCATCATAAGTCTAAAACTAACGCTGTTAAAGCAATCGAAGATTTAGCTAACAAACATTTTTTTAATTTAGTTTGGCACGAAGAAAGCCATTATTTTAATGACGAGTATTTAGCTCATGTTGATGTCGTGATGTTTTTACTAACCACGGGAGATATTTTAAACACTCAAGAGCAAAAAGCATTTGAGCGATTTATAAAATCTGGTAAAGGTTTTGTTGGAGTTCATAGTGCGTCTGATACTGAGTACGATTGGCCTTGGTATCAAAAGTTAGTAGGGCGCTCTTTTAGTATTCACCCAGTTATTCAAACTGCAGTTTTAAGTAAAGTGGCCAATAATAGCTTTATTGGTTTAAATCATATGCCACAGCGAATGTTATGGACTGACGAATGGTACGAATTTGGTCCAGAACTGAGTAAATTAAACTATTTACTAACGGTAGATGAGCAGAGTTATAATCCACATGTTGACTGGGGTAATAATAAAATAGGCAAAGGCATGGGCGCGTTTCATCCAATTTCGTGGTACCACAACTATGACGGTGGCCGCTCATTCTATACAGCTCTTGGACATACAAGCGCGGTTTATAGCAGTGAGTTTTTGACCGAGCATATATATGGCGGTATTTACTGGGCTGCAACAGGGAATGGATTAGAAAAGAAGTAGTCAATTCGCATGTAAAAGGGTGAAATTCTTGTTGCTCTTATATTATCACTGCAGCGTGTTGCCTTTGCACTTTTGGGGCGTTTAATGTGTATACGGTTTTTGAAATACTAGCGTATTATCATGAAACGATTGTTTACGTTCTCAGCTAATGTTTTGCCGATGTATGATAACGCGCTTAGAGGTCTTGGGGCTATTTTTAGTATTTTATAGCTCAAACTCATTGTTTAAATTTGCAGCAAGATTATTACAAACGGCTTCAACGTCATTATCTGTTTTTTTTGGTTTTCAATTGAGTATTAATAATAAACTAATAAGCCAGTTACGGGCTTTATCCGCCCTAAATTGCCAGTTTTGGAAGCTATTGTGAATAATTTTGGTTTGTTAATAGTGATGTTCGCCTCGGCTTGAAAACCGAGGCGATGTCTTTACACGTAGCGGTTAACAATATTTTCAAGCAGTTCTTGGCGACCAGAAACTTGCTTAGGGTCAATATCATTTTCATGAACGAACGTAGCTAGACTTTCCAATGATTGTTCACCATTAAGGATGCTTTGACCTAGCTCTTCTTTCCAACCTGCGTAACGTTTTTCAACAAAGTCAGTAAGTTCGCCGCCTTCAATCATGGCTACGGCATTGAGTAATGCTTTAGCCATTGTATCCATACCACCAATGTGACCGATGAATAAATCATCGCGTTCACACGATTGACGACGAAGTTTAGTATCAAAGTTAAAGCCACCGGTTGTAAAACCACCATTTTTTAAAATTTCATACATGATGAGTGTGCACTCAGCTACATCGTTAGGGAATTGGTCTGTATCCCATCCGTTTTGCATATCACCACGGTTAGCATCAATACTACCCATAATACCTTCAGCGCAAGCAACGGCAATTTCGTGGTGGAAGCTATGACCTGCAAGTGTAGCGTGGTTCGCTTCAATGTTTACTTTAATTTCGTCTTGTAAGCCGTGCTTGTGTAAAAAGCCTGCCACTGTTGCTGTATCGTAATCGTACTGATGTTTAGTGGGCTCTTGTGGTTTTGGCTCAATTAATAATGTGCCTTTAAAGCCAATTTTTTTCTTGTGCTCGACCACCATTTTTAAAAAGCGTGCGTACTGTTCGCTTTCTTGTGCAAGGTCTGTATTTAGAAGTGTATCGTAACCTTCACGGCCCCCCCAAAGTACGTAGTTTTCACCGCCTAAACGATGTGTAATTTCCATTGCATGCTTAACTTGAGCTGCTGCATATGCATACGTATTAGGATTAGGGTTTGTTGCACCACCTGCACAAAAACGTTTGTTTGAGAATAAGTTAGCAGTACCCCAAAGTAATTTTACACCTGTACGCTGCATTTCTTTTTCTATAATGTTTGCTATGTGCGTTACGTTATCGTGACTTTCTTGTAGTGTTTTACCTTCAGGTGCAATATCAACATCATGAAAACAAAAGTAGGGGACGCCTAGCTTTTCGAAAAACTCAAAAGCTACTTTTACTTTTTGTTCCGCAAGTTCTAATTGGTTGCCGACAGGTTGGATCCAAGGACGGTCAAACGTACCCTCGCCAAAAATATCAAACCCTGTAGAACAAAAATTATGCCAATAACACGCTGCAAAACGAAGGTGCTCTTTCATTGTTTTACCAAGAACGACTTTATTTTCGTCGTAGTAACGAAATGCAAATGGGTTTTTAGAGTTTTCACCCTCAAATTTAATTTTTTCAACGTTTGTAAAAAATTGCTCGCTCATATTGTGCTCCATTAATTTTATAATCGTGTATTAAAAGTGTTTTTTTAGACTGTGGTAAAGTGCTTTATATGTTGTGTATTGCTGTGCGTAAAAGTCTTGCATGATTGGATCTGGCTCAATGGTTTGCGTAACTTTGCCGTTAACACACACTTGTTGTGCAGAGAGTTGTGTTACTGCTATTCGGGCAAGTCTTGCTGCGCCAAATGCGGGACCAACTTCTGAGCCTTCTCGGTAAATTAGGGGGCGGTTAAGTACGCTTGCGATGATTTTTCCCCACAGTGGACTTTTAGCACCACCACCAATAACGGTTACATCGTCAATTTGTGCGCCGGCATCAAGCAGTACTTGTTGGCCATCGGCAAAAGCAAACGCAACGCCTTCGAGTACTGCGCGGCCAAGGGCAGCTGCATCTGTATCACTGTCTAAACCAAAAAACACGCCTTTGGCATCGGGGTTATTATGCGGCGTACGTTCGCCAGTTAAATAAGGTAAAAATATCACTGAGCTTGGCTTGCTAAAGTCGCATTTACTTACTTGTTCAAGGAGTGCGCCTTCGTTTTCAAAACCAGTTAATTGAGTAACCCAGGTTAAACAGCTTGCTGCGCTTAACACCACTGACATTTGGTGCCAGGTGTTTTCAATGCAATGACAAAAAGTATGTACAGCACCTTCTGGGTTAGGCAGGTATTTTTCGTTGGCAACAAAGTAAACGCCCGATGTACCTAATGATAAAAACGCTTGTTGTGGCTTTACTACGCCAACACCGGCAGCGCCTGCGGCATTATCGCCACCGCCTGCAACAACAGGTACTTGCTCCATTCCCCATTTAGCAGCAACTTGGGCTGTTAATTTGCCTGTAATTTGTGTGCCTTCAAAAAGGGTAGGCATGTGTTGCTCTGTTAAGCCGCAAGCACTAAGCATTTTTTCAGACCATACTCTTTTTTCTACGTCTAGCCACAATGTGCCTGCTGAGTCAGACATGTCTGATGCAAAATCGCCGGTCATTAAAAAGCGTAGGTAGTCTTTTGGTAATAATACTTTGGCTACTTTTGCAAAATTTTCTGGTTCAAACTCTTTTAACCACACCAATTTAGGTGCAGTAAAACCCGGCATGGCTATGTTGCCGGTAATATTACGAGAATTTGGTTCGCGTTTTTCAAGCTCTACACATTGTGCAGCACTACGCCCGTCGTTCCATAAAATGGCTGGGCGAATAATATTATTGTTTTTATCAAGCAGCGTAGCGCCATGCATTTGCCCAGAAAGGCCCACCGCTTTTACCGACTTTAGTAATGCAGGGTGAGTATTTTTAAGATCCTCGATTGCACTACAGGTAGCAAGCCACCAATCTGTAGGGTTTTGCTCAGAAAAAAGTGGTGCTGGGCGTGAAACGCTTAAAGATCCACTTGCTTGAGCAAGCAAGTGGTCCTGCTCGTCTAAAATAATTACTTTTACACCTGAGGTGCCTAAATCGATACCAAGGAACATAAATGATGTACTTAAATGTTGTTTTAGTGTTAGCGCTAACATAATTGATTTGATATTGTTAAGTCAAGCTAGTTTTTAAACTATGCTTTATAATTAACGTTTAAATTTGTTACATAGTTAGTAATGCATTTTAGAGGTCAAAAAAATAGATTAAGAGAATAAATTTTAAATTATTGGCTAAAGACGATCTAAATTCATTATATTTTCACGGACCTAAAGCTAAACGCCATTAATTTATTCAAAATTACATGTAATATGCTGTTCGGTTTTTTTAAGTGTGTTAATGAAAAGGTATTTGTTGTATTTTTACTGCCTTTGTTGGCGCTAACACCTGTTTTTTATTTTGATTATGTATTAATAGTAATTATTTAAAACACAATGCAAACAATATTAGACTTCGCCGTTATGTAAAATAAAAAATCAAAGTTAATTATAATAACCGATTGATTGTGAGTAGGTAATAAGAAATGGCCGACCTTAAAAGAGCAAGAATAAAAGATGTAGCCGAAAAGGCGGGCGTATCAATGATGACGGTTTCGCGCGTGCTCAACCATGACAAAAAGGTAAGCGACAAAACTCGCGAAAAAGTAATGGCGGTTGTCGAGCAATTAAACTATAGGCCTAATGTGTCGGCTAGGCGCCTTGCTAGCACAAAGTCATTCTTTTTAGGACTGTTGTACGATAACCCAAGTGACTCGTATATAAGCCAGTTTTTATTGGCAGCGCTTAAAAAATGCCGCGCATTGGGCTACCACCTTGTTGTTGACGAAGCGCATAGCGATATTGACAAAACAATTGAATCAGTAAAGCAACTTATTAATGTTACACAGGTAGATGGCATGATTTTGTTGCCTCCTATGTGCGACAACGAACAGGTTTTAGATGTGCTTACTAAGGCACAAGTACCATTTGTAAGAATAACGCCAGATACAAAGTTAAATCGATCTCCTTATATTTGCATGGACGATTACCAAGCAGCGTTTGATGTTACAGAGCATTTAATAAATCAAGGGCATAGCAAAATTGCACATATTATTGGCGACACTAAACAAGGTGTTAGCCGTTTGCGTTACCAAGGTTATTTAGATGCACTGCGTTCTAATAAGATTATAGCGCCTCCTGAGTATATAGAGCAGGGCAGCTTTACTTATCAATCGGGTATGGAAGCGGCAATGAATTTACTTTCGCTTAATGATAAGCCTACAGCTATTTTTGCTGCTAACGATGATATGGCAGCCGCCGTGATTTCAATAGCTCAAAAACAAGGTATTAATATTCCAAGCGAACTGTCGGTTGTTGGCTTTGATGACACGCAACTTGCAACTATAGTGTGGCCAAATATTTCTACGGTAAAACAGCCCATTAATGAAATGGCTGAGCTTGCGATTACTTTACTTGCATCGGGTCAGTATAATGATTTAAGCAATGTAAAAAGCGTAGACTTAAGGCATATTTTAGATTTTGAATTAATTGAAAGAGAGTCAAGTTCAGCCAATAAAAACAACTAAATAAGCGACTATTCAGCGTTATATTGGCGATTTAGAAAAGTTGCTTAAAGTTAGTGTTAATATTTTTTTATGAGGCTCAACCAAAAAGAAGGCGATGCGTCTAATCAATTAACAGAATAGACGCAAAGGGTTTTAGTCCTAAATTAAATAATTCATGACGGTATAATTATACGTTTTCTAGTTTCGTTCCTTTGGTTTCAGTTACTAAATAAATAACAAAAAGTACCGACATAAATGCAAAAAAAGCATAGAGCGAATACGCAAGTGCAAGTCCTCCACCAGCTAGTAGTATCGGAAAGGTCATGGTGACTAAAAAGTTAGCGAGCCATTGAGCAAGCCCTGCAAACCCTAAGCCTAATCCCCTCATGTTATTTGGAAATATCTCGCCGAGCATTACCCACATTACAGGACCCCATGAAAGATTAAAAAAGAATACATATAAGTTGGCCTGTACAAGTGCGGTAAAGCCCCAGTCGCCAAGTTGTAATTGTCCTTGAGGGTCTATCGTGCCGTTAGAAAATGCAACAACTAAACCAACAAGTGAGAAGGTCATGCCTAGTGATCCAATCAGTAAAAATGGCTTTCTGCCTATCTTATCTATAAACGATAAGGTAATAAAACAACCTGCTAGGCTGATTACGCCACTAATTATATTGATAAAAAGCGCATCTGATTCTGAAAAGCCAACTGCTTGCCATAGTACTGCACCGTAGTAAAACACCACATTAATACCTACTAGCTGCTGCAGTATGGCAAGCCCAATTGCAACATAAACTACAGGTTTTAGGTTAAATGTACCTGCCTTAAATAAGTCAGTTATTTTTGTTTTTTCACTGGTATCTACTGACAGCCTAATTTCTTCCCACATTGATTTAGCTTTATTAGCACCAAATAACTGTGATAATGTTTTTAAGCCTGCGTGTTGCTTGTTTTTCATTGCTAAAAAACGCGGACTTTCTGGAATAAAAAATAAAGTGACTAAAAACATAGTTGCAGGAGCTAGCTCTATCCAAAACATCCATCGCCACGTATCAAAGCCTAACCAAAGTACGTCGATTGAGTTACCAGATATTTGTACTAATGAATAGTTACTTAAAAAAGAGAAAAATAGTCCTAGAATAATAGCAATTTGCTGAATAGAAGTAAGCGTACCACGTAAACGTGCTGGGGCAATTTCGCTTATATAAGCAGGTGTTATTATAGAGGCCGCTCCTACTGCTAACCCACCAATTAAGCGGTAAAGTATAAATTCTCCCGACGCCCCTGCAATGCCTGAACCCCATGCACTAATAATAAAAAGAACAGCGGTCGCAAGTAATACTTTTTTACGACCAAAATGGTCAGCACTTTTACCTGCTATTAACGCACCAATAGCACAGCCTAAAAGCATGCTTGCTACATTAAATCCTGTTACTACGCTGTCTGAGTTAAAAGCACCTTTAAGCCCATCAACTGTGCCATTAATTACACCGCTATCAAAGCCAAATAAAAACCCACCAATCGCAGCTACGCACGCGATAAAAAATATACGCATCAAATTTTCATTATTTTCTAATTTAATAGATGCTCCACTGAGTGTGAGATCTGTTTCTGTATTTACCATTTTATATTTCCAAAATTTTAATTATTTTTATAAAACAATGTTAGTCACTGTAAATTTATCTTTTGGTATTTTAATACCCTGTCCAGAGCCTACTGTTACAATTAAACGCCCTTTGTAGGCAACGGCATTGCCTTGCTCATTGATAAAAGAGAGTTTATTTTTAGGAATAGTAAATTTAATTTCGCTTTGCGATTCGTTTTTTACGGTAATGTGTTTAAAGCCCACTAATTGCTTATTTGGTGTTTTTACCGGTGCATCAGGCATAGATATATAAACTTGAACAACATCGTCAGCTGAAAAACTGCTTTGGTTGGCAATTGTTGTTGTTAGGTTTAAGTCTCCTGAGTCTGCGTTTATTGAATAACGTGTGTTTTTGTATTTAAAATCAGCATAACTTAAGCCAAAACCAAACGGGTAAAGTACCTCACCTTCATAGTACTTATAGGTACGGTTTTTCATTGAATAATCTTTGAAATCAGGTAGATCAGATACAGACTTGTAAAATGTAATGGGTAATTTACCTGATGGGCTATAGTCGCCGTAAAGTAGGTTTACTAGCGCACTTCCGGCCGCTTCACCTGGATAGAAACCTTGGATAATTGCGTCAATATTTTCGTTTTCCCAATTTAATGCCATTGCACTACCACTCATATTTACAAGTACGATAGGTTTTCCTGTCTGCTTTAGCTTTTTAAGCAAATTAAGTTGGCTTTTAGGTAAATTAATATTGGTGCGATCACCATGAGAGAATCCGTCTATTTGCAGTGGCATTTCTTCACCTTCAAGATTAGCACTAATGCCTCCTACAAATACAATTACATCCGCTTCATTAGCATTACTGAGTGCTTGTTGTGTAAGCCCTTGAGGGTTTTTCAACCAAGTAAGACTAGCCGTTGGATTAATAACGTTACTATGCCAATAGTGGTTAAATTTAGATTCAGCGTTTAGCTCGTAACTTTGATTTTTTTCAAGTGTTATAGCGCCATTAACACTCTGGCCATTAAGTGTGAAATCAACGTTGTTTGATTTAAAATGATACTCAGCAGTTTCTTGGGGTTTAATGATTCCGGTCCATTTTACAGCAAATTCTTGTTCTATAGAGTTGTCAATAGGAGAGCGCTCCCAGCTAAAATCTAGGTTTTTTTCTATTTGACGCTTTACAGGTTGGCGGTCAAAATTACTTGAAGGATAGTATTGAGCAATTAATCCCGGTTGCATTTGATTATTATGATCTAGATGAAAAAAATGCTTTGCTTCAATAGGCTGGTAATGTGTATAAACTTCACCGGTAATACTTGAGCCTGCAGTATACGTAAGGTTATTTTTGCCTAAACGTTGTTCAAGTGCTAGTTTAGGTGTTATTGGAACTATTGGCATGCCATTGTAGTTGCCTAACAAAATAGCTTCGTTATCAGCATTTGGACCTATAAGGGCTATTTTTTCATTTCCCTTTAATGGTAGTACTTGCTCATTTTTTAAAAGTACTAGTGATTTTTGAGCTGCTTCTTGTGTTAAAGCTAAATGTTTATTAGAGCCTACAACATCTATAGAAGTGTCTGAATATGGTACATTTTCGGGGTTATCAAACATGCCAAGTTTAAAGCGGGCATGCATCAACCGTTTTAAGGCTTTATCAACATCTTTTTCTTCTACCAAACCTTCTTTTACTGCTTGCGTTAAGTAACTGTATGTATTGCCATGGTGGTCACCGCAATTTAAGTCAGTACCGGTTTTAAGCGCCATCGCTGCTGCTTTTGCCTCAGTATTTACGATGTTATGTGACTTTACATCGTAAAAGTCTGCAATAGCACCACAGTCCGATACAATATAGCCATCAAAATTAAATTCATCTCTTAGTTTATTTTGAATTAGCTCATTGTTTCCACATGCTGGCGTACCATTTACGCTATTGTAAGCACACATTACAGATGCCACGTTTGTTTGTGCTATTACATCTTTGAAAGCAGGAAGGTAGGTTTCAGCTAAATCTTTACTTGAAGCCGTGTAATCATCGCTGTGTCTTGAGACTTCAGGACCGCTATGTACTGCATAATGTTTAAGTGTTGCAACTGATTTTAAGTATTGAGCGTTATCACCCTGTAAACCATTGATAAAATTAACTGCAATACGTGTTGTTAAGTATGGGTCTTCACCGTAGGTTTCTTGACCGCGCCCCCAGCGAGGGTCTCTAAAAATATTAATATTTGGCGACCAATATGTTAGCCCTGTGTACATAGAACGGTTATTTTCTTCTAAAAAAGCATGATGTTTAGCTCTGCCCTCATCAGAAATTGCGGTGCCGACTCTTAGCATTAAGTTTTCATCAAATGTAGCAGCTAGGCCAATTGCTTGTGGAAAAACAGTTGCTTTACCTGCCCGTGCAACACCGTGAAGTGCTTCGTTCCACCAATTGTATTCTGGTATGTTTAAACGCTCAATTGCGGGGGATTTATCAAATAGCTGCGCAACTTTTTCTTCTAAGGTAAGACGTGTTACTAGATCATCTACACGTTTATCAATGGAAACTGATTCGTCTAAATAGAGTGGGGTTGTTAGTGTCGATTGTTCATCACTAGCGCAACCTACTAATGAAGCAAGTGCCGTAAGCACAAAAAGGTTTTTTATATTTATGTTAATCATTGTTATCAACTCTTTATTTGTATGTGATAAATATAAATTAACAAAGGGAATTATTAACGTCGTCTAAGTGCAGGCTAAATATGAATTTGAACGTATAGATACACGTATTAACGTATATTTATACATTCATCAAAGAAAAAAATAGTTAATTTTGTTAATATATTGTTTATTTTAAGCTTTCTTTTATAAGCTATTGATTTTCATGGTCAATATATCAAGATGACAGTATTTAAACTCAGCGTCATGTTCAAATAAAAACTAATATTGGCGTTCAAATAGATGTATTTGTGGTTAGTTAGGCGATTTTACCCGCTATTTATCTGATTCTAGCTTTGCATGATAACCACACACACTAAAAGGGTTGAAATTTAAAAAATACGATCAGTACTTTTTGAACTTCAATGAGGGAAATTAAAATGATAAAAAAACAGAACAGTGCATTTAAGCTGTCTATAATTGCATCTGCAATTATTGCAACATCTTTATCTGGCAATCTATACGCAGCTCAAGAAAAAGATAAATCAAAAGAGCAAGATGAAGACATTGAGGTAGTCATAGTCCAGGGAACACGATCAAACTTAATTAATGCACAAAATATGAAACGTGAAGCTGAAACCGTTCTTGATGCTATTTCTGCTAAAGATATTGGTTCATTACCTGATAGAAGCGTTCTTGAAGCAATAGTTCGTTTACCGGGCGTTTCTATTGAACGTTTTGCTGCTGCAAACGACCCAGATCATTACGGTGTTGAAGGCAGTGGTGTTGTTGTTAGGGGATTAACGCATACACGAAGTGAGTTTAATGGGCGTGATACATTTACTGCTGACTCAGGGCGAGGGTTGAGCTTTCAGGATGTACCGCCTGAGTTAATGGGCTCTGTTGAGCTTTTTAAAAACCAATCTGCAGATATGATTGAAGGTGGAATTTCAGGCACGGTTAATTTAGTGACACGAAAACCCTTTGATGCTGAAGGACGTGTGGTTGCTTTTACATTAGATGCTAGTTATAGCGAATTTGCAGACGAAACAACGCCGTCATTTTCTGGCTTATACAGCGATATATTTGATTTAGATGCTGGCAGATTCGGTGTACTCGTTAATTACTCTAACTCCGAGTTAAAAGCGCGATCGGATGGCGCCCAAATAGGTCGGTACGAGCCACAAAACGAGTTAGTTAATGGGCAAGCAATTTTTGCTCCTCGTACAACGCGTTTGACACGAAAAGAAGATGATAGAAAAAGGGAAGGTTTTGCTGGTGCGCTTCAGTTTGAAAACGAAAGCAAAACCCTTTTGGCCACTGCTCAATTTATTCGTTCTGATTCATCGTTAGCATGGACTGAACATGCAATTGAGATGGCGGATGATGCTGTAATTAATGACTTAGTTGCCTTAGAAGGCACTGAGTTTGAAGTAACAGATCAAGGCTTATTTGAATCAGGTTTCATTACATCAAATGCGGGCTGGCGCGGAAACGATGCGCAGCGACAACCATCTGGAGAGTTTGGTGCACAGCATGCCATGGTTACTCGCTTTAGAGAGCAAGATAATTTAGTTGACGATTATGGCTTTAATCTTAAATATCGACCAAACGATTCATGGTCGTTCAACTTTGACGCCCAATACGTTGAATCTACCTCTGAAATTTTTGATTTTTCGATTATGGGAGCAACAAGAGCTGTAGTCGGTATAGAGCAAAACGGTGATGATTTACCCGATATTACATTATTAGACCCAGCCAATAGCGGCGACACTGGCTTTTTCACTGATCCAAATAATTATTTTTGGCGCAGTGCTATGGATCATATATCTGATAACGAAGGTGATGAAGTTGCTTTTGCTGCTGACACAAAATATACATTTGATAGTGGCTTTTTCACTAGTGTTAAAGTAGGCGCTCGTTATGCTAAACGCGACCAAACAACACGTCAATCTACTTATAATTGGGGTTGGTTATCGGAAGCATGGGCTGGCAATGGTAATGCATGGTTTGATGCAGAAGGTGATGAGCTAGGTGCAAGCTTAAATAATAGCTATGAGCAATTTACATTTGATAATTTTGCTAGAGGGGGGGTACTCAATGTTGCATCTGAGGGCGCTTTTTTATTTCCTAGCGAATCATTAGTTAGAGATTACGCTAATGCTGAATCAGCGTTTGCATCTCTGTCGCCAAATTGGCAGCGTTTATCAAGTCGTGGGGACGCAATAGGTAACTTCTTAAATAACGAGATTAATGAAACCTCTGAAATAAATAATGCTTTTTACATCAAGGGTAATTTTGAAGGTGAATTAGGCAGCATGTTTTACAGCGGTAATGTAGGGCTACGTTATGTAAAAATTAAAAATGAAACTGATGGCTTTTTAACGTTTCCAGATACAGTGGGTGACGTTAACGACCCATCAGACCCAGATAACTTTTTACCCCCTGAACAAGCCGCATTTGGTAATGCAGGATTTACAGAACAAACAGCAAGCAGTGAATATACTAATATTTTGCCAAGCTTAAACGTTAAACTTAATCTAAAAGATGATTTAATTTTGCGTTTTGGTTTTTCTGAAGCAATAGCATTACCTGATTTAGGAAACTTGAGAAACTTTGTAAGCATAACACCGGAAGATTTAGTCATTACTTACGATGAAAGCTCAGATGATCGACAAATTATAGACGCACGTTACTCTCGCTATACGGCAAATTCAGGAAATCCTTTTTTGAAACCAATGGAGTCCTATAACTACGATTTAGCACTTGAATGGTATTTTTCTGAGGGAGTGGGGTCACTTACAACATCATTCTTTTATAAAGACATGAGTAACTACTTTATCAATGGCTCAGTGGATAGAGAATTTTCAAATAATGGTGCTACTCAGGTGGTACAAGTAAACGGTGCTACAAATGGTGATGAAGGCTCTGTGCAAGGGGTTGAACTGGCTTACCAGCAGTTTTTTGACTTTTTACCCGGTGCTTTTAGTGGTTTAGGAATGCAGTTTAACTACACCTACATTGAAGAGGAGGGCTCACCAAATTCGAGCTTAGCGCCAGATCAGCCAGATTCATCTCAAGCAGACAATGTTGCTTTTGAGAATTTACCATTAGAGGGATTATCAAAAGATAACTTAAATTTAGTCGCTATGTATGAAAAGGACGGTATTAATGCACGTTTAGCGTACAACTGGCGTTCTGAATACTTATTGACAAGTAAAGACGTTATTACGCAGCTTCCCATTTATAATGAAGCTGGCGGTCAACTTGATGGTTCGGTATTTTATAACATTACTGACTCGTTTCAATTAGGTCTGCAAGCCACTAACCTAACTAACGAGGTTGCTCGAACTTCAATGCAAATAGACAATGATGGCAATCGAGCTTCTCGCTCTTGGTTCGCGAATGAGCGTAGGTTTAGCATTATTTTTAAAGGTAATTTTTAACCCTCTTAATAAAAGCACGCGTTATTTATTCAATTTCGCGTGCTTTGCTTTTTTTAGGTAAACATTATGAATGATGCAAATAATATAAGATCGATTGTTATTGTAGGTGGTGGTTCAGCAGGTTGGATGACCGCCTCTGCGTTAGCGAAGGTAATTGGCTGCGATAATTGTCAAATCACTTTAGTGGAGTCTGCAGACATAGGCACCGTGTCGGTAGGTGAGGCTACAATTCCACAAATTCAATTATTTAATACCATACTTGATATAGATGAATCTGAGTTTATACGTTTTACTAATGCTACGTTTAAATTAGGTATAGAATTTATAGATTGGAAAGAAAAAGGACACCGTTATTTTCACCCATTTGGAAATTATGGCACTAATATGGAGGCACTGCCTTTTCATCATTTTTGGTTGAAAATGCAAAATGAGCCAGCGTTTTCAAACTTATCTAACTACTCACTTGCATCGGTTGGTGCGTACGCAAATAAATTTATGCATCCGTCAACTCAGCAAAATAGCCCATTGGCAGGTATTAATTATGCCTACCATTTTGACGCAACTCTTTATGCTAAATTTCTAAGAAATTATTCTACAAGAAGGGGGGTTAGACGTATTGAGGGTAAGGTTGACGAAGTGATACTCAACCCTGTTTCAGGAATGATTGAGTCGTTAATACTTAACGATAATACAGTATTAAATGGCGATTTATTTATTGATTGCTCTGGTTTTAAGGGCTTGTTAATTGAGCAGGCTCTAAAAACTGGCTACGAGGATTGGACTCATTTATTACCATGTAATAAAGCTATAGCAATGCCTTGTTTATCAAAAAAAACACTTAACCCTTACACTCAATCTACAGCACAAGGCGTTGGTTGGACGTGGCGAATACCATTGCAAAACCGAGTAGGTAATGGGTATGTATATTCAAGTGAATTTATAAGCGATGATAAAGCACACGCTTTACTTTTAAATACAATTGAATCTGAAGCTTTAGCAGACATTAATCAGCTGCAATGGGTTACAGGTATGCGCAAAAAGAGCTGGAATAAAAACTGTATTGCAATTGGTTTATCGGCAGGGTTTGTAGAGCCGCTAGAATCAACTGGTCTGCATTTAATTCAATCAGCGATAGCGAAGTTAATGACATTATTTCCTAGTAAAGATTTTACGCAGTGCGATATCGATTTATTTAATCAGCAAACTGAGACTGAATATCATCGCATACGTGATTTTATTATTTTACATTATAAACTGACAAATAGAGATGACACTGAGTTTTGGCGTTATTGCAAAAACATAGAAATGCCTGATTCGTTGAAGCAAAAAATAGAGATGTTTAGTGAAAACGGGCGTATTTTTAGACATGATAATGAGCTGTTTAACGAAACATCTTGGCTTGCAGTCATGCATGGTCAAGGGATTAAACCTAAAAGCTATCATCCACTCGTTGATAGGCTAACACGAGATGAAATAAAGCGTAGGCTTAAAAATATAGAGTCGGTTATTAGCCGCTCTGCTGATGTTATGCCTGATCATGAGGCGTATATTTTAAAAAACTACACGCCAAATGACTAATTTTAGTGGGGTTAATTCGCACTTTTGTTTTGGTTTTCCCAATACTCTTTTCTAAATTGAGTGGGTGTTACGCCCACTAGTTTTTTAAAAAATGTATTAAACGTTGCTTTACTGTTAAATCCTGCCTTATCCATAATGTCTAACATCGTTACTGTTTTATTTTCTTCTAGAAGTAGCAGCCGTTTACTTTCTTCAATTCTATAGTGGTTTATAAACTCAAAAAAGTTTTTACCAAAGTGCCTATTAATTATAGATGACAGGTTTCTCGATCCCATACTTAACTGACTCGCTAAATTATCAAGTGTAAGTAAATGGTTTAAATAAGGCTTATTTTGCAGCAAATAGGTTTCAATTTTTTGTATTTTTTCGGGTTCAAAGGAATCTGGAGCTTTATGTTGTTCAGCTGTTAGTTCATCGTCAATACCCTGAAATATTCTTGAATGACCTGCACTAAAGTAGATTAAACTTGTGATTAATAAGAGAATTGCATAATTAGCTGTAAGCCCAAGTAATTCATGGTCAACTAGAATACCTATCTCGTAAGACATAATAATACCCAAAGAGACAAATATTGAATTTAGGTGCACAACTAAAAAACCAATCACAAGGAATTTAAGCCAAGTTAGGTCGACACTCTCAAGCTCTGCAAACTCATTTTTAATGTTTTTTTGGTATTTTTGTAACTCTAAAAAACATAAAACGCTAATTGAAAATCGAAAGCACTCCCGAAAAAAATAAATAGCTCGGTCAATAAATGCTGTGGTTTCAATTGTATCATTTTTAAGTACATTTAATTTGATGCTATTTTCTATCATAAGCCAATCAACAGTGAAATAAGCGGCATAAAAAATGAATGGTATGAATAATAGCGAATCGTGTTTTTTTAGCTGATAATTTTTGTTAACTAACGATTTGATATAAAGCAGAAGCAAAGGGACTTCCAACCAAAAAGCTAATCCAAATGTGTAAAATAGATTTGGGGATAAACTCAACGCATACGCTCGAAATGCCTCACCAAAGTTAATAAGGTTATCCGTAGGAATTGCAGCTTGAGTTAATAAAAAGCAAGCAAGTAAATAGTTACTAAGTTTATTGCCCTTTTTTAATGTTACTAAAAATACACTAAATGATAAGCATATAAAAATGGTAAAAATTAAAGCGAGATCGTGAGTGTTAAAAAGAACTTCTTTCACAATTTAATACACCTTTATTAAAATTTTTTTTGGTACACGTGTGTTCTCAGTGTCGTTGTATGTTATCTAATAATCTCTAATATTTGAAATAGCCGGACGTTCAAATAGAGTAAATTGCGTGCATTTATACGCTTGAAACCTCTATTTGAACGACATTATGCCACATTTGATATAAAACTGTTTGCCACACTAACAAAGTATCAGGTTATTAGATTAATGAAATTAACTTATTCTTCATTTTTACTTGGCTCTTTTATGAGTCTTGCGTCTGTTAACACAGTTGCTAAAAACGATATAACACTTTGGCCAACTCTTGAACCAGCAATAAAAAAAAATAATGCAGAGTTGGAAACACGTATTACCCATTTAATAAGCCAAATGTCACTAGAACAAAAAGTCGGTCAAATGGTTCAAGCAGAAATAACCTGGGTAACGCCTCAAGATGTAAAAAAATATCATTTAGGTTCGG
Source organism: Pseudoalteromonas sp. PSi26 (assembly GCF_054960575.1). Taxonomy (NCBI): domain Bacteria; kingdom Pseudomonadati; phylum Pseudomonadota; class Gammaproteobacteria; order Alteromonadales; family Pseudoalteromonadaceae; genus Pseudoalteromonas; species Pseudoalteromonas sp. PSi26. Next base: position 220,245 of record NZ_JBHNYT010000001.1, on the reverse strand, counting down.
TTTTGAATGGCGGTGGAACATTTTTACACAATAACCGTTATGCGAGTGTATCTGATTGGGTGTCTTTTATGGACGAGCTTTATCTAGCATCAATGGATACATCAGAAGGCGGTTTAGCTATTCCAGTTACATATGGCATTGATGCAGTACACGGCAATAACAAATTTATTGGGGCTACTCTATATCCACATAACATTGGATTAGGTGCAACACGTAACCCAGATTTAATTTATAAAATTGGAGAAGCTACAGCGAAAGAAGTATTACTTGCAGGTATAGACTGGACATTTGCCCCAACACTTGCCGTTGCTAGGGATGATCGATGGGGTCGAACTTACGAAAGTTATTCTGAAGATCCTGAGATAGTTGCCAGTTATGCTAAAGAGATGATTGAAGGCCTTCAGGGAAAAGTAAATACAGCTAACTTTTTAGATGACGATCATATTTACTCTACCGCAAAACATTGGGTTGGTGATGGCGGCACCTACCAAGGAATTGATCAGGGCGACAACCGTGAGACAGAAATTGATTTAATTAAAAATCATGCAGCGGCATATTTTCCTGCACTTAAAGCAGGTGTGCAAAGTATTATGGCTTCTCATAATATGTGGAATGGCTTGCGCTTACACGGCAGCAAATACCTCCTTACCGATGTTTTAAAAACGCGACTTGGTTTTGATGGTTTTATAGTGGGTGATTGGAATTCGCACAGTAAAATACCCGGGTGTACCAATGATAGCTGTCCTCAGGCTGTTAATGCCGGGCTAGACATGTTTATGGTTGTAGAAGATTGGAAGGCTTTTATAGGCAATACAGTAGAGCAAGTTAAAGATGGAATTATTCCTATTGAGCGTATAGACGATGCAGTTAGGCGTATTTTACGCGTGAAAATACGTTCGGGGCTATTCGATAAAGGACTTCCATCAACACGCAAATATGCTAACCAAAAGCAATTGTTAGGTGCACCTGCACATAAAGCAATTGCTAGGCAAGCCGTTAGAGAATCGTTAGTGCTGCTTAAAAATAATACTAACCTTTTACCACTTAACCCAAATAGTAAGGTATTAGTTGCGGGTGATGGTGCTGAAAATATGAGTAAGCAAACGGGTGGTTGGACAATTAACTGGACAGGCGAAGGTAATATTAAATCTGATTTTCCAGGGGGAACGTCAATTTTTGATGGTATAAAGCAAGTGGTAAACAAAGCGGGCGGCAATGCAGTGCTAAGCCCTGATGGTAGTTTTGATGTAAAACCAGATGTTGCCATTGTTGTATTTGGTGAAAATCCGTATGCAGAGTGGATTGGCGATTTAAAATCTATTGCTTATCAGGCTCATTCTCACCGTGACGCCAAATTAATCGAGTCATTAAAATCACAAGGTATAAAAGTTGTATCGGTGTTTTTATCGGGCAGACCTTTATGGGTAAACAGAGAGATAAATGCATCAGATTCGTTTGTAGCAGCTTGGCTACCAGGTAGTGAAGGTGTTGGTGTAGCTGATGTTTTGTTTAAAGATAATAAGGGCAATATTCAATTTGACTTTAAAGGTAAGCTTTCCTTTTCATGGCCTAAATATGCATCACAAGTTGTATTGAATCGTTACGATGAAAACTATGACCCACTTTTTCCTTATGGATTTGGATTAACCTATAAAGACAATGTTATGCTTGATAAATTAAGCACAGAGAATGACTTTATTTTTGAAACGCCTACCAATACTCCTTATCAAATAATGCAAGGAAGAGCGAAAGGTGATTGGAATTACCAATTGCAAGCGCTTGGTGATACAAAAGACATCCACACACCATCAGGAAGTATTAAAGGCTTAACGATGATTGAAGCCGATAAAAACATTCAAGGTGATGCAAAAGAATTTACTTGGAGTGGTGCTAATACTGCTTCAGTTTTAATAAGCTCGTCATGGTATCGAGAAGATTTATCGCAATACTTGATCAATAAAAGTGCGTTAACATTTGATGTGCGTGTAGAAGCCTACCCAGAAAAAGCGATAAATGTCCAAATGGGCTGTGGTAAAAGCAAGTGTGGTTCGTTTGATATAGCGCCAACTCTTAACGAATTTAAATTAAATACATGGCAAAAAGTATCGATAGACCTATTGTGTTTTGCTAATAAAGGTGTTGAATTTCAACGCTCGAGTGCGCCGTTTATTTTAACGAGTGAAGGTGCGGCTAAAATACGAATTGCTGATGTTCAATTTGAGCCACAAGCACAAAAGGTAGCCACAATTAAGTGCAGTGAATAATCACTAAGAGCACTAATTGTAATTTTATAGTTAGTGCTCTTAGTCCTTTTTGCATTAATGTAGTTTATACGTAAGGGCTATATGAAACATTTTATTTTATCGTTAATACTACTGAGTGTGTTTACTCTAACCGCTTGTTCGGTATCAGTAAAAACAAACCCTAGTAAATTAAGTAAGTTAACTTCAAACCAACCAATAGCAATTAACCAATTAGGTTACCTAAACCACGGTGACAAATTTGCCACAATACCTAACGTTAAGGCTACCCAATTTGATTTAATTAATGCGAAAACAAATAAGGTAGTTTATACCTCTCAGTTGGGCGCAGCTAAAAAATGGTCTCTTTCTGGCAATGATACGTTCAAGCTTGCTGATTTTTCGGAATTTGTTACTTCGGGTCACTATTTTTTGCGTGTAAACGGCGTTAGAGATTCTTCATTATTTCCAATTGGTAATGATGTTTATGATTCACTTAGCACTGCGGCTTTAAAGTATTATTATTTAAACCGTTCTAGTATTGCTATTGAAGAAAAGTACGCGGGAGTTTATGCAAGACCAATGGGTCATAAAGATGACAATATTGGTTACCACCCCTCTGCTGAGGCAAGTGATAACTATAAAACTCAAAAAACGAAAGCAAACAAAGGCTGGTATGATGCAGGTGACTATGGCAAGTATGTTGTTAACTCAGGCATTAGCACTTACACATTACTTGCAGCGTTTGAACATTACCCTGATATTTATAAAAAACAAAATTTAAACATACCTGAATCTGAAGATAGCGTTCCTGATATTATAAATGAAGCCCTATGGAATCTTGAATGGCTAATCTCTATGCAAAGCAATGATGGCGGTGTATACCACAAATTAACAACACGCGATTGGCCTGGTTATGAAATGCCACATGAGGATAAACGCCTACGCTTAATGATAGGCAAATCAACAGCAGCAAGTTTGAACTTTGCAGCTACGCTTTCCATGGCCAGCCGGGTGATTGAACCTTACTACCCTAATAAGAGTAAGCAATATTTAATGGCAGCTATAAAAGCATGGCGTTGGGCGCTTTTAAACCAAACGCAATATTATGTGCAACCAATTGATATTAAAAGCGGTGAGTATGGAGATCAGTACTTAAAGGATGAGTTTGCTTGGGCCGCTGCAGAGTTATTTATAACAACTAAAAATAAACACTTTTACACTATCTATAAAGAGATAAACATCAATTACACGGCTCCAGCATGGCGAAATGTATCGTACCTTTCTTTAAGTAGTTTGCTGTTTAAAGCAAAGGATTTATTATCTGAAAAAGAATACGCAGCCCTACAAATAAAGCAAAAGCACTTAGCTGATATATATTTAAACCAACATAAAAGTAGTCCCTACAATGTTGCTATGCAAAAATCTGACTTTGTATGGGGAAGCAACTCAGTCGCGTTAAATAAAGCGATGGTTTTGCTACAAGCCGCTCAGATAAATAAAAATAACGATTATAAAAATGCAGCTCATGGACTTGTCGATTATGTATTAGGGCGAAACCCTACGGGTTACTCTTTTGTTACTGGGTTTGGCACTAAAACACCTTTGTATCCACATCACCGAATTTCACACAGTGATGGTGTGGTTGCTCCTATTCCAGGAATGCTTGTAGGTGGTCCTCATTCAGGCCAGCAAGATAACTGTAACTACTCATCCAATGAGCCCGCAAAATCATATATTGACGATTGGTGCAGTTTTTCAACAAACGAGGTTGCAATTAATTGGAATGCGCCACTTGTCTATGTACTTGGTTCGCTCTCTGAATAGCAACTTTATAAGTTTTAATTTGCACAACTCAATTGATCCTATTTATTCACCCAAGGAAAGCGTTATAAAAGTAGGGAGAAGTTTTTTGCATTTATATTTTTTGAATTGGTACGACTGAGTGGATTCGAACCACCGACCCTTGGACCGGGTTATTAAGAGTGGTTAGTGCTTTTTCTTGCATTTATTTTTTTTGAAGTGGTACGACTGAGTGGATTCGAACCACCGACCCTTGGACCGGGTTATTCAGAGTGGGTAGTGCTTTTTCTTGCATTTATATTTTTTGAATTGGTACGACTGAGTGGATTCGAACCACCGACCCTTGGACCGGGTTATTAAGAGTGGGTAGTGCTTTTTCTTGCATTTATATTTTTTGAATTGGTACGACTGAGTGGATTCGAACCACCGACCCTTGGACCGGGTTATTAAGAGTGGGTAGTGCTTTTTTTTGAGTTTATATTTTTGAATTGGTACGACTGAGTGGATTCGAACCACCGACCCTTGGACCGGGTTATTCAGAGTGGGTAGTGCTTTTTCTTGCATTTATATTTTTTGAATTGGTACGACTGAGTGGATTCGAACCACCGACCCCTACCATGTCAAGGTAGTGCTCTAACCAACTGAGCTACAGTCGTAAAATCTTTTAGGGTTCTTAAATGTTAGTACGACTGAGTGCATTCGAGTTACTGACCCTTGGGCCGGGTTGCCAAGAGTAGGTAGTGCTCTTTCCTTCAATTATACGTTTCATTAATGTTGGTACGACTGAGTGGATTCAAGTTACTGACCCTTGGGCCGGGTGCCCTAGAGTAGGTAGTGCTCTTTCCTTTAATTATACGTTTCATTAATGTTGGTACGACTGAGTGGATTCGAACCACCGACCCCTACCATGTCAAGGTAGTGCTCTAACCAACTGAGCTACAGTCGTATTTTACATTTAATAAGCTTATGAAAATAATCACCAGCGGTCGCTAATATATAGCGTGGGGGAGGTCGAATCAAGCACGTTTCGTATTTTTAAGTTTATTTGCCGTTTTTTTATTCATATTGGGCTGATTTCACACGTTTTATAAAATTCTTGCCACCAAATAACATGCTGTTTAGCTGAGCTTTTTAACTGATTTAATAAATTTGTTTTAGAGTGGGGGGCAAGTAACTCATTAATAGTATCTGTTGTTACTGGCTCTTTATACCAAACCTGGTTTAATAACGGCTGAAGTACTTCAAGAAAGCCAATAAGTTGTGCCTGATATGGTTGTATTTGTGACAAATAATATTTTTGAAAAATATTATTCATAATTTTCGCTTTATCTTTGTTTTTATTTTTAGGGCAAAAAGTATTCAAATTTATATTTTGAACTAAATTAGTGGCAGATTGATTTAGTCGAATTTGTTGCCTTACAGATTTGATTAAGGACTGATTAAACCTGTATTTGTTAAGCGTTTCGAGTGCTTGATATATTGCATCTGCGTTTATTTCATCAAATTGAGCCTGTGCTAATTGCGCTTTAATTGCAGTCAGTTTTTGCATCGCCTCAATTGTGTCGCTAAAGCCTGCGGGTTCTTTACTTAATTCTGAAGCGGTTAGCGACCACGTGCGGTTTAGCTCCGGCTCTTCCAAAAGAGCTGTATTAAAGTAATGCAGTAAATCAGCTTGTTTTTGATTTTTTGCTTCATGTATTTTTTTATATGTTACTGAGGATTCATCGAGGGAGGCTAAGCAGCTGTTAGCGTGTTGAATAAAGTCTATTTGATATTTTAAACGCCCTGCAGCGGTTGCTGTTTTACCCAGTTGGTTGTTGTGCTCACTTATTACCACATTTAAGTTACAACTGCTTATTCCTGCAAGCTCTACTATACCCAGTGTTATTTTACTGTTTTTGAGTTTGGTTAACGGCTTTAATTTTAGTGAATTTAGTGATGGCAGGTCTTCAGATTTTTTATCGGTTATATTTTCAAGGCGTTCTATGTAAGTGTTGTTTATACTACTTGGAGCTTCTGTACAAGCTGTAAGCACAGTAGTGGCTAGTATCAGTAATATGCATACTGATACTAACTGCTTTGTATAATGTAAATTAAGTGTGTTAGCTAATAAATGGTTCATGTTTAAAGCGCTTACTAACAGTTAACATTAAGAGTATCGCTGCGACGGTGAGCCCGACAATTATACCAATCCAAAACCCGTGCGGCCCCATTGCTGGTGCTATGATGTCCGTTCTTGCCAATACGTAGCCTAAGCTAAAGCCGATTAACCAATATGAAATAAACGTGATGTAAGAAATAGGGGCCGTGTGTTTTAACCCTCTTAATATGCCATTTGCTGCAACTTGTAGGGCATCGGGTAGTTGGTAAATACAGGCTAAAACCATAATTGAAGTGGCAAGGGTAATAACAGCAGGGCTGTCTGTGTATAGCTGGCTGATCACATCACGGCCTATAAACGTTATAAACGCCAAAAACAGTGCGATTAATATAGCCAGTAAATAACTTGTTGATACGGCTATTTTTAACTGTTCAAACTTGTTTTGGCCATACAAGTTACCAATCCGAATACTAATAGCAATAGAGAGGCTCAGCGGCATCATAAACAGTAACGCGGTAACACTCGCTGCAATTTGATGCCCTGAAACAGCAACCGCGCCTAAATGGGCAATAAAGAGTGGAATACACGCAAAAAGTGTCACTTCAAAAAAAGTAGCCAAAGAGATAGGAATACCTAATTTTGTAATAGTGGCGATAGTCGTTATATTTGGTTTTTCAAACGGTATGAGCAGCCCTTTGGCATCTATCTTTTTACTCATTTGGCAATAAGTGACCTGTGCTAATGCCATCACTGTTAAAACAATAGCTGTTGCTATACCACAGCCAGCTCCGCCATAGGCGGGAAGGCCAAATAAACCATTTATGAAAATGTAGTTAGCAGGAATATTAACGGCTAATCCGAGTAAGCTAATATAAAAGGCCGGTTTTGTCATACCCATGCCTTCGGTCATGTTTCGGTAAGTTGTAAAAAATAAAAACCCAAATACTCCCCATTTAACAAATTGAATATAGTCGTAAGCGAGGCTCGCAATAGCCGGGCTTGTATCTAGCTGTAATATTATAATGTTTGCCAAGTAGGCAATACTAAAGCCTGTAATGCACAGTAAAACGGTTAAATATAAAGCTTGTTGAAAATAGTGGCTTATGCCTTTTTTGTCATTCGCGCCGGCAAATTGTGCAATTATGCCAGTGAGTGCTAACAAAATACCTTGCAACGCTAAAAGTAGTGGGTTCCAAATACCTGTTGCAATGGACAGTGCTGCCAGATCGGTTGGGCTGACCTGACCTGCCATTATTGTATCGACCACCGACATTAATATAAGGGTAACTTGTGCTAAAAAAACAGGTAGCGCGAGAGAAAGTAAACGCTTAGCTTCCCAATTACAAAAGGTCATAAAAACAGCTATTTAATGAGTAAGGCTGTAATTGTAATCTATTGTCTTTGAAATAAAAATCTAAGGAGTGAATGATTTTATAATTCGATACGTTAAACTATTACTTTGTCATAATTTAACGAGATTTTATGTTTACAGGTATAGTGCAAACTCAGGCTACTGTGGTGTCTAAAACCCATAATGAGGGTGTTTTACGTTTAGTGGTGTCGGTGAGCGATGACTACGTAAAACACCTAGATTTAGGAGCCAGTATTGCGATTAATGGGTGTTGTTTAACGGTAGTAAAAGTTGAGCTAAGTAACCAAGATGTAGTCGCGCAAGTTCACTTTGACGTTATTGACGAAACACTTAAATTAACTAATCTAGGGCTTCTTGAGCTGGGCAGTTTAGTAAATTACGAGCGCTCTGTTACTTTTGGCACAGAACTGGGTGGGCATATTGTATCGGGACACATTCACTGTGCGGCTAAAATAAATCAAATAATTAATACTCAAAGCAACTGCAAAATTCAGGTAAGCTTACCGGTAAAGTGGCAAAAATATGTATTGTATAAAGGTTTTGTTGCCATTAATGGTGCTAGTTTAACAGTAGGCGAGATTGATGAGCAGGGCTTTTGGTTGCATTTAATTCCAGAAACATTAGCAATTACAAACTTAGGTAAAGCGCAAGTAGGTGATGAGCTAAATATAGAGGTCGATCAGCAAACTTACACTATTGTTAACACCGTAGAAAACTACCTGCGTCATCAAAATTAAAAAATTTGTTCGTCGTCACTGTCTACGTGCAGCTCTAATTTATTGTTTGCATGGTCTATGTGCATATTTAAATGGATTGGGTTGCAACAGGCAGTGCAGTCTTCAATGTAGTCCTGATCACCCATGCTGGCATCTAAATCCAAATGAATGTGGTGTCCGCAAAACGGGCAGCTAATGCGTTGTGATAAAAAGTCTTTCATAATCACTCCAAATACAAATAACTTAAGCAGAGCTTGGAATGTTTTTTATTCTAACCACGGCTTAATGACGTAAAACTGAACTCCTTAGAACCCTTTAAATATAGTCTGTTTAGCCTGTTATGACAGTTTATTTACACTTATTGCATAAGCTTATCTATATGTTGTTTAGCTTCAGTAAGATAGTGCCCAGCAAAAATATTTGCATGATTTAAAATAGGGTATAGTTGGTAAATATGTTTACGTTTTTGATAGCTTGGTAGAAGAGGATATTGCTTATTATAGGCAACATAAAATTCATCGGGTAGTGGCGCAAATAGCTCGCTCATTGCGATATCCACTTCCCGATCACCATAATAACAAGCGGGATTGAATACGGTCGGTGTTCCTTTTAAAAAGCCCAAGTTGCCTCGCCAAAAATCACCATGTAACAAAGATGGGCTCACAACATGACTATGTAGTTGTGCTTTAACTTCATTAATTATGTGCTCGGGATTGGCAAATTTAATGCCTTTTTCGGCTAATAGTTGTAATTGCCACCCTATGCGTTCTTCGGCAAAGAATACATCCCACTTTTTGTGCCAACGATTTGGTTGAACTGTGGTTGCTAAGTGATTATCTATATCAAAGCCAAACATTGCCTGGTCATGCTTTTGGTGCATTTGCGCTAGTTGAGTGCCTATTTTTTGCCATTGGCAATAGGGCTGCTCATCAAGATCTAACCACGTAAGTACGATAAATGAAAATTCAATGTTAGCACCTGATGTAATGCAGGTTGGAACATTAAAATAACTATTATTAGCAAGCATCTGTAAGCCCCTAGATTCACTTTCTAATCGCTCAAGTTCGCTTTTGAGCGCAATTTTAACAAAGTAGCTTTGTGTGCCATTGCTTATATGAAAATATTTATCGGTTGTTGTGCTTTGCAGTTGTCGCTTTTGTGTGTGTTTAAAGTCAGTATTTGTAGCTTGGCTAATGTGCTCGTTAATTGCTTTCCACATAATAGTTGCTCGTATTTTATACAGACACTTAAACTATGGCAAAAAGGGATTAATTTAACAAACTAAACGTTGTAAAATTAGCGAATGTGTCGCACAAAGTGACGCTAACTGTAATGGAGTAAAAATGAACAAAAGTTTTATAACCAATTTACTAGCAAGTATTTGTGTAGCTGCAGGATTGATGTTTGATCAGCCAGTAGTTTTGTCGGTGGGGTTATTTGCACTTTCTGGCGCAGTGACCAATTTATTGGCTATTCATATGCTATTTGAAAAGGTGCCGTTTTTATATGGGTCTGGTGTTATTGCGCTCAAGTTTGAGAGCTTTAAAATTGCTATACGAAACCTAATACTCACTGAGTTTTTCTCCGAACAAAAAATTAATAATTTACTCAACAAGGCGCAGCCTAATATCGACTTTGAACCGATCATTAGTAATGTTGATTTAAATCCAGCTTTCGATAATTTACTAGAGGTTATAGAACAATCACAATTTGGTAGCATGTTGGGTATGTTTGGAGGCACTGCTGCAATAGAGCCAATGCGTGAAAAATTTATTGAAAAAATGCAACTTTCGTTGGCACAAATTTCTCAAACAGAGGACTTTAAAGCGTTAGTAACGCAAACGCTTTCACAAGGAAATAGCGCTCAAGGGTTGCACAGCACAGTACTTAAACTTGTTGATGAACGCCTTGATGAATTAACCCCTAAAATGGTGAAAGAAATTATTCAAACAATGATACGCGAGCACTTAGGTTGGTTAGTTGTTTGGGGCGGAGTATTTGGCGGTTTATTTGGTTTAATTGCGGGTGTTCTTTAAGCGATAAAGTTAAAAATAAAACTAAGCAGGTTATAGTTATGCCTGCTTAGCTATAACGTTTAAGCATGTTATTGAGGAGACGAAATAACAATGATTTCAGGTGACGACACCTTTGCTAAATCTTTAATTGAAGTGCGAGTACTGCTTTCAATATTTAAGTAATTAGCACTTTTATCTAAATTATAACGCGCTACAAAATCACCCATAGGTAAGTTATTACACGTTAGTTTATTGCTAATAATGCTTTTTTTAACGTTCAATGACTGCTGTGTTTTGCGTAGTACATATGCTTTATTAGACGCAACAGCCATACAAATTTGTGTGCCTGGCGTTGAGTCGGCTGCTACAAATTGTGTTGCTGATACAGGTGCTGCTAATGCTGCACTACCAATTATAAGTGTTGTACATAATGCTGTTTTAAATGTATTCATTTTACTTTTCCTCGTTGTTTGCGGTTGCAAGCTAATTATTAAACTAATTAATTAAAAAAGCTGTTAACCAAACGCAACAAGCTGTAAGCAAGTATGTTTAATGTACACACTTACTTATAGGCTCATGAAAAAGCATATTTTTAAGTGTGTTTTTTGACACACTTTCATAAAAATAATTTATTGATACTGACATATTTTTTTAGGCTGGTATTATCGCCCCATAAATTGATGTGTAGATTTTTAGGATAAACAGTGAGTAAAGCGTTAGCCAGTTATTACCAACAAGCCTATGCCTGCGAACAACAACATTTTAATCAGTGTTTTTATTGTGGCTGCGAAGCAACTGAACGCGATCATTGCCCGCCTCTTCATATGCTGCAAAGTATTATTGATTTAGGCGAGGATGCCGACTTTATTTCAATTCCTGCTTGTTATGAATGTTATGCGCTATTACATAACGAACGACTAATGACGATTGACGAGCGCTTTACCAAAATTAAAAAAAAGCTGTCTAATAAATATGCCAAAGCACTGCGTGTCTACAATATGTGGGAAGAAAACGAATTAAGTGACATGAGTGATGAGTTTGCTCACAGTATTCAGGCCGGTATGAAATTAGGAAAAGAAGCCGCAGAGCGATTGGCATTTACTGGTTTTAGTTACGCCACTGAAGAGGCACGTGTCACAGTACGCGAAAAAACCAAAGAGTTTGATGTAGAAGGTAACGTTTTTACCGATTTTAAAGACGCACTGAATTACTGCATTACCTCTTTAAATGTGCAAAAAAGTGACTTTTATAAAATTTTAGTTGAAGACTACAACGGCGATTTTAACAAAGCCCTTAGTCAGTACCGTCATCGCCACGACAAGGTAACAGCGGCTAAAGATGGTAATACTCTTATTAAAGATTTTTCTAAGCTACATAAGCAAAATTCAGATTTTGTAACCCGCACGGTCAAACATTTTATCAGCAAAGATCCGTCACTCACCACAGAGGGCGCACTAGAAAAGCTATATAACAATTATATAAAAAAATAATCACGTAAATTCATCTTAATTTACCGCGTTTTCACCTGTTTTTTTAGCTTTATGCCCAAGCTTTCGCTAAAGTATTAAAAAAACAGGAGAACCCAACAACATGAATAAATTTGCTCCCTCTTTATTAGCAGTTGGCTTAGCCGCTGCACTTGTAGGTTGCCAAGAAAATGGCCCGCAAGATGATAAGATTACTATTAACAAAAACCCATACCCAAGTACTTACACGCCAATCTCTACAACAAGCACACTCATCACAAACGCGACTGTTCTTACAGGGACTGGCGAACGCTTAGATGACGCTGATGTACTATTGGTCGATGGTAAAGTACAGCAAGTAGGTAAAGACTTAACTGTAAAAGCAGACACAACTATTGATGCACAAGGTAAATGGGTAACACCAGGTATTATTGATGTTCATTCACATTTGGGTGCCTATCCAAATCCATCAGTTGAATCACATCAAGATGGTAACGAAATGACCAGCCCAAATACGGCCGAAGTGTGGGTAGAGCACTCTGTTTGGCCGCAAGATCCAGGGTTTAACCGTGCGCGCGAAGGCGGTATTACCTCGTTACAAATTTTACCCGGCTCTGCTAATTTATTTGGCGGACGTGGTGTAACACTTAAAAACGTGCCTGCGCATACAATGCAAGGAATGAAATTTCCTGATGCACCGTATGGATTAAAAATGGCATGTGGTGAAAACCCAAAACGAGTATATGGTCGTAAAGGCGTATTGCCTTCAACACGTATGGGTAATATGGCTGGTTACCGCACTGCGTGGATTGGCGCGCAAGAATATAAGCGAGCATGGGATAAGTACGATGCAGAATACGCAGAAGGTAAAAACCCTGAAGCCCCGAATCGCGATATAAAGTACGATACATTACGCGGCGTTCTTGAAGGCGAAGTAATGATCCACAATCATTGTTATAAAGCCGAAGAAATGGCGATGATGATTGATCTTTCTAAAGAATTTAATTATCACGCGGGTACGTTCCATCACGGTATTGAAGCATACAAAATTGCAGATTTGTTAGCCGACAATGGCTCGTGTGCTGCATTGTGGCCAGACTGGTGGGGCTTTAAAATGGAAGCCTACGACATGGTTCAAGAAAACGTTGCCATTGTTGATGCGGTTAAAAACTCGTGTGCCGTTGTTCACTCAGATTCAGACACAACCATTCAACGCTTAAACCAAGAAGCGGCTAAAGTAATGTATCGTGCTAATGAAAATGGCTTTGATATTTCAGAAGAGCATGCAATTAAGTGGATCACGACTAACGCAGCAAAATCATTAGGTATTGACGATAAAACAGGCTCGTTAGAGGCAGGTAAACAAGGCGATGTGGTTATTTGGAACCAGAGCCCGTTTAGTGTTTACGCAAAAGCTGAACAAGTGTTTGTTGATGGTGCAAAGGTTTACGATAGAAACGATAGCACTTATCAGGCAACCAGTGATTTTATGTTAGGTCAAAAATAAGGAGCACCCAGAATGAAAAATTTATCACGTTCGTTTTCGCTATCTCTGGTTGCTGCCGGATTACTAGCCTCTGGTGCTGTAAATGCACAGTCATTGGCTATTATTAATGCAACTATCCATACATCAACAGAGCAAGGCGTACTAAAAGGCGCAAGCATTGTCATGGATAACGGTAAAATTACAGCGATTAACCCAGCAGAAGTAAGCGCTGATCAAATTATTGATGCCAATGGTAAAATTGTTACTCCTGGATTCATTGCAAGCAATAACCAACTTGGTTTAGTTGAAGTGGGTGCGGTTGCAGGCTCTCGCGATGCGGGTGACGACAAAGCAGGTATAGATTTTGATGTGAGCCTTGCATATAACGCACATTCAAGCTTAATACCTTATGCACGTAAAGGCGGCGTTACACGAGATGTAATTACCCCTTATGGAGGCGATAGTATTTTTGCAGGTTTGGCTAGTGTGGTTGATTTAAGCGGTAGCCTTGACAGTGACGTTCAAAAACAAGCAGCGTTAGTTGTACATTTAGGTGAGCGAAGAAAAGGCTCGCGTGCTTTTACACTTCAAACATTGATTAATAAGCTAGATGCTCATCAAACTAAATTGAGCAAAAAAGATAAAAAAGACGACGATAAACCAAGTACTGAAGACAAAGTAATGGCTAAAGTACTTTCTGGCGACATGCCATTGGTTATAAGCGTTTCGCGTGCTGCTGATATTATTGAGCTTATTAAAGTGAAAGAGCAATTTGGTGTTAACTTAGTACTCAGTGGAGCACAAGATGCCGTTGTTGTTAAAGAGCAAATTGCTAAAGCGAATATTCCCGTAATTATTAGCGCTATGGACAACTTACCAGGAAGCTTCGATTCTTTACACGCTAGCTTAAATAATGCAGGTTTACTTGAAAAAGCCGGTGTTAAAGTACTTTTAACGGTTGGTGGAGATGCAAGTCACAATATTTATCAGCTTCGCTTTGACGCAGGTAACGCTGTATCTTATGGCATGAGCCAACAAGGTGCTCTGAAAGCTGTTACATCAAATGTTGCTGACGTATTCGGTATTAATGCGGGCAGTATTGAGGTGGGTAAAGCCGCTGATGTAGTGATGTGGACTAATGATCCGTTTGAAATAAGCAGCAACGTAAGTCGTATGTTTATTAATGGCACAGAGGTGTCTACACAGTCTCGCCAAGATAAATTACGTGACCGTTATACTACTGATTCAAACATGCCAAGAGCTTATACTAAGTAATTAGTAAGCGTTATATCAACCCGACAATAGGGATTTGATTAAGCGAGTTGATATTAACTTTAAAAGGTCGCATTAAGCGGCCTTTTTTATAGGCATAAAAAAACCGCTTACTTTTAAAAGTAAGCGGTTTTATTTTTACTATTTATTACACTAATTTAGCAAGGATATCGTTAAATGTAGTGCTTGGACGCATTGCTTCAAAAGCGGCTGCGTCGTTAGGCTGGAAGTAACCACCTAATTCAACAGCTGGGCCTTGAGCATCGTTTAATTCGTTTACGATCACGTCTTTATTTGCCTCTAAATCGCTCGCAATTTGAGTGAACTGTGCTTTAAGTTCGCTATCGTCATTTTGCTTAGCAAGTTCTTGAGCCCAAAATAAAGATAAGAAGAAATGAGAACCACGGTTATCAATTTCTTTAACTTTACGTGAAGGCGATTTGTTTTCAGCAAGGAAAGTACCCGTCGCTTTATCAAGCGTATCTGCAAGTACTTGAGCCTTTTTGTTACCTGTAGTTACACTTAAATGCTCTAGTGATGCTGCAAGTGCTAAGAACTCACCTAAAGAATCCCAACGTAAGTGGTTTTCTTTTTCAAACTGCTGAACGTGCTTAGGTGCCGAACCACCTGCGCCAGTTTCAAATAAGCCACCACCGTTCATAAGTGGTACAATTGAAAGCATTTTAGCACTTGTACCCAGCTCTAAAATTGGGAACAAATCTGTTAGGTAATCACGTAGTACGTTACCTGTTACAGAAATAGTGTCTTTACCTTCTTTAATGCGAGCTAAAGAGAATAAAGTGGCTTCAAGTGGCGCTAAAATTTGAATGTCTAAGCCAGCTGTGTCGTGATCAGGTAGGTATTTATTTACTTTTTTGATTAGCTGAGCATCGTGTGCACGGTTTTCGTCTAACCAAAAAATAGCAGGAACGCCAGTAGCACGTGCACGATTAACAGCAAGTTTAACCCAATCTTGGATTGGTGCATCTTTAACCTGGCACATACGCCAGATATCACCTTGCTCAACACTGTGCTCAAGTAGTGTATTACCCGCGGTATCTACTACACGAATAGTACCCGCTGCTTTTGCTTCAAACGTTTTGTCGTGTGAACCGTACTCTTCTGCTTTTTGAGCCATAAGGCCAACGTTTGGAACGCTACCCATTGTCGTTGGATCAAACGCACCGTGTTCTTTACAAAAATCAATAGTTGCTTGATAAACGCCAGAGTAACAACGATCAGGAATTACAAAACTTGTGTCTTGTAATTTACCGTCGTTGTTCCACATTTGACCGCTTGAACGAATTGCAGCAGGCATAGATGCATCAATTATCACATCACTTGGCACGTGTAAGTTTGTGATACCACGGTCAGAATCAACCATAGCAATAGCAGGGCGGTCAGCATATACAGCTTGAATATCGGCTTCGATTTCAGCGCGTTTAGCATCATCTAACGTTTGAATTTTAGAGTAAACATCGCCTAAACCGTTATTAACATCAACACCTAGCTCTTCAAAAAGTTCACCGTGTTTTGCAAATACGTCTTTATAGAATACTTTAACAGCGTGACCAAATATGATTGGATCAGACACTTTCATCATTGTCGCTTTCATGTGAAGCGAGAATAAAACGCCTTTTTCTTTAGCAGCATCAATTTCAGCAGCTAAAAAAGCCTGTAGCTTAGCAGCACTAATGCGTGAAGCATCAATTACCTCACCAGCTAGTAGTGGTGTGCTTTGCTTAAGAACAGTTATATCCCCGTTTGTAGCAACATGCTCAATGCGCACGTCAGTTGCTTCTTCAATAGTTGTTGATTGCTCTGAACCAAAGAAATCGCCTTCGCTCATGCTTGCAACGTAAGAGGCAGAGTCTTTGCTCCACGCGCCCATTGAATGTGGGTTATTGCGTGCGTACTCTTTTACAGAACCAGGTGCACGACGGTCAGAATTACCTTCGCGTAATACAGGGTTTACCGCACTACCTTTAACTTTGTCGTATGCAGCTTGGATTGCTTTTTCTTCGTCGTTTTTAGGCTCAACAGGGTAATCTGGAAGGGCATAACCTTTTGCTTGAAGCTCTTTTATCACAGCGCGTAACTGTGGAACTGAAGCACTAATGTTTGGAAGTTTGATGATATTAGCTTCAGGTGTTTTTGCAAGCTCACCTAGTTCAGCAAGTGCATCACCAATACGTTGTTCTTCTGTTAAATAATCAGGGAAGCTAGCAATTACACGACCTGCTAATGAGATATCGCGAGTTTCAACTTCAACACCTGCTGCATTTGTATATGCTTGGATGATCGGTAGCAACGAGTAAGTTGCTAGTGCCGGAGCTTCGTCCGTTTTTGTATAGATAATTTTTGATGTCATCATCATTCCTAGATAGTCGGCCAATTGGCCTTATTCAACAATGCAAAGAAATCATTAAAGCTGAGAGAGTACATATCATAGTGTTTTAATATATACGTTCAGATAATGAATAGTTTGTTAGGTGTTGGTACTCGTGTAGCTTTACAGTTAAAGCAGAATAGTCACACCTGACGAACTGTGGTCATATTTATAGCTAAAAATATAATAAAAATACATTAGCCTTTAGACTAGTATATTTTGTGTGCTCAGCAAGTTGAGCTAGTTGCTATATTTTGCGTAAATTTTTAGCATCAAGAGTGTAACAAGCTTGAATACAAAGGGCTAGAGTTTGAGCCTGCTCACAAGCAGTTAAACGGTCAACTCTTAGAATATTGGGGTATATGAAATAAAATCAAGGATGAGGGTTGAAAATAAAGAAAAAGAAACAATTTATATCGATGTGGGTAAATAGAAGTGTGGGGAATTAAGCGAGGAGCCTAAAAGGTCGCTCGCTTTAGTCGAATAAACAATCGTCACTCTAAAATGTCGCCGTCTAAGGCAATATTTTTAGCGTGCAAGCCTTTGGGGCCTTGTTCTAATTCGAATGTTACATCTTGTCCAGCTTTGAGTGTTTTATAACCGTCCATTACAATTGTAGAGTAATGGGCGAAAATATCATTCTCGCAGCCGTCTTCAACGATGAAACCAAAACCTTTAGCATTGTTAAACCATTTAACTTTACCACAAGCCATACTTCTACGTCCTTCAATAAGTTGACTAATTTAGTTATTCTAAATCGTATTATTTGCTAGACTGATTAAGGATTAATCAATCTATGTTTGACTGTAGTTTATTTAATCAATCAGTCAAGCTTTTTGAGCTATTTTTTAATATTTTATTTATTTTTTATTCAAGTTTGCTTGAGTTCCTAAGACAAGACTATATTTAATTATGAGTGGTATGAAAGATTCAGGTGTTATCGATACAGTTCGCGACAGCGAAAAGCAAAAGCTACAGCCGCCGCGGAAATACAAAGTTGTTTTAAATAATGACGATTACACGCCGATGGACTTTGTAATAGAAGTTTTAACGACGTTTTTTAACATGGATAGCGATAGAGCAACCGATGTGATGCTTCAAGTTCACGAAAAAGGTAAAGGTATTTGTGGCGTTTACAGCGCTGATGTAGCTTATACCAAAGTTGAACAAGTTAACCGCTACTCGCGTGATAACGAGCATCCGCTGCTTTGTAGTTGTGAGCAGGAATAAATCCCAACTAGGGTGATCACACACCTGTTTGTTGTGGTATACATTATTATCTCAGTAAGGGGTTGCCAATGCTAAACAAAGACTTAGAACTTACATTAAATGCCGCGTTTCGTGAAGCGCGCACTCGCCGTCATGAGTTTATGACTGTCGAGCACCTTTTACTTGCGCTATTAGATAACCCTTCTGCTTCAGAAGCACTAAATGCGTGTGGTGTTAACATTTCAGGCTTGAAATACGAATTGCTTGAATTTATTGATGAAACGACACCGGTTATCCCCGATTTAGAAGAAGAGCGTGAAACACAACCCACGCTTGGTTTTCAACGAGTATTACAGCGTGCGGTGTTTCATGTTCAATCATCAGGTAAAAACGAAGTTACCGGCGTAAATGTGTTGGTTGCTATTTTTTCTGAGCAAGAAAGCCAAGCCGTTTATCTGCTAAAGAAAAATGATGTTTCGCGTTTAGACATTGTTAATTTTATTTCTCATGGGATTTCAAAAACCGATGATGATTTAGGAGACGACACGGACGACATAAACGAAGAAGTGCAAGAAGTTCAAAATGAAGAGGCCAGCAAGCTAGACAGCTTCACTACAAACTTAAATGCGCAAGCACGCGATGGCAATATTGATCCATTGATTGGCCGTGACAGTGAAGTTGAACGTGCGGTACAAGTGTTGTGTCGTCGTAAAAAGAATAACCCATTGCTTGTAGGTGAAGCGGGAGTGGGTAAAACAGCGATTGCTGAAGGGTTAGCTTATCGTATTGTAAACGAGCAAGTTCCTGAAGTGATTGCAGATGCAGTCGTTTACTCTTTAGACATGGGTGCATTACTTGCTGGTACAAAATACCGTGGCGATTTTGAAAAACGTTTTAAAAGTTTATTAAAAGAGCTACAAGCAAAACCTGGCTCTATTTTGTTCATTGATGAAATTCATACCATCATTGGGGCAGGCGCTGCATCAGGTGGGGTTATGGATGCCTCTAACTTGCTTAAGCCATTACTTTCAAGTGGTAAGCTTCGTTGTATGGGGTCAACAACTTACAACGAGTATAAAAATATTTTTGAGAAAGACCGTGCACTGGTTCGTCGTTTTCAAAAAATTGATGTACTTGAGCCAAGTGTTGCCGATACCACTAAAATTCTGAATGGTTTGAAAGATCGTTATGAAGAACACCATGGTATTCGTTACACCCAAAAGGCGCTCAAAGCCGCGGCGGAGCTGAGTGCTAAATACATTAACGAGCGTCACTTACCTGATAAAGCCATTGACGTAATAGATGAAGCCGGTGCAAACCAGCGTTTGCAGCCTAGCTCTAAACGTAAAAAAACCATTGGTGTGTCAGACATTGAAATGATCATATCCAAAATGGCGCGCATTCCACCACAAAATGTATCGTCATCGGATAAAGAAACGCTTAAAAATATTGACCGTAATCTTAAAATGTTGGTGTTTGGCCAAGATCAATCAATTGATGCACTTACATCGGCAATCCGTTTGTCACGTTCAGGGCTAACAAGTGAAGAAAAGCCTGTGGGTTCTTTCTTATTTGCTGGTCCTACCGGTGTTGGTAAAACAGAGGTAACTAAGCAGCTTGCTAAGTGCATGGGTGTTGAGTTTATTCGTTTTGATATGTCTGAATATGTTGAGCGTCATGCTATTAGCCGCTTAATTGGTGCACCGCCAGGTTATGTTGGTTTTGAGCAGGGCGGTTTGCTGACCGAGGCTGTTATTAAAAATCCTCATGCGGTGGTTTTACTCGATGAGATTGAAAAAGCGCATCCAGATATTTACAACATTTTATTGCAGGTAATGGATCACGGTACATTAACCGACAACAATGGCCGTAAAGCTGACTTTAGAAATGTTGTGTTAGTCATGACCACTAATGCAGGCGTGCAAGAAACAACTCGCAAGTCAATTGGCTTTAGTGAGCAGGATCATACACACGATGCAATGGGTGAAATTAATAAAACATTTTCGCCAGAGTTTAGAAACCGCTTAGATAACATTATTTGGTTTAACCATCTTGAACGTGAAGTTATTTTGTTGGTGGTTGATAAGTTTATTGTTGAACTACAGGCACAGCTTGATAAGAAGTCGGTTAATTTTGAATTGACCTCTAAGGCACGTGAATGGTTAGCTGAAAAAGGCTACGATAAAGCGATGGGTGCACGTCCAATGGCGCGTGTTATTCAAGAAGAGCTCAAAAAGCCACTCGCAAACGAAATACTGTTTGGTAAGTTGGCTGATGGCGGCACAGTGAAGGTGTCGGTAAAAGACAAGAAAATCCGTTTTGATTACGAAAGTAGTTTAACACCAGCGTAAACGGTATAAGACTCTAAATGGCTCGCTTGTAATACCGGGCCATGTTTTATTTTATGCAACAAAAAACCCAGCAAAAGCTGGGTTTTTTGTTTATTAAATGTAATTGCTAGTCAAAGTCCATCAATTACATTTAATAAACGTCTAAAGCTAGTTACAAACTAGCCAAAAACTAAATCTCGTTTACGCACTTACTTAGCGAGCACGGAATACGATACGACCTTTCGATAAATCGTAAGGAGTCATTTCTACCGTTACTTTATCGCCGGTTAAAATACGGATATAGTTTTTGCGCATTTTACCTGAAATATGAGCCACAACTACGTGACCATTTTCTAGCTCAACTCGGAACATTGTATTTGGTAAAGTATCAAGGACGGTCCCTTGCATTTCGATTACGTCTTCTTTCGCCATGTTTAGCGTAACACCTCTTTAATAGTTAAACGCTGCAGATTTTGCCCAAAATACACCAATAAGTAAAGGCGCAGGGGCTATATTTGCAAATTAAATAGCCACCCACTCATCATTAAGCTGTTTTTGTGCGGGTAAAAACTGAGTTTTATACTTCATTTTGGTGCACTCATCAATTTGATAGCCCAAATACACAAATTGTTTATTTTGTTCTTTAGCAAATTTTAGCTGCTCTAATATCATAATTGACCCTAAGCTATAGTGTTCAAAGTCAGGGTCAAAAAACGTGTAAATAGCAGAAATAGCGTTGTCCATACAATCGGTTACGGCTACACCTACTAAAGTGTCTTGATGCCAAAGTTCGATAAATGTGATTTCAAGCCAACTGCAAAATAAAAAGCTTTGAAATTGTTCAGGCTGTGGTGGGTACATGCTGCCGTCTTGATGGCGCATAGTTATATATTTACTGTACAGCGGATAATACTCTGCTCGTTCGCTAGTAGAGTAAGTGACCGTAAACTGAGTTTTTGCTTTGTTTAGTTTACGTTTTTGTGATTTTGATGGCATAAATTCTTGCGCTAAAACACGAACAGAATTACATGCACTGCAAACGGGGCAGTGAGGGCGGTATATTTGGTTACCACTGCGCCTAAAGCCGACTGCTAACAAAGATTCGAACTTTTCTGAGCAATAATAAGTGGGATCTAATATAACTAATAGTTGTTCGCGCCTGTTGGGCAGATAACTACACGCAAATTCTTGGCTTAAACCAACACGGGCTGTCAGGTTTTCATTCATAGATTGCAATAAGTTCCTGTGGTTTCCACATAGTAGGATTAACTTTATAGGTAAGTGCATTGCTAAGTTTAGCTAAAAAATCAGTTCGAGGAATAACTTTTGCTCCCAAACTCATCAAATATGGGTTTTCGAGTTGGCAATCAATAAAATGAGCATCATGGTTTTTTAACCAATTCACAAGCGCCCACATGGCTAATTTAGAACAATTAGTTTGATGATGAAACATCGATTCGCCACAAAACACACCATTTTGCATAATTCCATACAGTCCACCTGCAAGCTCTCCGTTGCGCCACACTTCTAAGCTGTGCGCTATGCCTGCATGATGAGCATTTATGTAAGCACTTAGCATATCATTAGTGATCCAAGTACCGTCGGTATCAATGCGTTGGTCGCGGCATGCTTCAATGACTTCAACAAAGGCGTTATTAACTGTAACTGTTACGGGGTATTTTTTTAGGTGTTTACGTAAACTTTTACTAATATGAAACTCATTTAACTCCACAATGCCACGCTCACTTGGTGACCACCACATAATGGGTTCGTTATCGCTAAACCAAGGAAATATACCATTACTATAAGCATTGCAAAGGCGAGGTAGGCTCAAGTCACCACCCACAGCTAGTAGGCCGTCTGGAGAAACTAATGCATATTCTGGATTGGGAAATGCTATATCTGTATCACTTAGTTGGTATAGCTGGTTTGTCATAACGTGTTTACTTTTTATAATTTGTTTTAAAAGTGTAACTATATTTTAGGCGTAAAAAAAGGGGCTGATTGCTCAGCCCCTTTTGTAAAAAATAAACGTTATAGGTTATCTAAATAGCGCTCTGCATCAAGGGCAGCCATACAGCCTGTCCCAGCAGATGTAATCGCTTGGCGGTAAATATGGTCAGACACGTCACCTGCAGCAAAAACACCTGGTACGCTTGTTTGCGTTGCGTTACCGTTAAGACCTGACTCAACAACTAGGTAGCCGTCTTTCATTTCTAGCTGGCCTTCAAACATATCTGTGTTTGGTTTGTGGCCAATTGCTATAAATACACCCGCCAAATCTAAATCTTCAGTAGCATCAGATGCTACATCTTTAATGCGAATGCCTGTTACACCCATTTGGTCGCCCAAAACTTCGTCTAGTGTACGGTTGTAGTGCATTACCACGTTGCCGTTTGCCGCTTTTTCAGTAAGACGATCAGCAAGAATTTTTTCACTACGGAAACTATCACGACGGTGAATTACATGGACTTCATCAGCAATGTTAGATAAGTATAGTGCTTCTTCAACTGCGGTATTACCACCACCGACTACTGCTACTTTTTGACCTTTATAGAAAAAGCCATCACATGTTGCACACGCCGATACACCACGACCTTGGAAGTTTGTTTCAGACTCTAAGCCTAAGTATTTAGCAGATGCGCCAGTGGCAATGATCAGCGCATCACATGTGTATGTACCTTGATCACCAGTCAGTGTGAAAGGGCGTTTAGAAACATCAACTTTATTTATGTGGTCAAACACAATTTCGGTTTCAAAGCGTTCAGCATGCTCTTTCATACGATCCATTAATGCAGGGCCTGTTAAACCGTGTGCATCACCCGGCCAGTTTTCAACTTCAGTGGTAGTAGTTAATTGACCACCTTGTTGCATACCTGTAATTAAAACAGGGTTTAAATTTGCACGGGCTGCATATACTGCTGCCGTGTAACCAGCTGGGCCAGAGCCTAAAATTAGTAGCTTGCTATGTTTTGCTTCAGTCATGATATTTTCCTAAACGATTCTATACGGTCATTAATGCGCTCGATTCTAAGAAAAACAAGGCAGAAGTAAACAAAATCTGAGATTATTTTTTTTAGTAAATCGAAAAGCTGTTCATTTTTATGTACTAAACAATCACACTTTTACGCCTTACAGGGTAAACTAGCTCAATAAATAGACTAACAAGCAACAAAACGTCGTTAATTCATGACCACTTTGATTTTTTTTGTTATGTTTTACCTAATTTTGATTTGTCACTGATAGATTATGTGACCTAAATGAATAGGCAACTATGTTATTTTGGCAGGAAAAACCCGCATTTGGGTTGACTTCAAAAGACGTTAACGTCTTAACCAATGCGCAAGATTACCGCACACAATTACTTAATTTAATCGCTAACGCAAAAACGCGCATTTATATTACTGCGCTTTATTTGCAAGATGATGAAGCAGGCCGCGAAGTTTTAGAGGCATTACACAATGCGTCTTTAGCCAACCCTGCACTTGAAGTAAAAGTACTGGTCGATTTTCATCGTGCCCAGCGTGGGCTTATTGGTGCTGAGAAATCAGACGGGAACGCAAGTTTATACTGTGACTATCTAGAAAAATTTAAATCAAATGTCCAAGTATTTGGTGTGCCGGTAAAAGCGAAAGAGCTGTTTGGTGTATTACACCTAAAAGGCTTTGTTATAGACGACACGTTGCTTTACAGCGGTGCTAGCTTAAATAATGTGTATTTACAGCACAGTGACCGCTACAGGCTTGACCGTTACTTTTTAATTACGCAAAAAGGCCTGTGTGACTCTGTAATAGACTTTATTGAATCAAAGCTATTGAGTTCAGTGGCAGTGCCTCGTATCGACACGCGTCCGCTCAAGCGATTAATTGACTTTAAACTTGAACAAAAGCAATTAATGCGTGATCTAAAAGCAGCAAGTTATAAGTCGGCTGAGCAAGCAAGCAATAATGCGTTAAATATTCGCTTGTTTTTAGGGCTTGGGCGTCGTCATAACGAACTTAATCGTATGATCAAAGCCCTTTTTGATACAACAGAGCGTGAGTTAGTACTTTATACACCGTACTTCAATTTTCCTGCGCCGCTTATGCGTTCGTTACGCAGGCTTTTGAAACAAGGCAAACATATTACAATTGTTGTGGGTGATAAAACCGCTAATGATTTTTATATGCCACCTAGTGAGCCGTTTAGTAAAATTGGTGCGTTGCCTTATTTATACGAAACTATTTTGCATAAATTTGTTAAAACACAAAAACGCCATATAGATAACGGTAACTTAAATGTATACCTTTGGAAACACGACAATAACTCTTTCCATTTAAAAGGAATATGTGCAGATAGATCAAAGCATTTATTGAGTGGGCATAACCTAAACCCACGTGCATGGGGCTTAGACATAGAAAACGGTATATTAATTGAAGATCCTGAGCAAACTATAATGCAAGCAATTGATAACGAAAAGCATGAAATTCTTAAGCACTGTCGCCGACTAACAGGGCCAGACGATTTAGAAACCATGGAAGATTACCCTCAGCCAGTTAAAAAGTTACTTGGCCAAGCAAAACGGGTAAAAGTAGACTTTATTATTAAACGGTTTATTTAGATTGAATTTAAATTAGACATAAAAAAAGCAGCTTTATAGCTGCTTTTTTTGTTGGTACAAACGCTTAATTAAGCGTTTTCAACCGCTGTACGTGGGTCAACGTAATCCATGTTAAATGCTTCAGCAACTTCTTTGTACGTTACTTGGCCTTTAATTACATTTAAGCCTTTTAGGAAGTTAGCGTCGTCTAGCAATGCCTTTTTGTAACCTTTGTTTGCAAGGTTAATGATAAACGGCAATGTTGCATTGTTAAGTGCAAATGTAGACGTACGTGGAACAGCACCCGGCATGTTAGCAACACAGTAGTGAACAACTTCATCAACGATGAAAGTAGGATCAGCGTGTGTGGTTGCTTTAGATGTTGCAATACAACCGCCTTGGTCAATAGCAACGTCAACAATAGCAGCGCCAGGCTTCATTGCTTTGATGTGCTCTGCTGTTACAAGCTTAGGAGCAGCAGCACCAGGGATTAGTACGCCACCAATTACTAGGTCTGCTTCTAGTACGTGTTTTTCTAGTGCATCAGCCGTTGAGTAAATTGCTTTTACTTTATTACCAAATTGCGCGTCTAGTGCACGTAGTACATCGATATTACGATCAAGTACTACAACATCAGCACCTAGGCCTACAGCCATTTGTGCAGCGCTACGACCAACCATGCCGCCGCCGATAACTACAACTTTAGCCGGCTCAACACCAGGTACACCGCCTAGTAACATACCACGACCGTGGTTAGATTTTTCAAGGGCTTGTGCACCGGCTTGGATAGACATACGGCCAGCTACTTCACTCATTGGCGCTAAAAGTGGTAAACCACCACGAGAGTCAGTTACTGTTTCATAAGCAATACAAATGGCTTTGCTCTTAACAAGGTCTTCAGTTTGTGGAAGATCCGGTGCAAGGTGAAGGTAAGTGAAAAGAATTTGGTCTTCACGAAGCATTGCACGTTCAACTGCTTGTGGTTCTTTTACTTTTACAATCATGTCTGCGTTTGCAAAAACGTCAGCCGCAGTTGCTAAAATGTTTGCACCTGCTTGGGTGTAATCTTCATCTGTAAAACCAATGCCCATACCTGCATTCGTTTCTACAATCACTTGGTGGCCGTGATTAACTAATTCACGAACACTAGCAGGAACCATACCTACACGGTATTCATGGTTTTTGATTTCTTTAGGTACACCAATAATCATAACATTTGCCTTATTAAGAACGGATTGAAATTTTTCACTATTATATTCATGACAAGCCAGTGTGTCTCACCTTTTTTAAATACCAAGCTAGTGTTATTATCTAAATAATAAAAAAAAACAGAATAAAAAACTAGTGAGCCTTATGCATCAGTTATTAGACAGAATAGACCGTAAAATTTTGATGGAATTACAACATGATGGGCGTCTTTCAAATGTTGAACTGGCCCGACGAGTTGGCCTGAGCGCCACGCCCTGCCTAGAGCGCGTAAAAAAGCTTGAGCGAGAAGGTTACATACTCGGATACAAAGCGGTGGTCGATCCGGCTAAGTTAGGGCAGGGGTTATCTGTGTATGTAGAAGTTACGATTACCAAAACCTCGCCAGACGTATTTGACGAGTTTAGTGCAGCCGTGAAAAAGCACGAAGAAATAATAGAATGTCACCTAGTGTCGGGTAATTTTGATTTCTTACTTAAAACGCGTGTTAATGATATGTCAGAATACCGTGGTGTATTAGGAGACATTCTTTTAAAATTGCCAAACGTGAGTGAAAGTCGCACCTATGTAGTTATGGAAGAAGTAAAAGGTGAAGACGGCGTAATTATTCGCCCTTATATTGCATAAGTTTAACTGTTAAAGGTAAACAGACTCAAATTTATAAAAACGTGTTCATAATCAGGCCATACACATTAAGATAAAGTGCATCAAATTGCATTTCCTGCTAAGGTATTTGACTGCTGTTGAAGTGTAATAAATAGAATAATAAGAGGGATAGGAAGTTATGCGCCTAAACGGTGTGCAAAGACTATTAGAAACAGGGCTGATTATCAGTACCTTTGCTGCAATATTTATTTTATGTGCCTTAATCAGTTTTGATCCGGCAGATCCTTCGTGGTCACAAACCGGCGAATTTAGAAACGTAAAAAATATTACAGGCACAGCCGGTGCGTGGGTTGCCGATATACTGCTGCTTACTTTTGGATGGCTTGCGTATTTAGTTCCGGCGGCGATTCAGTTATTCGGCTATTTATTGTTTAAACAGCCGCACCGTATTTTACAGCTTGATTACACAACATTAGCCCTTCGCATTATAGGCTTAGCCCTGTTTGTGACCTCAGCTACGGCAATTAGCAGTATCAACTTCGACGATATTTATAATTTTTCATCAGGCGGGGTAGTGGGAGATGTCATTGCGACTGCCATGATGCCGGCGTTTAATTTTACCGGCACATCAATTTTGCTATTGTGTTTCTTTTTTGCAGGATTAACCCTTTTAACGGGCGTGTCGTGGGTTGATTTTGTAGATTACCTAGGCGATTTAATGGTTAGGTTGTATCGCTTTATTACTTCGTACATAAAAGGTTGGATAAACAGAGAACGAATTGCTGCAAACACAAATAATGACAATGCAGATGCTCAGTTTAACGACGATCTCACAGAGCAGCTTGAAGCGCCAGTAGAGGCGAAAAACAACGCACCTCAAAAAGCCATTAATAAACCGCAAACACCTTTTGCAGAGCCACAAATCAGTGACGACTACAGCCCATTTGATGAGCTTGACGATATACTCGATCAAGAAATTGGCTTCAGTGCAATAGATGATGAACCAATGGATACGGCAGCGGCACTAAACGCGCTTGATCAAAGCCAAGTTGTAGAACCTGAAAAACCAGTTACAACAGTGGTATCGCCAGCAAGGCCTATGCCTAAAGCAAAGCCTGCGTATCAGCCACCACCAACAGCAAAAGAAAAGTTTGAACAACTGCTTGACCAAGAGCCGCCACCAGGCCCATTACCGTCGCTTGATTTACTCGACAGACCCGATAAAGCTAAAAACCCAATTTCGCAAGAAGAGCTCGATGTTGTATCACGCCTTGTAGAGACAAAACTTCTCGACTTTAACGTACAAGCCACTGTCGTTGGTGTATATCCAGGCCCTGTTGTTACACGTTTTGAGCTTGATTTAGCACCAGGTATTAAGGTGTCTAAAATTACCGGTTTATCAAAAGATTTAGCCCGTTCGCTTTCAGCTATTAGTGTACGTGTTGTTGAAGTTATTCCGGGTAAAACTTACATAGGCATAGAGCTGCCTAACAAACACCGTGAAATAGTGCGTTTATCGGAAGTAATAAATGCGCCTAAGTTTGAGCAAAACCCATCGCCGCTTACCATGGTGCTAGGTAAAGATATTGCAGGTCAGCCAGTGTGTGCTGACCTTGGTAAAATGCCGCATTTATTGGTAGCTGGTACAACGGGCTCGGGTAAGTCAGTGGGCGTTAATGTAATGATATTAAGCTTACTGTATAAATCGGGCCCAGATGATGTACGTATGATCATGATTGACCCTAAAATGCTTGAACTTTCGGTTTACGAGGGTATACCGCATTTATTATGTGAAGTTGTTACCGACATGAAAGAAGCGGCTAACGCGCTGCGTTGGTGTGTAGGTGAAATGGAACGCCGTTATAAATTAATGTCGGCGTTGGGTGTACGTAATTTAAAAGGTTACAACCAAAAAGTACTTGATGCCAAAGAAGCGGGCTACCCCATTATGGATCCACTTTTTAAAGACACAGACGGCATGAAGGACGGCCCCGACGAGCTTGAAAAACTACCAAGCATTGTTGTGGTAATTGATGAGTTTGCCGACATGATGATGATTGTTGGTAAAAAAGTAGAAGAACTTATTGCACGTATTGCACAAAAAGCACGTGCAGCAGGGATTCACTTAGTACTTGCAACACAGCGCCCGTCGGTTGATGTAATTACAGGCTTAATTAAAGCGAATATACCAACGCGCATGGCGTTTCAGGTATCAAGTAAAATAGACTCGCGCACCATACTTGACCAGCAAGGAGCCGAAAACTTACTAGGTATGGGTGACATGCTTTATTTACCGCCAGGCACAAGCGTGCCAGAGCGTGTGCATGGCGCATTTGTAGATGACCACGAAGTACACGCAGTCGTTAACGATTGGAAAGCGCGTGCTAAGCCTAATTACATAGATGAAATTCTTAATGGCGATGCCACTGAAGATATTTTACTACCCGGTGAAGCAAGTGAAAGTGCAGATGAAGAGTCAGACCCACTTTACGACGAAGCGGTCGCATTTGTAATTGAGACAGGCAAGGTATCGGTTTCATCAGTACAACGTAAATTACGTGTTGGCTATAACCGTGCAGCACGCTTAGTAGAACAAATGGAAACATCAGGTATCGTAAGTTCACCAGGTCATAATGGTGCTCGCGATGTATTAGTACCTAATGGAGCAAACCAATGAAAAAATTAAACAGTTTATTATTAGTATTAAGTGGCTTAATTGCCGCACCGAGTTTTGCAGACGACAGCCAAGCACTGCAAGACAAACTGGCAACACTTAAAAGCTTTAAAGCCCAGTTTGCACAAAAAGTAACAGACAAAGAAGGCCAAGCTGTAATGCAAGGCGAGGGTACTATCGCCCTTAAACAACCTATGATGATACGCTGGGAACAAACCAACCCAGACGATACCTTATTTGTATCTAATGGTGATAAAACCTATTACTTCGACAGTTTTGCTGAGCAAGTAACCATAATGGATACTCACAGCTTAATTGACTCAACGCCGTTTGTATTACTTACCTCAAAAGACCCTGCACAATGGGAAAAATACAGTGTTCAAGCAACAGACTCTGGCTATAGTGTTACGCCAAATAAAGGCGTAGAAAGCCAAGTAGAGCAGTTAGATATTACGTTTGTGGATAACCAAGCAGGCCTTGCAACATTAGTAGTGACAGATAACTCGGGCCAACTTTCATCGTTTACTTTTAACGATGCTAAAGTAAACACCGAGCTTGACGCCACAGTATTTGAATTTACACCGCCAGAGGGCGTTGAAATAGACGATCAAAGCCACGGTGAGTAATTTAGGCTTTAACTTTGGACCCGATGTACGCCCACTTGCGGCGCGAATGCGCCCTACAACGCTTGATGAATACATAGGTCAGCAGCATTTACTGAGTGACGACAAACCTTTGCATCAAGCTATTGTTGCAGGGCGCTGCCATAGCTTAATTTTGTGGGGGCCGCCAGGGGTGGGTAAAACAACCTTGGCGCAAATTATTGCAAACCACGCCGATGCCGAGCTTATACAAATGTCGGCTGTGACTGCAGGCGTAAAAGATATTCGCGACAGCGTAACGCAAGCGCACGATAACCTACAAAGCCGCGGGCAACGCACCTTAATGTTTGTGGATGAAGTACACCGCTTTAACAAATCGCAGCAAGATGCATTTTTACCTCACATAGAAGACGGCACGTTTATATTTGTAGGCGCGACAACCGAAAACCCCTCGTTTGCACTTAATAATGCGATTTTATCGCGCGCACGCGTGTATGTTTTAAAGTCGCTTGCCGATACCGACTTATACACAGTAATAGAGCGCGCACTTGAGCAAGATGAGCAACTAAACCAAAAAAACATTGTGATTGCCGATAACGCCAAAAAGGCGCTTTGCCAAGCAAGCGGCGGCGATGCCCGTAAAGTATTGAACCTACTTGAGCAAGCGGTTGATTTAACGAGTGAGCAAAACGGTAAATACAACGTAGATGAGCACGTATTAAGCCAAGTATTGCCAACCCATTTAGCTAAATACGATAAAGGCGGCGATGAATTTTACGATTTAATCTCGGCTTTTCATAAATCGGTACGAGGCAGCTCACCGGATGGTGCGCTGTATTGGTATTGCCGTATTTTAGCCGGTGGCGGCGACCCACTTTATGTAGCAAGGCGCTTACTTGCCATTGCCACAGAAGACATAGGTAACGCCGACCCACGTGCGATGGAAGTGGCGTTAAACGCATGGGATATATTTCAGCGTGTAGGCCCAAGTGAGGGCGAACGCGCCATTGCACAAGCCACTTTGTATTTAGCCAGCGCACCCAAAAGTAATGCAGTTTATATGGCGTTTAATCAAGCAAAAGCTGATGCCAAAAATGAGCCAAGTTACCCAGTGCCTGAGCATTTACGCAATGCACCAACCAACTTAATGAAAGACTTAGGTTATGGCGCCGAATACCGCTACGCGCATAACGAAGAGGGCGCCTTTGCCGCCGGTGAAAAATACTTACCGCCAGAAATGGACGGCAAGGAATATTACCTACCAACCGATCGCGGCCTTGAGCAAAAAATTAAACAAAAACTTGATTACTTAAAAGAGCGCGACGCGCAAAGCCCACTTAAACGATACGAAAATGATTAAACTTTATATGATGATCGCCCTTGGCGGTGCCTCAGGGGCTTGTTTACGATTTTTTATTAGCGAAACCATGCTAAAACTCCTTGGTAGGGGATTCCCTTTTGGTACGTTGGCGGTTAATATTCTGGGTTCATTGTTAATGGGCGTTTTATACGGTTTGATAGATAAACAAATTATCACTGTAAGCCCCGCTAAAACCCTTATCGGTATTGGCTTTTTAGGTGCATTAACCACCTTTTCAACATTCTCAATGGACTCGTTGTTGTTGTTACAACAAGGTCACTTTATTAAAATGGCCCTCAATATCATCTTAAATGTGATGGTCTGTATTTTTATGGCTTGGCTGGGCCTTCAGCTGGTAATGCAAAAAGGTTAAAAAACTAACATGTTAGATTCTAAATATTTACGACAAGACGTTGAGCAAACTGCAGCACGCTTAGCGGCTCGTGGCTACGAGCTTGATGTTGCAAAAGTGACAGAACTTGAAGAGCAACGCAAAACATTACAAGTAAAAACGCAAGAGCTTCAAAGTCAACGTAACGCCAGTGCTAAAGCCATTGGCCAAGCAAAAGCGAAAGGCGAAGACGCACAGCCGCTATTAGACGCAGTGGCAAACTTAGGCAGCGAATTAGACGCAACTAAAAAAGCGCAAGACGAAGTACTCAACGCGATTAACGACATTGCTTTAGCAATTCCAAATTTACCAGACGAATCAGTACCAGAAGGCGCTGATGAAGACGACAACGTTGAAATACTTACCTGGGGCACGCCTAAAAAGTACGACTTTGAAGTAAAAGATCACGTGGACGTAGGGCAAGACCTAAACGGCCTAGATTTTGAAATGGGCGTTAAAATTAGTGGCGCACGTTTTACAGTAATGCGCGGCCAAGTAGCACGTATGCACCGTGCACTAACGCAATACATGCTAGACACCCACACAGACACAAACGGCTATACAGAAATGTATGTACCGTACTTAGTAAACAGCGCAAGCCTATACGGCACAAGCCAATTACCTAAGTTTGCAGGCGACTTATTCCATACATTAGGCCTAGTAAACGACGACGGTGAACAACAAGCTGGCTTTAGCTTAATCCCAACAGCAGAAGTACCGTTGACTAACAGCGCACGCGACGAGATTTACGACGAAAGCGATTTACCGATTCGCTTAACTGCGCACACACCATGTTTTAGAAGTGAAGCGGGCAGCTACGGTCGCGATACACGCGGCTTAATTCGCCAGCACCAGTTTGATAAAGTTGAACTAGTACAACTAGTTAAACCAGAAGATTCAATGCAAGCGCTTGAAGAGCTAACAGGCCACGCAGAGCAAATTTTACAAGCATTAGAACTACCATACCGTAAAGTAATTTTATGTATGGGCGACATGGGCTTTGGCGCAGCTAAAACATACGACTTAGAAGTATGGTTACCAGCGCAAGATACCTACCGCGAAATTTCGTCTTGTTCAAATATGGTCGATTTCCAAGCGCGCCGTATGCAAGCTCGTTTTCGCCGTGAAGGTGCTAAAAAGCCAGAGTTACTACATACACTAAATGGTTCCGGTTTAGCCGTTGGCCGTACACTCGTAGCCATACTAGAAAACTACCAACAAGCCGATGGTTCAGTAGTCGTGCCAGAAGTATTACGCCCATACATGGGTGGACTTGAAGTGATTGGTAAACAATAAAATTCAAGTTTAAGTTTGTAAATCTTAATTCGAAAGCCGCTGTTTGTAATAAACAGCGGCTTTTTTGTTTAAGTTATCTGATTAATAATAGAGATTCCCCCTTTTTTTAGGCCATTACTTCTTGTCCAATATTACTGTTCTCTTCTATTTTGGTGTTTTCTCGCATCCAGTATATTTAGATGATAGTTAACTAGTTGTTTACATGTGTCTATTCGCTGGTTAAATTAGATGATTAGTAATAATTGGACATTTGTCGGTTTATAAAGCGACAAATGTCGGATACAAAGTTGTTAGGCATCCATGGAGCTTCGATTATGAAATCGGTAATTATAAAAGGGTTAAGTATCCTCGTTGCTTTGCTATCTTTGGGTTGGGCTATTTATGATTTTACATGGGAGCCTATAATTGTATTTTTTGTATCTTTAATTGCTTTATTGGGAACTTTTATGAATGATAAAAAAGAACTAGAAGGTAAAGGTGGTAATGCTATCGTTGGTGGAAAAAACTCAGATATTGAAGTGTTTAATGAAGGTGAAATATCTGCTGGAGAAGGTGGTACAGGAGGTAATGGCGGAGATGCGTTCCATGTTTCTGAGGGTGTAAAAGTAAAAATTATTAACCAAGGTGTTATTAGAGGCGGTAATGCTGGCAAATAAATGCCTAACAAGTGACTATGGTGTCAATTCCTAATTTTAAACCAATTTAGGATCCCACATGACACCATCTCGCACCATTGAATTTATGATTTCTACCAGCTTTCGTATGCACGCAATTATAGCTACTTTTTTAGGCTTTCCTGCTTTGACCATCCGTTGATAAAGGTCTTTAAATTTAGAATTGCACTGAATGGCTGACATCATTGCCATATACATGGCAGTTCTAATTTTAGGTCGGCCGCCGCGTGTCATTCGCTTACCTTGATACACACCACTTTCACGATTAAATGGGGCTACACCCACTAAAGAAGCTGCCTCTTTGTTGTTCACATAACCTAACTCAGGCATATCACTAAGCAAGTTAAATGCGACCACATTGCCAACACCAGGCACACTTTGGATAATGGCATTTTTTGCTTTGTATTCGTCACATTCCTCAATCAGTTTTTGAAGTTTTAAATCGACTTTATCTAATTTGTTTTTCAGTGCAGTTAAGATAGGTTTTATGAGTGATGATAGTGTTTTTGGCATTATTTGAGAACGATTTTTCTCCATCGTTTGCATATCCATTAACTGGCGTCTTCTCGAGAGTAAATCACTCATCAAGCGCATTTGCTCTGGCTTTAAAGATGATAAAGGCGGTTTAATTGCTTCACCAAAGTGAGCGATAAGTTGTGCATCAAGTTTATCAGTTTTAGCTTTTTGTCCGATAGCGCCTGCGAAGCGTTTTATGTTCACGGGATTAGCAACAACGAAGGGAATATTCGCCTCAGCGCAGGCTATAATAAAAGGCTGTTCAAGACGACCAGTCGCCTCAATAGTAACACGCGTTACTGGGTGTTTTTTTAAGATTTGAATGGCGTGTTTAATGCCACTTTGGTTATTTTCTACAGTAAAATAAATGTCTAAAGGCCTGATATAAATATCGAGTTGTGTTTTACCTGTATCGACACCGACGTTAATTTCATTTTGATTATTGTTTGTATTCATAATAAGCTGACTCTGCCTTGCTATTCGGGCTCGAGGCCCCGTTGACTATCCGAGTTTAATGCTTGGAGTTTATACAGCGTTCTAACTTGTTACCGGTCTCTCAATAGAGGAGCCTACGCTCAATCGAACTACTGTATAAAAGGCTTTGGTTGCAGCCAAAGCTTGGGCCTCACATTATCCGAACTAGGTTAGAATAATAATTAATTTATGGAGTTATTATCCATACAAGAACTTCAAACGGAAAATACAGTTGGCTGTTTTCACTCCGTTCAACATTTTAGCCAACTATATTTTTCCGCTTAAGTAGGTGTTATATACCCCAAGGAGTTTGTGTTTATGGATATAGATCAAAGTATAAAAATTATCGAGCAACAAAATCGAAAACTTTTCAGTGCAACCCACACATGGCTTATTGTCATTGGAATTTCCACAATCGCGCTCATCCTTACTCTAACTATTCCGCCTATACCAGCCGCTTTAATAACAGGTATATCAGCATTTTTTGTTCTTTATTATTATGTTGCTCATGCGATTAAAAAAGTTAATGCTCGTATCACGTTAATGGAAACAAGAAATAAAACAAAGTAAGGTTATATAACAAGCGCCTAAACTCCGACAATGTTACGTTGTCATGTTTTTGGCAAACAACGCAAAAAGCTATGCCAACACATTGCGTGTTAGGCGGGCGTTATATTTTATGGAGAAACTGTGAGTATTTGTCTAACTATTTCAAAAATTGACTGGGCAATAACTAAGGATGTGTTTACGATTATTGGAACAATTTCAGCGATTGTTATTGGGATAATCGGATTAACCACTTGGCGTAGACAATTGAAAGGCACAAGTGAATATGAAGTAGCTAAGAAAGCTATATTACTTACATATGAAGTTGAACAAGCCATCCAAGGTGTACGAAATCCTATGTTACACCTTCCAAAAGAAGAAGTTGAAGCTGGTCGTCGGCTAGAAGCCGAACAACAAATATATTCAGATCGCTTCATCGTTCTAGAGAATAAATGGGCTGAACTACAAACTATAAAACTTGAATCTAAGGTTATTTGGGGTAATGCCGCAGCTGAAAGTTTCAATGAAATAAGAGATATTATTGGAAAATTAAGAGGTGGTATCTGGCTTCATTTCTGGATGAATGGTGCATATGCTGGTCCAGGTGCAACCGTGGATAATAGTGCAGAGCGCAAAATAGAAAACGATAAAATTGTGTACTATATCTCTGAAGATGATGAATTTTCATTAAAAATAAAACGTGCTGTAGAGCATGTTGAAAACATTTTTAAAGACAAAGTGCGCAGCAAATAAAATATAACAAGCTGTTTATGGAATGGACGCATTAATACTTGGCTGGCGCTCATTCTTCGCTAGTATAACCAAGCTTAATCTGCCGTATAACAGTGGAGAAATAAAGGGGTCAAATCTTGACTTCAGACATCAAACTGCAAATAGCAAAAGCGTCCTAATATAACCCATTATATTTCTCTAAAAGCGAAGCGCCTCAAATCCTCTTTGTGAATTAATTGGCTTTAAACAACATCAGCTTAGCATCTTTCCCATCAGTTAATATGGCTACATTACCTTGCGTAGTTACAAATACATCTCTTAATCGTCCCGTTGCTTCTGGAAATACATGCGACTGGGTGAATTTACCATTCGCTAAATTAACGCTGTAGAGTTTTTTATCTACAAGCGTGGTAATGAGCACATGTTTTTGAAGCGAAGGGAATGCGGCGTGTTTAGAGCCATAATACGCCATACCCGATGGGGCGATTGATGGCGTCCAATCTACGCTTGGTTTTTGCATGCCCGGGTAGTCTCTAAATGGAGATATGCGCGCTTGCGAGTAATCGTCACCGTTTGTAATGACTGGCCACCCGTAATTATTTCCAGCCGTTAAGTAGTTTAGCTCGTCGCCACCTGCGGGTCCGTGTTCGTGGCTTACAATTTGTTGTGTGTCATAGTCGTACACTAAACCTTGAAGGTTACGGTGCCCATACGAATACACCGCATGAGCTGTTGAGTTTTTGTGGTCAATAAAAGGGTTATTTTTGGGTGTTTTGCCATTGGCTGTAATGCGCAGTGTTTTGCCTAGCTGGCTGGTTACTACTTGTGCTTGCTCTCGGTAGTCAAAACCATCGCCACTTGAAAACAGTAAAGTGTTATCAGGGAGAATAAGGGCGCGACCAGAGTAATGTTGTGGTGTGTCTTTATCTGTGGCTACGTTGTAAATGATGGTTGGCGTTGTAAAACGTGTACCGTTGAAGGTGGCTTTAGCTATTACGAGCCTGTTTGCATCAAGATCGCCTTGGGCGTAGGTAAAAATAATTTCTTTGGACTTAGCAAAATTCGGTGTGAGTACTATATCAAGTAAACCACCTTGACCTGCAACGTATAAACCTTCAAGTGGTAATTTTATTCTACTTTGCTCGTTATTTTTAATAACCACTACGTGGCCGTCGCGTTCGGTTATTAACCATGTACCATCGGGCAGTTGCACCATACTCCAAGGCGAGTTTAGCTGTGTAGCGAGTGTTTGCGTTGTATATTGTTTTTTAGGTAATGCATTGTTTGCATTGACGTTAAACGAGAAGAGCAGGAATAGTATAAAAAGCGAGATGCATTGTTTACCGCGCAAGCCTTTGTTACTGTATGAAAAATTATTTAGTTTAAATTGAGAAAACCATGTTGTTTTTAACACGCATACTCCCTTCATTTTTAGTTGCTTGGTTACTAACGTTTACGCTTGCTAGCTTGTTTCATAGTCAATACGTTGTCAATCAATTAGTTAATGTAGGTGTAGTGGTAGAGTTTGCTGACCGTGTTAATTTAACACTCGACGATTGGTTAGGTTTATTTCCTACTTATGGCGCTATTATTGCTTTTGCACTCACTATTGCTTTTTTAGTGACTTGGTTTATTAATAAAAAATTAAAAGCACATAGTACTGGGCTGTTTGTTTTAGCGGGTATAGCCGCCTTTGCGGCGGCGCTCATTGCGATTGAGTCTATTATGAATATAACCATTATTGCTGGCGCAAGAGGGTGGGGTTTTTATTTACAGTTGGTTGCAGGCGCTATTGGCGGTTACGCATTTGCACAACTAATCAAAGTAGTTGAAAACACAAAGTTAAACTAAGTGTTTTTTAAGGTTAGTTACTTAGCTAAAGCCGCTGTTTAATGTAAACAGCGGCTTTTTAAAACCCTTTTTATACTTTATTAAAAAATTAAACCAATGAGTTTGTAACTACTTAAGCCAAAAATAAGCATTAACACAGGTAGAGTAACTAGGTTTAAAATAAACGAGTTGGTAAATTTCCCCATGACTGATTTTTGATTTACTAACCACACTAAGTAAATAGTGATAACAGGAAGTAATAAACCATTAGCCGCTTGGGCAAATATTATAACCGCGACAGGGTCTAACCCAAGAGATGCTACCGCAGCACCAAATAATAAGATGATAATAGCAACGCTTTTAAAGCGAGTGCTTGCCATATCATTTGACCAACCTAACATACCACATACGGCATAAGCCCCAGCAAGCGGCGCGGTTATTGCGCTAGTTAGCCCTGCGGCAAACAACCCTATAGCAAAAAAGTAATGGGCTGCATCACCGAGCAAGGGCTCTAGTTGTACTGCCATGTTTGCTGCGCTAATTTGCCCTGCGTTTGTTCCATAAAAAGCGACCGACGCGGTAGATAAAATAGCTAATGTGATTACACCGCCCAAAGTAATTGAAAGGCCAGTATCAACATTGGTTTGCTTAATTACTTTTTGTAAGTCACTTTTGCTGTCGTGCTTAGCTGCTAAAACACCAGAGTGCAAAAATAGGTTGTACGGCACTATGGTTGTACCAACCAACGCTAAAACAGTTGTTATTGAGCCTTCAGGCAAGCTTGGCGTAAAGCCTGACAATATATCACCCAGTGATGGTGAAGCCATGATCAATGTAGATATAAACACCAAGCTCATTAAAATCACTAATACTATAAGTGCGTTTTCTACCACTTTATGTTTGCCGC
Source organism: Pseudoalteromonas sp. PSi26 (assembly GCF_054960575.1). NCBI lineage: Bacteria > Pseudomonadati > Pseudomonadota > Gammaproteobacteria > Alteromonadales > Pseudoalteromonadaceae > Pseudoalteromonas > Pseudoalteromonas sp. PSi26. The sequence goes on along the minus strand of NZ_JBHNYT010000001.1, from coordinate 181,453 downwards.
TATAAAGTAAACCAGCACTTAAAAAAGCAATTAGAGGGGTCCATATTTGTGGATTAACGTTTGGAAATATGCCAATTAATCCCATACTCGCGCCACTTAAATTACCCGCTTCGTATGCTGCACTGCCAACACCTATGGCGCTGATCACCAAAAATATGGCTAACGATTTAAATAGCGGGGTTTGAATATTTGCCCTAAGTGCTTGCGCTAAGTCTTGGCCTGTTGCAACGCCAAGGCGTGCCGCCATTGATTGCAGTAATATAGTGGCAATAACTGAAAATAGTAATGTCCAAATAAGCGCAAAACCAAAGTTTGCGCCTGCCACACTGGCTGTGGTGATTGTACCTGGCCCAATAAAGGCAGCAGTGACGAGTAATCCTGGACCTAATCGCATAATTTACCTTAATAGTGTTATTGCATGTTGCTATTTAAAGTTACACCTAACGTTTAAAACCAATAATTATACGCGAAGCCTGTTGTGTATTGCCGCAACTTAAAATAAGTGCGGTGCAGCTAAAGACGCTTATTTACGGGTGCTTTTATGTAAGCATATGCTAAAAAAGGTCGAGTAGGATACCAATTTATATATAAATTTAAAGGGGATAGAACGCGTTTGCATAAACTTTAAACGAGTATGAGGCCATCAATTAAACTCATAATGACACTGTATGTGTATTTACATTATGAGTGTTTTAATTGCTTCTAGGCCTTTTTTGAGCGTTGCTTCATCGGTGGCGTAATTAATACGCACGCATTGATGTTTGTGCTCCCAGCTATCTTCAATACCTATAAAAAAGTTGTGGCCAGGAATTATATACACATCTTGTTTTTTAAGTTTTTGGTAAAGCTGTTCGCTAGTTATTTTTAAATCTTTAAACCATAGCCACATAAAAAATGCGCCTTCTACCTTATGTATATAAACCGGTAAGTCAGCAAATATTTCATCAAATAGGCTAACAGCGACCTGTGCTTTATTTTTATAAAAAGGCAAAATGGTATTTTTACACAGAGGCAGTAGTTCATTGTCTTTGATTAAGCGGGTGACTATGCTTGGCCCAAAACTATTAGGTGATAACACCATAGCGCCATTAACGCGGCTAATTGCTTTAATTATCTCGTTATTGGCAACCACTATACCGGTGCGCAGGCCTGGCAAGCCCAGTTTTGAAAGTGACATACACAATATAATGTTTGAGTTCCAGGTTAGGTTTGCATCGGTATAAATACAGCCAGGGAATGGGTCGCCATAGGCGTTATCAATAATAAGTGGGATATTGTATTGCTTTGCGAGTAAGTCTAGTTGATGAACTTCATCGTCGGTGATTACGTTACCCGTTGGGTTGGTAGGGCGCGACACACATAATGCGCTTATGCTGTTGTCGTTGGCAAGTACAGCCTTAGCCGCATCAAAATCAATTACATATTTAAACTGTTTAGAGCCGTTTGGTGTATTTAGTATTTCTATTTCGGGTTTAATGGCCACAAACATATCGTCAGTTAAACCTTGGTCGGCATAGCCTACGTATTCTGGCGCAAGTGGAAAAAGTACTTTTTTATGGCTGCCATCAGCCATTTTGCCTGCAAATAGGTTAAATAAAATAAAAAAGTTAGCTTGGCTACCATTTCCTAATGCAATATTGCTCGCTGTTAAATTCCACGCATATTCTTGTGTTAACTGATTGGCAAGGGCTGCTCTAAACTCATCGTTACCCGTTGGGCCATCGTAAAGGCCCATTATTTGCGCTATTTTATTATTTTTTACTAAATGATTTAGCTCGTTAATGAACGCTGTGTTTACTTGTGGCACAGAGGCGGGGTTGCCTCCGCCAAGCATCACTAAATTAGGGTTGTTACTGTTTTTAGCATTACCAAGATCTTCCATTAGCTGTGTAATGCCATTGGGTTGAGTAAATTTGCTGCCAAAGTGTGAATAGTTCATAAAACCTAATACATTTAATAAATTAGGCAAAGAGTATAACGTAAAAAAACGGAGTAAATTTATAGATGAGAATAATTCACGACTTATACATACGGCCTTCCTGCGTTATAATCGTTGCAGTATTAAATGTAGGTGTTTAGTTATCAATAACCCAAATAAAATAAACGACGACCCAGTCAACTTGCCCACAGAGCCTGTAATTAATAATACCGAGCTTAAAATAGCGACCTTTAATTTGTTTAACTACCTTGAACCACCTAACGCCTACTACGAATTTGAACGTATATACACCGCTGAGCAATGGGCAAGAAAACAGCGCTGGATCACCGAATACATAAACGAGCAGCAGCCCGATGTAATTGGTTTTCAGGAAATATTTAGTATTGAGTCACTTAAAGAATTAATGCTAAACCAAGGTTATAACCATTTTGCTGTAGTTGATAAACCCCATGTTATAGATGATTTTATTTTTAAGCACCCTGTTGTTGGTATTGCCTCTAAATACCCGATTGTTGATGTAATAGCGGTAGAGCATGATGAGGAACTAGCATGCTCACTTGGTTTAACACAGTCGTTTTCATTTAGTCGTAAGGTACTCAGGGCCACAGTTACGTTACCTCACTTAGGAGATACAGATTGCTATGTTGTACACTTTAAATCTAAGCGGGGCATGCTTGAGGTAGACGAGCACAATAAAGCGGTCACAGCCGAGCAAAACATTGTCGATATTTTAAAAGCGAATGTAGCAGGGAGTTGGGGCTCAACAATTCAACGCGGCAGCGAAGCGACTTTACTCATGATACAAATGATCACCCGACGAGAAGCGACTCAAAACCCCATGGTATTAATGGGCGATTTTAACAACGACCTTGCTGATGGTGTACTTAACCACCTGCTAACCAATACATTAAGGTTTGCGCCCGCAATGGATGCCAAAGCCTACCTAGCTAAGTACTGTTTGTATGATTCGTGGGCATTATTTGAAAAACTAGTAATTACTGCTGATGATGCTCAGCAAGCGAGTAACAGTGATGGTGAAAACACTGCTCAAACAGCACCACTAACACGTAAAGCAACTCACTACTTTGGTACAAGCAGCTCAGTGCTTGATTATATTTTACTGTCGTGCGAGTTTGACCCAAGCTACGATGATAGTTTTTTTGAAGTAAGTAACCATAATACGTACGACAGGCATTTAATTAACCCCGAATATGAGCGAGACGACTTAACCACTGACCATGGCGTTGTGTGTATTACTTTAAACCTCAGAACTTAAAAAGCCCGTTGTAAAATGGCACTTGGTAATATGTAGTTATTACAAAAGTAATTTCCAACATATTGCAAGCTACTGAATAGATAGAGCTTTTATTTGGTATTTAATTTGCACAAGTAATGCAGCTTTAATTACTTAGTTTTAAAATAAAGGATTTAACAATGAATGACGTGTCTTTATCTGCTTATTTGGGATTTTATTTTTACTTAATTATGCTGGTGGTGCAGTGGGGTGTTGCGACCTTTAGCAAAGCCAAGGAGCCCGGTGCAGTGCCGGGTAAAATTAGCGACGATTTATCGCACGATAGCTTTATATTTAGAGCGCACCGTACGTTTCAAAATACATTAGAAAACAGCGCATTATTTATAGGCACGGTGTTATTTGCATTTGTAATTAATTACCAAAGCGCAATTTTTGCAATGTGTGTGTGGGTGTATGTCGTTGCGCGTTTAATTCACATGATTTTATACTATGTTATTGCAACAGAGAAAAACCCAAGCCCGCGTACGTATTTCTTTTTAATTAGCTTTATTGCCAACATTGTGATGTTGGTACTAATAGGTTTTCGTTTAGTAGCTTAATAAATAAAAACCGACGTTTTAGTGTTAGTACTACTACGTCGGTTTTTTGTATTAAGTGTTATTCTACCCCAATAAATCCACCTGTTTGATGAGCCCAAAGGCCTGCATATATGCCCCCTTGTGCAATGAGTTCATCGTGTGAGCCTTGCTCAACGACGTCACCATTATCTAACACGATGAGTCTATCCATTTGTGCAATGGTAGACAGCCTATGCGCTATAGCGATAACCGTTTTTCCTGTCATTAAATCATCAAGGCTTGCTTGAATAGCCGCTTCAACTTCTGAATCAAGTGCGCTGGTCGCTTCGTCTAAAATAAGAATAGGGGCATTTTTAAGCAACACACGTGCAATGGCAATACGTTGGCGTTGACCGCCTGATAAAGTTACACCACGTTCGCCAACCTGTGCCTCAAACCCTTTATTGCCTTTTGAGTCTTCTAAATCGCTAATAAAATCGAGCGCTTTAGCTTGTTTTGCGGCGTTTAACATTTCAGCTTCGGTCGCGTCGGGGCGACCGTATAAAATATTATCTTTAACAGAGCGGTGAAGCAGAGAAGTGTCTTGCGTTACCATAGCAATATAGCGGCGAAGACTTTCTTGGCTTACGTCAGTAATATTTTGCCCGTCAATCTTAATTGTGCCAGAGTCGGTATCATAAAAGCGCAGCAGTAGGTTAACAAGCGTTGATTTACCTGCGCCAGAGCGGCCAACTAAACCTATTTTTTCACCGGGTTTAATATTAAGATTTAACCCATTCATTACCGGGCCACGGTTAGTTTCGTTGGCGGCTTTGCCATAATTAAAATGTATATCTTTAAACTCAATACTGCCTTGGGTTACTTCAAGGGTGTTTGCGTTTGGTTTATCGTCTACTTTTATTGGGTTTGATAATGTTTTCATACCATCGGTTGCGGTGCCAATATTTTCAAACAGGCTGCTTATTTCCCACATGATCCACTGCGCCATACCGTTTAACCTAAGCGATAAACTAACTGCAACGGCTATAGCGCCAGCACTAATTGCACTCATTGACCATAAATAAAGCGATAATGCGGCAACACTAAATACCAACAAATAGTTAAGCGTATTAATAGCAAAGTTAAGGCTGGTTACTAAGCGCATTTGTTTATATACGGGTTGTAAAAATACATCCATGCTTTGCTTGGCGTACTGCTCTTCGCGTTGGGTGTACGAAAAAAGTTTAATAGTTGAAATGTTAGTGTAGCTATCAACAATACGGCCCGTCATTTCTGATCGCGCATCGGCTTGTGAGCTGGCAATTTTTTTAAGTTTAGGCACAAAGTAAACCTGTATTGAAGCATACAAAGCAAGCCATACAAGCAAAGGGATCATCAAGCGCCAATCAGCTTCAGCAACTAAAAACACCATAGCGCCAAAATAAACCACTATGTACATAAGTACATCAAGCAGTTTCATTACCGCCTCGCGAACAGCTAAAGACGTTTGCATTACTTTGGTAGCAATGCGCCCTGCAAATTCATTTTGATAAAAGCTTACACTTTGGCGTAGTAAATAACGATGCGCTGACCAGCGAATCGACATAGGGTAATTACCCAATAAGGCTTGATGCAAAATAGCGGCGTGAAAAAACACCACAATAGGCAAAACGACTAACAGCATAACAGCCATTTTTATCAGCTCAGTTTTTTGCTCTACAAATAGGGTTTGTGGGGTATGGGTACTTAGCCAATCAACCAATTGGCCCATATAACTAAACAACGATACTTCTAAAATAGCTAACAGCGCAGCACTTATCGACATAAGCACTAACGAGAGTTCCATGCCCTTGGTGTAATGGCGGCAAAACGCAAATAAAGTAGAAGGCGGCTGAATGGGTTTTTCCTCAGGAAATGCGTTGGTCATTCTTTCAAAGAGTCGATACATTTTAAAAACTTAAATAGCAAATAATGTGAAGTATCATACCATTTAAGTATTTTTAAATGCAGTTTTGTATTAACTAACATGAGCTTTAGTTGAGAGATTCTATATCTAAAATTCAGGTTAGTTATTACTTATACAGGCTTTTTATCTAACAGGGTTTGAAAGATTGATGCCTCGGCTCATATATAAGTCGTCGTATTTTAAACCGCCGTTACCATAGGGCTTTTTAGCCGGACCAGTATTTGCGTTTGCCAAAAAGTAAATAAGTGGTTGTTCACGTTTCATTCTAAATTTTGCATTTTTATACACGAGTGTTTGTGTTGTAAACTCACCGCCTTGAACATACACATTATATTGTTGGCCTTGCATTTTTGTAGGCGCGTTATTCACTACATACCAGATGCTGTACCATTGATTTGTGTTAAGGGGCTTTGCTGATTTGGCGGCGTTGTAGTTTTGAATGTTGCTGTAACCTTTATCTGTTTTGACCATTAAAGCGCCATCGTTTTTAAATCCATTCGACTCGGCTTTGTCTGTTACACGTAAGGTAGGTTCAAACGCATTGTAACCATGCTTTTTAATTTCATTGGGCTGTAAGTTACTTAAGCCAAAAGCGTGATTGTTAGGAAACGTTTCTACATTTATGCGCGTAAAAAATGTATAGGTTTCTCCCACTTCAACTACTTTTGGTAGCTTAGTAAAACTGAGTGCTTTTCGATTACCAATAATGCCTTCGGCGGCTGGTTTTTTTAATAAGTAATGATTTGAGGATTCAGCCTCTCGTGAAATTTTTGTCACTTGTGGGTTGGCTATGTATGGATTGGTTTGATTGTCTGTATCAGCTTTTTGCCATGTTAGCGTTTGCGTTTCAAAATTATCGATTAACAGCCATAGATTTGTGGAAGGGTGTTGGTGATTTTGGCTGCATGCTACTAACGTGATTAACCACATTGGCAGAAGAACGTTTTTATAGCGCATTGTTTGCTCTTTATTTAATTGTTATTGATAGCATAAACAGGAAAAAATGGTTATTGGTAATAATTTTTTTGTTGAATGACTTAAGTTTTATATTACCAAATTGCGGTTTATTTATAACCAATAACTGATTTATTGTAAACCAAAAAAATTTAACGCGCTTAAGTTTAAGCAAAAGCTATATAAATTTTGTAGTCGCGCTCAGTAAATAACTAAAACTTATTCATATCAAATAACTTTATAGTTAACATACGCCTGTGCTTATTTTTGAAATTAATAAGGAAGTGTTATGTATTTAGGCTCTTGTTTGTGTGGAAAAGTAAATGTGAAAATTACAGGCAATATTACCAGTATTATTCACTGTCACTGTTCTTTGTGTAGAAAAAATAGCGGAACAGCGTTTGCTACAAATGGTTTTGTAAACGCTGATGAGTTTTTAATCACTCAAGGGCAAGACTCATTAAGTGGATACGCGTTTAAACCCGGTAAAACACGGTATTTTTGTGCCTGCTGTGGTTCGCCTATTTATAGCGAAAATACTAGTGATAAAAGCCGTTTTCGTATTCGATTAGGTTTACTGGATTCAGATATTGCAGAAAAACCTATATCTCATAATTTTGTTACATCAAAAGCGAATTGGGAACAGTTAGAAACCAGTTTGCCTTGCTATGAAAAGCATGAACCCGGTCGCTAATTAAAAAGATTCAATGTGGTAAATATGATTAATATCTTGATATAAATTAGGAGCAAGATGTTTAAAAACGTCAGAATCTTGAATATTGTCTACGCTAATGTGTTTTAGTGAGCTAGGGCTTAAAACAATAACAATGTTTTTATACTCATTAAATTCAACAAGTGCGATTGCTTTAAAGTACTTTCTTAACAAGGCCAATAACAGCTGTAACTCTTGACCTGTTTTAGGGTTTAAGTTGAGTGTTATTTGACTGCTTGAATTGCAACAGCGCGTCATATTTTGCCAAAAAAGAGCGCTGTTTAAAAATGGTTGGTGGTACTCTCCACTGAATATGTCGATGGTGATCACATCGTATTTAATTTTACATTGCTGAATAAATTGCTCTGCTGACTCTACAAATACAGAGTGTGGTTTTGGCAAATAAAAATGTGTTTGTGCAATTTCAACCACATCTGGGTTAATTTCAACGGTGTTAAAGGTGTGTAGAGTATTTAAAAATTTTGTTTTATTGAAAAGATAATAGATAACTCGCTCTACGCCCGCGGTTCCCAACCCTAAATTTAGCATTTTAAGATTGGTTACCGGTTTTAATAAAAACAGCAGCATGCTTTGATTTACAGGTACCAAAACTTGCTCTGATTTGCTTTTGCTCATTACGCCCTGAATAACAGCATCTTGTTCACGTTTTTCGTCAAGTGTTAACCAACGGTATTGCGCGTTTTCATAAACATAGATAGGACCAAGCGTGGTTTGCTTAAATTGTACAAGGTTACATTTTAACGTTTCATTTTTTAACTGGCGCATACTCTTACTTTTTAAATTGACTACTTAACCGGAACTCTGATTGAGTGATTTACTAACGTGTTAAATCATGATGATAATTAAATTTTACTCGTCTGGGATTTTTAATAAAAACAAGGCGAATTTACCGGCAATAGGTGCTTGGGATCGCTCTATTATCCAGAGTCTAAGTTTCTTAGTTTGGCACGAAAATAAAAAGTTTACTTAAGTTATTTGGTTATAAGTTTATTGATTTGCTTTACCGTGTAGTATTTTGGCTTAAGTTAAATCATTTAAAACATTCAAGGAGAGAAAAATGGGATTAATTTTAGGCCCTGTGCTGTTAATTTGGCTCGCTATTTTTATTTACTCAGTTCGACTCGGTTATTTGCTTATTTATAAAAATATGGCTTTAGAGATCACGCTAATTATTTTCATCGTTGCTTTAGTTGGTGCTATTGCCTTTGTATTTTATGGTTACAGGCAATTTATAAATGAAGCGTCGTTGTGGGCATTTGAAATACCCAGCTATTTTGTATTCAACAAATTTGCAATATCCACTGTTGTTTTGGCTTTATGTTTACATTTTTTTTCTACTAGTATGCAAACAAGCGCAGCCGTTAATTGTGTGGTGTTTATACTTTTGTTTATGTTTTCTGCTGCAGTGTTATTAAGTGTGGGGTTACATGACCGTTTTATAGGTTATAACAATATCCAACTTACTCATTAATTCAAGGGTAGAAGATGAGATCGTTTATTTGTGCTGTACATTTTGTGTGTGCTCAATGGCTAAAAAAAGTTGACCCAAATAATACGCAAACGGGGTGCAAGGCGAGTGTCCTAATCGGTATGGTGCTATCTATTTATATTGGTTTATTTGCTCTTTTCTTTTGTTTTGATTATGTAAAATTACTTACTGATTCCGTTAGAAATAATTTAATCGTGTTCAGTACACTTTATTTAGCGTTAATTTTAGGGGGTATGCATTTAGCGTTGGGTAACGCTGTGGATTATAAAAGCAGAGTTCGTGCAAGGTTGAATACAACAGTGCTTAGGCATTACACGCTTGGGTTAAAACTTTGGATATTTGGTCTGATACCTTACTTTATAACTTTGGTAACTATTTTTATATTGAACTCGAATTAGTACTATTCTTTTCTGCGCTTTAGCGTGCTTATTTTCGTATCTACCTCAAATTAATTGCGATATACAAATACATAGGTAATTGTAAACCAATAAAAATAAGGAGCTACATAAATGCTTAAACCATCAATTAAATTATTAAAGCTAAGCATGCTTGCGTTTGCTTGCTCAGCATCAAGTGGCGTTATTGCGGCTGATATGCAATATAAAGATCAACAAGATCTGCATGATATTGCGGCAAGTGTGTCAGCAGAGCGAATTGGCAGCGATATTCAAACGCTGGTGGACTTTGGTACACGTCATACACTTTCAGAGACTAAATCTGACAATCGAGGTATTGGTGCTGCTCGACGTTGGATTAAAGCTGAGTTTGAAAAAATATCCGCAAAATGTGGTGGTTGCCTAGAGATTATTGAGGTATCAGACACTATTTCAGGCGAAAAACGTATACCTGATCCTGTTGAGGTGGTAAATATTGTTGCTATTCAGCGCGGCAGTACTGAACCAAATAGAATGGTGATGATGTCGGGTGATATAGACTCACGTGTAAGCGATGTAATGGATTTTACTAGTGACTCTCCTGGCGCTAATGATAATGCATCGGGTGTCGCTGGTGTTATTGAAGCGGCACGCGTACTGAGTAAATATAAATTTAATGGCTCTGTGGTTTACGCTGCGTTATCAGGGGAAGAGCAGGGGTTATTTGGCGGTAAAATTTTAACCGCGCACGCTCAAAAGAATAACTGGCAAGTACATGGTGTTTTAAATAATGACATGATTGGCAATATTACCGGTATAAATGGAGTGACTGACAACACAACCGCACGTATTTTTTCAGAAGGTACACGTGTTGTTGAAACAAAAGCACAGGCTCGTACTCGTCGATTTACGGGTGGTGAGGTTGACTCTGCAAGTAGAAATTTAGCCCGTTATATTGATACTGTTGCAGATAGGTACATCCCCAACCTTGATACAATGCTTGTTTACAGGCTAGACAGGTTTGCACGAGGCGGGCACCATCGTCCATTTAACGATGCTGGGTTTGCAGCAGTGCGCATAATGGAAACAAACGAGCATTATGATCGTCAACACCAAGACCTACGCACAGAAAATGGCATTACATATGGCGATACGATTGACGGGGTTGATTTTGATTATGCAGCTAAACTAACATCACTCAATGCGGTAACTATGGCATCTATGGCTTGGGCTCCAGCCCCTCCTAAAGACGTTAAAATTACTGGCGCAGTAAAGGCTAGTACTTCGTTTTCGTGGCAAAAAAGTAATGATGACACAATTGCCGGTTATAAAATATATTGGCGTTACACAAGCGAGCCGCAATGGCAGTTTAGTAAATACGTTGGTAATGTTTCTGATTTCACACTTGAGAATGTAGTAATAGACAATTATTTCTTTGGTATTTCATCCGTTAGTCATGATGGTTTTGAGTCGCCAGTTGTGTTCCCTGGGGATGTTGGTTCGTTTGACCATAATATAAAATAGCAATTTGTATAAAAACAAAGCAGTCAGAGTTTTTAAAGTGCAAGCAGCCTGTTTTATGCTTGCACCTTATTTACTAAGACCTTACAGTGTTTAAAAAGAAGTAATAAGGTCATTACAATGGAACAACAACAAAAACAATTAACACCTGAAGAGCAAGCATTAGCTGAGCAACAACGTGTTGCATGGCAACGTGGATGTTTTCAAACTGCACAAAAGTATTTAGCAGAAAAAGGCATTATGCCTAAATCTGTAGTTGATCAAGACAGCCGCTTTTTAGCCCCTATATGCGCCATGTGGAAATTTAAAGCGCAAAACGGAAAAACGTATTGGGTTGTTACTGGGCAATTACCAACAGACCATGCTGAAGTGGGTGCAGCGTCAGACGCGCGTGATGCCATGCGTTATTTTTCATTGCAATGGCAGTTAAAAGCAGATCAGATAATGAGTGCGGGCGCACGAGATAAAACACAGGCAGACTTTGCTAACCTATTAGTGAAAAGAGCACATGGTCTATACGAGTTATACGATAACGATAAATTGTGGGCATACGAGCCAAAATAATCCGAAAAGGGTAATCAATTTTTGATTACCCTTACAACTCAATTAATGAACTAATGTGAAAGGTGTTGTATCAGCACACCTAACTGGGCATTTAAGTCTTTGCCTTGGTATACCTGCCTCCATAAACACATTACCTTGTTTTATAAAGCCATTACGTATAAAGCGTTCAACTTCGTGTAATACACAATTAACACTGATAGATTCAATGCCTTGCTCTGTAGCCAAATCAAAAATGTAATTGAGTAATGAACAATATACTTTTCGGTTTCTGTGATCAGGCAGTACGGCTAAGCGACTAATTAAGCCGTCCTCACATAATCGTGCAGTAGCTACAGGACAACAGCTATCGTCTGTTACAAGTACATGCAGAGCTAATTTATCGTGGTTATCAAATTCAATACGTTTAGGTATGTGTAGCTCATAAACAAAAACTCGCTCCCTTATTTGTTGTAACTCATTTTTTTGTCGATCCCATTCAACTTTGTTTATACGATAACCCACAATTGCCTCCTACTTGTTACTCTTGGTTTGCGTTAAACCAAATGCCTTCATTAACAAGTATAGTAAACATTTGAACAAAAACTAGACTATTTTGAGCGTTAGCTAATTCATTAGTATTAAACTCGGTTTCGTCCGTTAGTAATTTTACTGCTGCTATGTCCCCGATAGGAAGAGTGAAATTGTCACCATTAATACTTACTAAAAGCTCATTTTCACACTGCTGATAAATTGCTCGTGTTCCACCTACACGTTCAAAAATAGTATCTGGCTCTGCCAATTCGTTTGCTATTTGCTCTTGGGTAAAAGCAGGTTCTACTGGTGCCAAGTCCATTTCATGTTTGGGTTGGCTTAAAGTTTTGCCAAGCCATTGCTTGAATAGACCATCATCTTCTAGCATTGAGGCGATAAGATGCTTAACCTTTCCAGCTTCATCATTTGTAAGTTCACCTTTTGAGGCTCTTGTAACTAAGTTGTGGTCTGTGTAGCGTTTTTGACCGCTTTCAGTATCAATAACATGATCGGCAAAGCTTGATAGTAAATCTTGCTGATTTGGTGCTCTAAATCCAACAGAGTAATTAAGTGCATTTTCAACCGCGTAGCCTTCATGCGGGCAGCCTGGTGGAATATATAAAATATCACCGGGCTCTAAAATGCAGTCTATGACTGCTTCAAAGGCTTCAACTTGCAATAATTTTTTATTTTGAGCAAATTGCTTAAGAGTTGGGTCGGGTAGGCCAACTCGCCAATGACGCTTTCCTTCACCTTGAATAATGAAAACATCGTATTGATCTAAATGCGGGCCAACACCACCATTAGGGGTAGAAAAGCTGATCATTAAATCGTCAATGCGCCAGTTAGGGATAAATCTGAACGGTTCTAGCAGCTGGGCTGCCTCTGGATGCCAGTGGTCGACTGCTTGCACTAATAACGTTGAATTTTCCTCTGTGAGTAAATCAAAATCCTGGAATGGCCCTTGATGGGTTTGCCAGTCGTTATTGTGATTTGTAACAATACGCGATTCAATAGCGTCTTCCATTGCTAAGCCAGCAAGTTCGTTTGCATCAAGCGGATCTTCAAAGTGACTAAACCCTTGTTTGATCAAAAGAGGTTTTTTTTGCCAAAAGTGGGTTAAAAATTCTTGTTCAGATAAATCGTTTATTTTTAATTGATACATACGTTTGCCTGCCGGTAATTGCTTTGCTTTTTATACAAAAAAAGCGAAAGGATAACCCTTTCGCTTTTTGATAGTGGTGATTACTAATTAAACTAAATCATCAATAAATTCAACCGCACGGCCAATGTAATTAGCCGGTGTTAGTTTTTTCATTTCTACTTTAGCAACTTCAGGAAGGTCTAAACCATCGATGAAGTCAGCCATTATTTCTTGATTTACGCGCTTTCCACGGGTTAAATCTTTAAGTTTTTCGTATGGCTTTTCAATGCCGTATTTACGCATAACTGTTTGAATAGGCTCAGCGAGCAATTCCCAGTTTTGGTCTAGCTCTTCAAGTAAACGTGGTTCGTTAACTTCAAGCTTGCTAACACCTTTAAGCGTTGATTGATATGCAATAAGCGCATAACCCATACCCACACCAAGGTTACGTAGCACTGTCGAATCGGTAAGATCACGCTGCCAGCGAGATACAGGCAGTTTTTGTGCAAGGTGTGCAAAAATTGCATTTGCTAAACCTAAGTTACCTTCTGAGTTTTCAAAATCAATAGGGTTAACTTTGTGTGGCATAGTTGATGAGCCAATTTCGCCAGCAATGGTTTTTTGCTTAAAGTGGTTAAGGGCAATGTAACCCCAAACATCACGGTCAAAATCAAGCAAAATAGTATTAAAACGTGCAATTGCATCAAATAATTCTGCAATGTAATCATGTGGTTCAATTTGTGTGGTAAACGGGTTCAATGTTAAACCTAGGCTCGATACAAACTTATCTGCATGAGTATGCCAGTCGTAATCTGGATATGCGCTAAGGTGAGCATTATAGTTACCAACAGCGCCGTTTACTTTACCAAGCATTTCTACTTGCGCAATTTGATCGCGTTGACGCTTTAAACGCATGTATACGTTTGCAAACTCTTTACCCATAGTTGATGGTGTAGCAGGTTGTCCGTGCGTACGAGTCATCATTGGCACTGCTTTGTACTCAATTGCTTTTTCTTTGATGGCGTTAAGTAATTGGTCACAGTATGGCAATAATACGCTGTCACGTGCTTCAGTTAACATTAAACCATGTGATAGGTTGTTAATGTCTTCTGAGGTACATGCAAAGTGAATAAATTCGTTAATAGCATGTAGCTCTGCGTTATCAGCTACTTTTTCTTTTAAAAGGTATTCAACGGCTTTGACGTCGTGGTTAGTTGTTCGTTCAATATCCTTCACGCGCTGCGCGTCGGCTTCACTGAAGTTATCAACAATAGCGTTTAAAAGTGCATTTGCTTGGTCGCTAAATGCGGGCACTTCTTTAATGTCGCTTGCTGCAGCTAACGCTTGCAACCAACGCACTTCAACAATTACACGGTATTTAATTAATCCAAATTCGCTGAAAATACTGCGTAGTTCAGTGGTTTTGCTGCCGTAGCGACCATCAACTGGCGAGATAGCCGTTAACGCTGAAAGCTCCATAATAACTCCTAAATTTTTGTTTGAACGATAATTAAATTTTTGCTTTAGCAATGGCGATTATTTTTCTTTTTGCAAAGAAAAAATGACGGCGTTTACCGCCCATTTGTCGCCACAATACTGCACTTCTGATGCCGGCAAGTAGTAATGCGCGGATTTTATTTTGAGTGAGTTGCTGTTTTAATAACTCGGGTTTACCATAAACCTGTATTCGGTGCCCAAGGGGGCTTAGCACCGACGAGTATATATCTGCCAAACCGGCAACAACGGTGTCATCGGTTATAGCAAAATGGTCTAAACGACGATGAATATCATCAATACGTTTACCTAATTCGTTTAAGCTTTTGTCGTTTGCGCTAAGTGCTCGCTCAAGCTGCATTAAGCCACCCACGTATTTTACAATCTCAACGTCTTTCTGAGCGCCCGCTGATAGCTGTTCCATCAACGTTTTGTAGCCATCTCGTAAATTGTGAGTGCCTTGATATACATCTTCTGGTGATGCTGGCGATGTTTGTACAATACTAGAAAGTAATATGTCTAAATCGTGTTCATTATTACTGCCGTATTGCGCTATTTTTTGTACTTGTTTAGCGGCTTGGCACATAGCGGCAAGCGCCATAACTTGGTGTTCATTCATTACTTGATCACCGAGTCAATAATACCACCGCCTAAGCAAATTTCTTGAGCATAAAATACCGCAGACTGACCGGGTGTAACCGCTTTTTGAGGTTCATCAAATAACACACGGGCCATACCGTCATCACCAACAAGCAAAGTACAGTTTATATCTTCTTGACGGTAACGTGTTTTAACAGTGCAACGTGTTGTGCCTTTTGGACCTGCACGGTCTACCCAGTGAAGTTGGTTAGCATTTAAACCATTACTATATAGACGAGGGTGGTCTTTACCCTGGCCCACAATAAGTACGTTACGCTCGACATCTTTGTCTACAACGTACCAAGGTTCGCCTGAGCCTTCTTTCATTCCACCAATTAATAAGCCTTTTCGTTGGCCTAGAGTGTGGTACATTAAGCCTTCGTGTTCGCCCACGTTATTACCTTCAGTGTCTTCAATAACACCTGGTTGGGCAGGTAAAAATTTTTGTAAAAAGTCTTTAAACTTACGTTCACCAATAAAACAAATACCAGTGCTGTCTTTTTTGTCATGTGTGATTAAATCTTGCTCTTCAGCAATACGGCGAACTTCTGGCTTGGCGATATCGCCTACAGGGAATAGCGTTTGAGCAATGTGTTCATGGCTTAAAGTGTATAAAAAATAGCTTTGGTCTTTGTTGTTATCTAAACCACGGCACATTACATATTTGTCGTCCCGAAGCTCACGACGGACATAATGGCCTGTCGCAATAAAGTCGGCTCCGAGTGCTTGTGCAGCAAATTCCAAGAAGGCTTTAAATTTGATTTCCTTGTTACACATAATATCGGGGTTAGGTGTGCGGCCTGCTTTGTATTCTTCTAAAAAGTATTCAAATACGTTATCCCAATATTCAGCTGCAAAGTTAACAGTATGAAGTTCGATACCTAATTTGTCACACACAGCTTGCGCGTCTTTTAAGTCTTCTGCAGCGGCACAGTACTCGTCATTATCGTCTTCTTCCCAGTTCTTCATAAACAGGCCTTCTACTTGGTAGCCCTGTTGTTGTAACAAATATGCAGATACTGAAGAATCAACACCGCCGGACATGCCAACGATGACTTTAATGTGACTATTTTCGCTCATGAATAATTTCGCTTATACAGATTACTGTTAACTTGGAAAGGCCGCGATTATAGCATGTATTTTGTTTGCGCTTAAAGAGACTAACAAGGCAAACCTTACAATTAGTGAGTAATTTATTAATATAATAAATAGCTAAGGTACCTAAGGCGCTTACATAATTTTTTTTTGATAAAATTTGATTCTAATTCTACGCTTAACAGACAGAACAAAATACGAGTCACGTGTTAAAAATTAATAATAAGTTCTTTAAAAGTGATTAGAGTATATATACACTCATTAATAATAAAGTTTGATGGGTTAGCCCAACCAATTAGCTGTAAAATATAATCAATGGAATGAATATATGAATCACGCATACAAAATTAATAAAATTAGATCGTTCGTAGAACAAAACAAACACCAAGTAAATCTCATTTCGAATGAGCTTTTAATCATAAACCTACAAGAATTAAAAAAGTCAGCCTACCATCTTTTTTATGAACTAATAAAACTCAAGCAAGTTCAATCCCATCACCAAATCAGTGATTTGTTTAATCTAATTAAAAACACTACAGAAATACTTAGTCTCGAAATGAAGCTTTTAGATAAATTAGAACACTGGTGGCTAGAATGGTATTTTGCTATACAAATGCATGAACAATTGAGCGCTGAAAGCAAAGAAATGCCGATGAGCTTTTTATCACGCAGTACCTTAAACCCAATGCGAAAACATGAAATAAGTCACTATGCTAAATTATTTTCAGTACTCCCTATGCCAGTGTGTAATGTGTGCAGCAAAACCGGTGATATTCTTAGGGTAAACCAACGGTTTGTAGATGTGTTTGGTTATACTGTTGAGGATGTACCTAACCTACATGCATGGTGGAAAAAGGCCTACCCAGATCCGCATTATAGAGTGCAAGCTCAAAATTTATGGTCTGAAGCATTAAAAAAAGCGAAAAGTACTAATGACGATATACCTGCCAATAACTACACAGTTGCACGTAGTGATGGCACACAAGTGGTTATGGAGGTATCGGGTATAAATATAGGGGAAGAATTTTTAGCCGTATTTAAAGATGCAACCGAGCGAATAGAGGCTGAGGATATTTTAAGAGATATGGCGTTTTTGGACTCATTAACCAAAATTGCCAACAGGCGTCGATTTGATGAAAAACTTGCCCATGAATTTGATAAAGCGAAGGAGTGTGAGGGGGCAATATCGTTAATAATTATTGATGTTGATTTATTTAAACAGTTTAACGACCGTTATGGACATTTGGCTGGGGATTCTTGCTTATATGAAGTGGCTCAAACTATTGCATCGACAGTAAATCGCCCTGAAGACTTTGTTGCCAGGTATGGTGGTGAAGAATTTGTTGTATTGCTTCCTGATACTGATAAAGAAGGTGCATTATTTATTGCTGAGCAAATACAAAAGGCCGTTGAAAGTTTAGCAATTGTGCATGAAGATACATACAGTGGCTTTTTGTCAGTGAGTATGGGCGTTAACTCAACGGCTAGTTTCAAAGACGATAAGGTGAATTTTGTTAAAGGAGCCGACAACGCACTGTATTATGCAAAAAACCAGGGTAGAAATTGTATTGCATTGCATTCTCAAAGTTAGATTAACTTTTTATTACAAAACTTTAGGTGAGGGGTAGGGAAGGCGTGAAAGTTTTGCTCTATTTTTTACTTCTCATTACAAAGATACAAGTTAGAAGAATAGCACTGGAGCAATTACACACCCCACGTCACTATGTAACCCCTCTAGGCAGAGTAAACTTTAATCTACAAAGTTCAACATACCATAATATTGTTTTATTAGTTGTAAATAGTATCTAGGCTTAATGGCGGACGCGTCATCGCGTCATCAATGCACTTTTGAACGAGCGGGCTTCGCAGTGGTAAAGATTTAACTTTCTCTAGGTTAAACCAGTGGGCACTTATAATATCATCATCAATAGGGTTAAGTTGTTGGTTGGTGCCAGTCGCATCAAATAAAAAACAAAACCTTAGGTAATGAACGCCGTTGTCAGCGTACAAGTTATAAACACCTAAAAAGCCAGAAGGGTTGAACGATAAACCTGTCTCTTCATATAATTCGCGGCTTGCTGCTTGAGCTAGCGTTTCATTTTTTTCTAAATGACCAGCCGGTTGATTATAGCAAATTTGCCCAGTAAATTTATCGCGTTCTTTTACTAATAAGTATTCGTTATGGTTTTTAACTATTGCGGCTACTGTTACATTTGGTTTATGCATTAATGCTACCTTTAATGATTTTATATTCACCAGTATTAATGTCGTCTAAAGTGTAATTACCTATGCTGTAACGAATTAGCCTAAGAGTAGGATGGCCAATGTGAGCTGTCATTCGGCGAACTTGTCTATTTTTACCTTCATTAATGGTAATACTGAGCCATGAGGTAGGTATAGACTTTCGTTCACGTACAGGGGGAATACGTTGCCATATGTTAGGCTCTTCTATCATTTTTACATTAGCAGGCAGTGTGAGCCCATCTTTTAGCTCAACGCCTTTACACAAAGCTTGTATTGACTCAGTCGAAGGCTCACCTTCTACTTGAACCCAGTACGTTTTATTGGTTTTTTTATTAGGTGCTGTTAATGTATTTTGTAGTTTCCCGCAGTTTGTGAGCAGCAATAAACCTTCGCTATCGCGGTCTAATCGTCCTGCAGCATATACATCTTTAATAGGAATAAATTCAGCTAGCGTTTTTCTGTCAGCATCGTCTGTAAATTGACAAAGCACATCAAATGGCTTGTTAAAAAGTACAATTTTTTTGTCTTTAGCGTCTATTTGAGGTTTTATTTCTCTTTTGTTTGTAGGCTTTTTAATTGCACTTCTAGAATACGTGCGACCCGTATTACGCTTGGTTGAGGAAGCGGGGGGTTGCTTGTTACTCGATTTACTTCTCATTAAATACACCTTGCTGGTTTTGGTAATCCAGCAATTTTTGTGGCTTGTTTAGCTGGGCCTTTTGGAAACAATTTATAAAGGTAAATACTATTACCTTTATCTTCTCCGAGTGCTTTTGCCATGGCTTTTACTAGCATGCGGATGGCTGGACTTGTGTTGTAGTGAAGATAAAATTCGCGGACGAAGTTAATCACTTCCCAGTGTTGTTCGCTAAGCGATATGTTTTCTTGCTCTGCAATAATGGGGGCTAGTTGCTTAGACCATTGTGTATGGTCGAGTAAATAACCTTGTTTATCTGTGTCTATTGTTTGTTGGTTAAATTCAAGCATGGGTTACCAAGTAATTAATTGCGTAGAGGTTAAAGTAAGCGCTACAAACTCGTCATAGCTAATGGCGGTGTCGTTGTTTGACAGCTTAATTGCACGAACAAGTGCGTCTTCTTCAAGTACAAGAAGAGAGTCTGAAAATTGCTTAAACTGTTTACTAGCAAAGCACGCGTCACCTAAAAGCAATACACGGTCATCAGCATTAATTAAGTTTTCTAGCTGGTTAGCAGAATAGTAACTTAGTGGTTTTGAAAAAATATGTAGTGTGCTCATAAGGTCACCACGTGATGTTGCTTTTTGATAAGTGTTTGTTGTTCATTAAATGTAACCGCGTGCGCGTCTATGAGTAAATCAGTTTTACTTAGGCCATAATCAAGGAGCGATTTTTCACATACATAGATATTTTCTACGTCATAAATTTCTAGCGTTTTTATGTTTTTAAAAAAATCTTTAATACCTATAGTAGAAGGAGTTTGATGTTTTTTTAATGCTAAAACGGCGGGGCCGCTAAACAACCAACTGATATTTTGATCGACAGCTGCAAAAATTAACGTCATATCGAGGGCATCTCGCAGATTAAGGTCATCAAATGGGCTACTTTGACTCATTACTAATACATTAATCATTTAAATTGCACCCACTTATCAGCGTCGCTTACAAGCATTGCGAATTCAGCTAAACCTGCAACAGAAAATACGCCTGTGTTTGACGTATCTAAGCCTCTTTTTTCTGCCGCGGTTACACACAGCATAAGATTAATATTTTGACTTGATAGCGCCTGCCATAATGCGCTAATTTGAAGCTCGTCAGAGGCTAAGTCAAAATGTGTTGATGCATGATAAACGCCTTGCTGATACAAAAATATTGCGTCTATGGTGTGCCCTTGAGATAAACACGCATTAGCAAACTTAATTATGCGTTGGCTGGTGTCGTGATCTGATGGTGGTGTGTGTAATGAAAGAACAAATCGTGCCAAAACAATTCCAATAAAAAAGCCCCAATAAAGGGGCTATTTTAACAGAACTATTTAATTAGTCATCACTTGCGCCAAGTAGGTGCAGTAGTGAAGTAAATAGATTGTACACATTTAGGTATAAAGATACTGTAGCGCGAATGTAGTTAGTTTCTCCGCCGTTAATAATGCGGCTTGTATCAAATAAAATTAAGCCAGACATAATTAATACAACCGCAGCGTTAAGCACCATAAACATTAAAGAACTACCGATGAATATGTTAACAATGCTTGCAACAATAACCACAATTAGGCCAACCGTTAAAAAGCCGCCCATAAAAGAGAAGTCTTTTTTGGTGTTGAGCGCATATGCAGATAGACCAAAGAAAATAAGTGCTGTTGAACCAAGAGCTTGCATTATAAGCATTGGGCCATTAGGCATGGCAGCGTAATGGTTTAACATTGGACCTAAACCAGCCCCCATTAAACCTGTGAAAGCAAATACCCAAAATACACCAGATGCGGTGTCAGCTTTTTTGTTTACAACAAATAATAAACCAAACGAAACCAGTGTGAACACAATTCCCATAAAGTAAGGTAATTGTAGTGCCATTGAGATACCGGCAGTCACTGCACTAAATGCAAGTGTCATCGCAAGTAAAAAGTAGGTGTTTTTAAGTACCTTGTTTGTTTCAATGGTAGACATTACCGGTTTAGCGGTATTGTACGATTGATTAAACGCCATTGTAGAGCTCCTTTAAGTGAAACGTGTGTTTCGATAATTTAACTAAAATTAGATTACCAACTCTTATATGTTTGGGCAAACCTTTGTGGATCAATAGACATTAATTTTTTAATTAAAGTTCATTTAACCACCAAAAAGAAAGTTTTTGTTTTATCTTTGAACAAATTAATTGTTTTTTAAGCACTTAAGCAATTTTTTTAAAAAAAAGCTTCACAAAGCCAACGGGTTTCCCTATTATGCAGGCCGTGCGGAGAGATGGCAGAGTGGTCGAATGCACCGGTCTTGAAAACCGGCATAGGTTTGTAGCCTATCTAGGGTTCAAATCCCTATCTCTCCACCACTTATTACAATAACTATGAGTACACTCTTACTTGTAGTTTATAGCACTTTAGGAGAGATGGCAGAGTGGTCGAATGCACCGGTCTTGAAAACCGGCATAGGTTTGTAGCCTATCTAGGGTTCAAATCCCTATCTCTCCACCATTATATTAAAGCCCGCTAAACAGCGGGCTTTTTTGTTTTTTGAATTTAACTATTAATTGCAATTGGCATTCATGTTTCATCAATTTTCAAATTAAGCATGAAGCTGATGACATCAAATAATTCTTCTGTTTAACATTTGCAGAATGAATCACCTGTCTTGTTATTTAAAAGCAATAACTTTACCTTTGTTAAAATTATTAGCCGGGAACGGTAGGTCGTTTGTTGTTTAATGTGTTTTATTTTTGTTCATAATTTACGACCATAGTCTCTGTTTCTAACTTTGGGTTCTTGGTGCATGCTTATAAAAAGAGTTTAAGTGTGTTGTTAAGGATTATTAAATGAAACACCAATTAGCAAAAAGCGTTGCGCTTTCATTACTTTCTCCTGTGATTGTTGGTAGCCTACTAGGTATTTATTATTCAATAACCCTACAAGGTGAATTTGTCTCTATATTTTTTTCATTATTGATGACAGCCATATCTAATGCGCATATTGTTGGCTTAACAATGGCTGCATTTGTTGTCCCAGGCTATTTATTAATGTTTAAATATTCAAAAGTAAACTATTCCGGTGTTTTAACGCTTGGTTTATTTGGTGGTGCTATTTTTAGCTTTCTTTTAAGTGCCTCTACAGGCGAAATATTTTTAATAAATAGTGTTATGTCAGCAATAGCGGCAGGGCTGTTTTTATTTGGTCTTCGTAAAACTTCAAAATCATAATAGCGTTTTTATTAACCAAGGGGGCGCTTAAACTACGGAAATTCCTTTTTTTTACCTGCAAAAGGTTCCAATTTTTCACTACAAAGAGTACCTTTAGCTACTGTATGTTTAATAAGAAGTAGTTTGGTATGCAAAAGCACGATTTTTACCAGTCATTAGTTAAACAAACTGAATCGCTGATTGCCGGAGAGTCGAATGTAATTGCTAATATGGCAAATATAAGCGCGCTGTTATTTACCTCTTTAGATGATGTAAATTGGGCGGGTTTTTACTTTATTGATTCGCCGTCAGAATTAGTGCTAGGCCCATTTCAGGGTAACCCAGCATGTATCCGTATTCCAGTTGGAAAGGGTGTATGTGGAACGGCTGCAGCTACGTTGCAAACACAACTAATTGAAGATGTTCATGCCTTTGACGGGCATATTGCCTGCGATGCGGCATCAAACTCTGAGATTGTTGTACCTATCATGAAACATGGTAAAATATTTGCAGTGCTAGATATTGATAGCCCTAGTATTTCTCGGTTTGATAATGATGACAAAGCGGGATTAGAAGCATTGGTCAGGTGCTTTGAGGCTAGCTTGTAATGAAAGATTTGCTAAATGTTCAAGACTACCTATTCGCTTTACAAGATGTAGGCGACTGGGAAGGCGAAGAAGAACATGTAGCGGAAACGCTCAATGATTTGATTCACATAGCCTGGGATAAACTTCCAGATGATTTAGATTGTGAGTCAATCGATGAAATAATAAATGGTATTTGGGAACACCTTCGAGGTGATATGGCTGTACTTGAAGCTGACTTCGAAGAGCTGGTCGACTGGGTAATACACTATGTTGATTCGTCCCTTGATGAAAAGATGTGAAAAATAGGTTCTAAAATGGAAACCACAAACAAGCTAAAAGATATTAATGAAGTATTGGAGTTCTTGTACCAAGAATTTCCACAATGTTTTAAACAAAAAGACGGCATTAAACCGCTTAAAGTCGGTATTTTTAAAGATATTGCTGAGCGTATTGAAGGGTCTGAAAAAGTAAGTAAGACTCAAGTTCGTCAAGCATTAAGAAAATACACGTCTAACTGGCGTTATTTAGAAGCTGTGACCAAGTCAGAATTTCGTATTGATCTTGATGGTAATCAAGGTGAAAAAGTTGAGCAAGAGCATATTGATCATGCTCAAAAAGCACTAGAAGAAAGCCGTGCAAAAATGGCGAAGCGCAAAAAACAGCAGCGTCCACGTCAAGACTCAGATTCTAAAAACTTTAAGAAAAAGCCAGCTCACGCAAACAAAGGCGCAGATAAAAACCCGTCGGCTAACAAAACAGCTAAAGCTGCACCTGCTAAACGTTCAGGTAAAATTGAACCTTTACCAGCGACAGAGGTCAAGGTTAATAACAAGGTTAAGGTTAAACTAGGCCAAGCACTTGTAAATGCAGTAATCACTGAAGTAAACAAAGACGACGTCCATGTTGAATTAGTGACTGGTATGCAAGTTAAAACCAAAGCTGACAGCTTATACACAATTTAAGTTGTACATAAATTAAGGAGTTTGTATGAGTAAAAAGTTTACGCTCATTCCGGTAGTTGCAGCCCTGTTTTCAGGTTCATTATTTGCCGCTGTAGAGCCTGTCACAATTGATGATTTACCTCTATTAAAGCAAGAAAGTCAACATGGCACTGCCAGTAAACGCGTGGCAAGCTTATTTACTCGTTCACACTATATCCCGGTTCGATTTAACGATGAGCTTTCTAGTAAAGTGTTCGATCGTTACATCGAATCCCTTGATTTTAACAAAAGCGTTTTTTTAGCTAGCGATATTGAATCCTTTGAGCAATATCGCGATAGCTTTGACAATGCTTTAACTACCGGCAAGCTAGGCTTTACGTTTGATATTTTTAATTTAAGCTTAAAGCGCCGTTTTGAGCGTTACGAATATTCACTTTCTTTACTAGAAAATGAAATGACGTTCGAAAAACAAGATGAATACTTCTTTGATCGTGAAGATGCAGCCTGGCCAACATCGCAAGCAGAGCTAGACGAGATTTGGCGAGAGCGTGTTAAGTACGATGCACTGCGATTAAAAATGACTGGTAAAGATTGGGAAGGAATCAAAGAGGTTCTTACCAAGCGATACAAAAACGCTGAAAAGCGTCTAGTTCAATCTAACTCAGAAGATGCATTTCAAATTGTTTTAAATTCTTTAGCTCGCACGATTGAGGCGCATACGTCTTATTTATCACCAAGACGTGCTGAACAATTTAAAATGGATATGGACTTAGAACTTGAAGGTATTGGCGCTGTACTAACTCCTGACGAAGATTACACCGTAATTCGTAGTCTTGTACCAGGTGGTCCTGCAGACAAAACCGAACAAATTAAAGCAGATGACCGCATTATTGGCGTAGCACAAGACGGTGAAGATTTTACCGATGTGATTGGCTGGCGTTTAGACGATGTTGTAGATTTAATAAAAGGCCCTAAAGGCACTAAAGTACGTTTACAATATTTGAAAGGTGCAGATGCTCACGGCACACCTAAAGTGGTCGAAATTACTCGTGACAAAATCCGTCTTGAAGACAGAGCTGCAAAGTCAGAAGTGTTTGAAGCTAAATATTCTGATTTATCAAGCAAAATTGGGGTTATTGAAATCCCAGGTTTCTACAACAATTTGTCTAAAGACGTAAAAGTTGAGTTAGCTAAATTAAAAGAGGCTAAAGTAGACGGTATTATCATCGACTTACGTCAAAATGGTGGTGGTTCGTTATACGAAGCGACCCAGCTTTCTGGCTTGTTTTTCGATCAAGGTCCTGTTGTACAAATACACACTCTAAATAACCGAATTGAAGAGCAAAGAGATCGTGATGGCGTTACTTATTACGACGGGCCATTAACGGTTTTAGTTGATCGTTACAGTGCGTCTGCCTCTGAGATTTTTGCCGCTGCAATGCAAGATTATGGTCGCGCTGTTATTATTGGCGAACAAACATTTGGTAAAGGCACTGTGCAGCAACATAAAGGTCTTGCAAGAGCGTATGATCTTTACGATAACCCATTAGGTAGCGTGCAATACACCATAGCTAAATTTTACCGTATTAATGGCGGCAGTACTCAGCACAAAGGTGTTATTCCTGACATTTCATTTCCATCGGCTATAGATCCTGCCGAGTGGGGTGAAAGTAAACAAGATAATGCACTTCCTTGGGATAGCATTGTTAAAGCAAAATATAAAAAGTTAGGAAATTTAACTCCAGTTATTCCTTACCTAGAAAAGCAGCATAAAGATCGTATTAAATCTGAACCTGAGTTCGGCTACGTGTTTGATGATATAGCGTTGTACAACGAAGAAAAAGATCGTAAAACGATTTCTTTAGTTGAAGCCACGCGTATTAAAGAAAAAGAAGAAGGTGAAGCGCGTGCATTAGTTCGTACAAATGAGCGCTTGAAACGATTAGGTAAAGATCCGGTTGAAAACCTAGATGATGTACCAGATGTAATTGATGAGCTTGACCCGTTCCTTGAAGAAGCGGCCTTAATTACTCAGGACTACATTAACTTTGGTCGCATCGCCAAAAAGTAAAAACTGGTTTTACCACTACAAAAAAGGCGCTCGTGCGCCTTTTTTGCTACCTATCACAGCCTAAATTGTTATAATCTCTAACTATTAAAAATTGAGCCGGCTTAGAAATGCTCAGTTAATACGCACTAAGTGCTAAAAATAATAATTAAACACGCTGTATGTGTGTAGGAGTCTCAACTTTGAACCCATTGGATGATAAACCAGTAAAACCCGCCTCATTTCTTGATGCATTAATTCCTATTTCAGTTTTAATTTGTTTGTTAGGGGCTGCGGTTTACTTATTTGGTGACAACTCGTCATCTGGACCAAACCAAATTGCACTTTTATTTGCAACCTTCGCAGCTGCTCTAATTGGCCTAAAAAACGGCTACACGTGGAAAAAGCTTGAGCAAGCTATGATTGAGGGTATAACGCTCTCTCTTGGCGCTATATTAATCTTATTAATGGTAGGTGCTTTGATAGGTACTTGGTTGTTATCGGGCACGGTACCAACGCTAATATATTATGGCCTGCAAGTAATTAACCCTAGTTGGTTTTATGCAGCAAGTTGTTTAATTTGTGGCATTGTGGCTATGAGCATTGGTAGCTCGTGGACCACTGCAGCTACAATTGGTGTTGCTTTATTAGGTGTTGCTACGGGTCTTGGTTTAGATCAGACAGTTACAGCTGGTGCTGTTATATCTGGTGCGTATTTTGGTGACAAACTAAGCCCACTCTCTGAAACAACTAACTTAGCGCCCGCAGTGGTTGGCTCTGACTTATTTGAACATATTCAGCATATGCTATGGACAACAGTTCCTAGCTTTGTGATTGCGCTTATTATATTTATATTTATGGGCTTTAACGCAACGGCTTCTAATGAAGCTGGGCGTTTAGACGAAATTACGCTAATTTTGGAGCAAAACTTCAATATTGGTTTTGAGATGCTCATTCCTTTAATTGTGCTTTTAGTGCTAGCAATTAAAAAAATGCCTGCTTTTCCTGCTATTTCTATTGGTGCTGTGGTTGGTGCTGTTTGGGCTATGCTATTTCAGTCTGACTTAATTGGTTCTCAAATTGATACTTCTCAAGGCGAAGTGGTTGGGTATTTCAAATTAGTATGGACGACATTTTTTGACGGTTTTAGCATCGATACCGGTGATGACAAAATGGACTCACTACTTAGCGGTGGTGGTATGGCGGGAATGTTAACAACGACGTGGTTAATTATGACTGCGCTTATGTTTGGCGCTATTATGGAAAAAACAGGCTTGTTAGACATTTTTGTAAAAAGTATTTTAAAAATAGCGAAAAGTACTGGCTCTTTAATTGCCTCGACTATTGCAACGTGTATTGGTACTAACCTCATTGCAGCCGATCAATATATTGCTATTGTGGTTCCTGGACGTATGTTTAAAGATGAATATAAAAAGCGCGGTTTAAAGCCGGTTAATTTATCTCGCACCTTAGAAGATGGCGGTACGATTACCAGTCCACTTATTCCTTGGAATACATGTGGTGCTTACATGCAAAGTGTACTTTTAATAAACCCTTTCGATTACGCACTTTACGCTTTCTTTAATTTAATTAATCCCGTTTTAGCTGTTATATATGCATATCTCGGTATTAAGATTTTACGTATTAAGCCAAAACAATCTGCCTAAATTTAGTAGCGCCTCTTCATATAGAGGCGCTTTTTTTGGAGTAATTATGACCGACTCAAAAACGCCCCAAGCTCAATATCTCAAAGACTATAAAGCGCCTAATTTTTTAATTGACCACACAGACCTAACGTTTGATCTTCAGCCTAAAACTACAACGGTAACAAGCGTACTGACGTTAACGCGTGTTAGTGATAATCAATCACCTCTGATTCTAGATGGCATAGATTTACGTTTAACGTCCTTATCGTTAGATGCGATTGAGATAACAGATTATAGCGTTGTTGATGAACAGCTAATTATTAATAACTTACCAGATCGTTGTAAATTACGTATTGTGACTGAGATATCTCCTGAGACAAATACATCTTTAGAAGGTCTTTACTTATCTGGTGGAGCGTATTGTACACAGTGTGAGGCGCAGGGCTTCAGAAAGATAACATATTACATGGATCGTCCTGATGTGTTGTCAACGTTTGATGTGACTATTATTGCTGATTCAAGTTATACGCATTTATTGTCAAATGGTAACCAAATTGACAAAGGTGAGACACCTGACGGCCGTCATTTTTCTAAATGGCAAGACCCATTTAAAAAACCAAGCTATTTATTTGCATTAGTTGCTGGTGATTTTGATGTATTAAACGATACCTATATAACTAAAAGTGGCCGAAAAATTGATTTAGCATTATTTGTAGATAAGGGGAATTTGCCTAAAACACCGCATGCGATGCAATCACTTAAAAAATCTATGCAATGGGATGAAGAGCGTTTTAATTTAGAATATGACCTTGATATATACATGATTGTAGCCGTAGATTTCTTTAATATGGGTGCAATGGAAAACAAAGGCTTAAATATATTTAACAGTAAATGTGTTTTGGCCAATCAAGAAACAGCAACGGATAAAGATTACCATACTATTGAGTCTATAGTAGGTCATGAATACTTTCACAATTGGACTGGTAATCGTGTTACATGCAGAGATTGGTTTCAGTTATCACTTAAAGAGGGGCTAACTGTATTTAGAGACCAAGAATTTAGTAGTGATCTTGGATCGCGTGCACTCAACCGCATTGATGCTGTTAAGGTGATGCGTACGCATCAGTTCAGTGAAGATGCAGGGCCAATGGCGCATCCTATTCGACCGGAAAAAGTTATTGAAATGAATAACTTTTATACTGTAACAGTATACGACAAGGGTGCTGAAGTAATAAGAATGATGCATACCTTGCTTGGTGAGGTTAACTTTCAAAAAGGGATGGCGCTTTACTTTAAACGCCATGACGGTCAAGCAGTTACGTGTGACGACTTTGTCAGTGCTATGAGTGACGCATCGGGTGTTAATTTAGAGCAATTTAAGCGTTGGTATAGTCAGGCGGGTACGCCTCGCTTAAATGCTGTAGAACATTATGATAGTGCCTCAAATACCTACACACTAACCATAGAGCAATATGCACCGATTAATCAGCCCGATAACAAACCGTTGCATATCCCGTTTGCCATTGAGTTGTTGGACGAATCCGGCAGTAGTATCGAATTACAGTTCAAAGGTTTAAAAGTTAGTAATGTGCTTAATGTTACCGATAAAAAGCAGAGTTATACTTTTGAGAATGTGACTTGTAAACCGGTTGCTGTGTTGTTAGAAGACTTTTCAGCTCCGTGTATTCTAACTCAACAAACAACTGAGCTCGAGCTTTTGCATATCATGCGTTTTGCACGAAGTGATTTTTCACGTTGGGATGCACAGCAACAATTGTTCATAAAAGCAGTAAAAGCAGCAATTAACTCAGATACACAATTTCAATTAAGTGACGAGATAATTGAAGCCTTGCGTGTTTTAATTGTTTCAAAACAAGGCGATTTAGCGTTAATTGCAGAGTTATTAAAATTACCTAGCTTTGACACTTTAGCCGCAGAATTTGAAATTATTCCTGTTGATGAAATTAATAGTGTTGTAGCACAGTTCGAAATACAAATTGCCACAAGCCTTAATGATGAGCTTATCGCATGTTTTGGTTCATTACATGACGATGGCAGCATAAGCGCCGAAGCGGTTGCAGTGCGCTCACTACAGCAAATTTGCCTGCATTATCTTGCAAAGGTGCCGAGCAAACAAACAGATAAATTTATTAAGCTAGCTGCTAGCTCGTCAAATATGACCAATGTGTTGGGCGCACTTAGCGCGGTGGTAAAAGCCTCTCATCCACTTTGTGATGATTTATTGTCGCACTTTGATAGTCAATGGCGACATGATGTACTTGTGATGGATAAGTGGTTTGCGCTTCAAGCAATGCAAACAGGTGAAGATGCTATCATTAATATTAGGTCATTATATGAGCACCCAAGTTTTGATTTTTCTAACCCCAATAGAGTGCGTGCTTTAGTGGGGAGTTTTAGCTACTTTAATACTGAGCAATTCCATCGAGAAGACGGACAAGGGTATGAATTGCTTGGTGATTTACTTGTTAAGCTGAATGCAATAAATCCACAAAATGCATCAAGAATGTTAACACCGTTTATGTCTTGGAAACGTTATGATAAAACACGTTCAGCGCTTATGAAAACGCAATTAGAACGTTTATCTAATTTAGATGGACTAAGTGACGACTTATTCGAGAAGGTTGAAAAAGCGCTTAATTAAATGCTTGAATATTACTTTAATTTAAGATTGAGCTATGAAGATTGCATGGATTATTACCACGGTCGGTATAGCTCGGTGCAAGTGGTTGAAGAGGGCGGAAAATCAATTCGGTTTTCTGCCAATCATTTAAGACCGTTTATTACAAGTTTGGGGATAAGAGGGCGTTTTAGAATGTTACTTACTCCCGAAAATAAATTTATTCGTATTGAACGAGTGGCTTAGAGCGCTGTTTTTATGTTATAAAACCATAAAAATATTGTCTTTTTGTTAATTTCAATTTGTTCTATTGTTAAATAACGTGTATAAATTATCTGGTATGACGTCTTACCAATACGTAAACGTCAGCTGACACACTAAATATATGACAGATTGAATGCGACTATTTGTAATTTATACAATTCGCTTCTATCGTTACGATTACACTAAAAACAATAACTTGATCACACAATATGACCCGCGACAGGGGGGAACCACAATGATAAGAAGATCGCTTTTTGTTAAAAACAAAATCGCTATAGGTTTAGCAGCCGCTAGTTTAGCCCTAACTACAGCAAGTTCACAGGCTGTAACATTTGACGCCGGAGGCTTTGATATAACCTTCGATTCAACTTTTTCTTACGGCCAAAGTATTCGTGTAGAAGATAGAGACTTTAGCTTAATAGGTAAAAGTAATAACCCTGCTTTTGATTGGACTGGTTATAACCCAGCCCTAAATACAGTTTACTCTTCACAAGATGTTTGGGCACAGCCTGGGTCGTATTCAAATAATGGTGACGCAGGTAATCTTAACTTTGACAGCGGTGATTCATTCTCCAAACTGTTAAAGGGAACACATGACCTTTCAATAAACAAAGATAACTACGGTCTATTTACTCGTTTTATGTACTTTTATGACTTTGCTTTGATGGATGGTGACTTTGCCTATGCAAACCCTACATCAGGTCAAAGCGTAGATCCTTGTGATGATGAAGATACAAAAGAGCAAAGCTGTGCAGACATTCGTCTACTTGATGCATTTGTTTGGGCTGATTTCGACTTAAACGACGGCAAAAACCCACTTTCAGTTCGTCTTGGTCAGCAAGTTGTTAACTGGGGGGAAAGCACGCTTATATCTCATGGTATAAATGTTAACCCTGTAGATATCGATAGATTGAAAGCGCCAGGCGCAGAGCTAAAAGAAGCATTTATTCCTGTTGGTATGCTTTGGGCATCATTGGGCATTACAGAAAACATTACTCTAGAAGGTTTTTATCAGTACCAATGGCATGAGACTCGCTTGCCAGCTGCTGGTACTTATTTTTCTACAAATGATTTTGCTGCAGAAAATGGTTACCAACAAAACGTTCAGCTAGGCTTTACGTCTAACCCTGATATAGATGTTGCATTTTTAACCGAAAGTTTAAATAACTTAACTGCAACCTATGCTCAAGTAGCTGCAGCTCAGGGGATTGATCCTACAAGTGCAGAAGGCCAAGCTTTACTAGCTAACATGTACCTAGCGCACCCAACCAAGGTTGCACTTAAAGGTAAAGGTAATAACGGTAAAACTGAACCAGATGATGGTGGTCAATATGGTTTACGATTAGGCATATTTTTGCCTGAATGGAACGACACTGAAATTGCGTTGTACCATGTAAATTACCACAGCCGTCGTCCTCTTATTTCAGGCCGTGTATCTAATTTCTCTCAAGCTGCCATTGCACAAGATTTAGCAATGATTTCTACAACAGAAATTACAGATGACAATGTTGCTGATTTGGTTGCATTTTCTAAAGCTGAGAATGACTACCCTGAAGATATAAAACTTTACGGTGTGAGTTTTAATACGACCATTGGCGAGACTGCGTTTGCAGGTGAGTTTGCCTTTAGACAAGACGAACCACTACAAATAGATGATGTAGAGTTACTTTACACTGCTATGCCTGAGCAATTAGCTGTTGCTGGTATTCGTCCTGATTTTGCGGGTATTTCGCAAATGAGCATCGGAGATGCAATCAGTTCAGTAGGTCCAGGTGAACTTGCAAAAGGTTATATTGAACGCGATACCTCACAAATACAGTTTACTGCCACTCATTTATTTGGCCCGTCATTGGGAGCTGATAGCTGGGCTGTTGTAGGTGAAGTGGGCGCTGTTAAAATTCACGATATGCCAGATTATGACGAAATGCGTTTAAATGTGTCAGGTACTGGCCGAAGTGGTGTTATTACTGGCCCAGGAACAACAGATTACTCTACATTGCATTTAGGTCTTTCAAACGGTCCTGAAGAAAAGTCGTTTGCAACGGGGTCATCTTGGGGTTACCGATTAATTGCAAAAGGTGATTATTTTGACCTTTACAACGGTATCAACTTTTCACCTCGCTTTGTATTTTCACATGACGTAAATGGTAATACACCAGATCCTATGTTCTTATTTATTGAAGATCGTAAGTCTTTGGGTGCTACTATGAACTTTAACTATCAAAATGCGTGGTCACTTGACGTGAGCTACAACTCATTTTGGGGCGGCGGTGGTGTAAACACCTTCTCAGACCGTGATTACGTTTCTTTCAATTTAAAATATTCTATTTAGGGGTAACATTATTATGCTTAAAAAACCTACCCTCATTGCAGCAGCTTTTGCTAGCCTGTTTGCAAGTAATGCTGCTTTAGCAAAACTATCAGCTGAAGAAGTAGCGCGTTTAGGTCAAGATTTAACGCCAATGGGCGCTGAAAAAGCAGGTAACGCTGACGGCACTATTCCAGCATGGAACAATGGTATCACTGCAGCTCCTGCAGGGTACGAAGTTGGTATGCATCACCTAGACCCTTTTTCAAGTGATAAAGTGCTTTTTACTATTGATAAAACAAACATCGATAAATATAAAGCTAACTTGAGCCCAGGCCAAATTGCTTTGTTTGAAGCATACCCCGACACGTTTAAAATGCCAGTATATGAAACTCGCCGTTCGGCCTCATACCCTCAGTTTGTTTATGATGCAACTAAAGAGTTTGCACCTACTGCTGAATTAATTGAAGGCGGTAATGGGATTAAGAACACAGCCATTGGCATTCCATTTCCAATTCCTAAAACAGGTTTAGAAGCAATTTGGAACCATTTATTACGTTTTAGAGGTGAGTCAGTTGAGCGTTTTGGTGGCCAAGCAGCACCTACAGCATCAGGTTCTTACAACTATGTTGGTTTTGATGAACAACTACTTGTTAAATACTCTGATCCAAGTGCTACACCTGCTGAGCTTCAAGACTCAAACATATTGTTTAAATTTAAACAAAGCGTTACTCAGCCAGCTCGACTTGCTGGTACAGCCCTATTGGTACATGAAACAATGGACCAAATATTAACGCCTCGCCAAGCATGGACATATAACTCTGGCCAGCGTCGTGTTCGTCGTGCACCTAATGTTGCCTATGATGCACCGGGTACAGCAGCAGATAGCTTACGTACTACTGATGACTTTGACATGTTTAATGGCTCGCCAAATCGCTATAATTGGACACTTAAAGGTAAGCAAGAACTATATGTTCCATATAACAGCTACAAACTTCACAGTGACAAGCTTGAGTACGATGATATTTTAAAACCAGGTCATATAAATCCTGAGCACACACGTTATGAAAAACACCGTGTTTGGGTCGTAGAGGCTAACCTTAAAGATGATACGCGTCACATTTATAAAAAACGTGTTTTTTACATAGATGAAGACAGCTGGCAAGTAACAGTAACAGATATTTATGATAACCGTGACCAACTTTACCGTGTAGCAATGGCCTATGGTCTTAACTACTATGAAGTACCTACTCAGTGGAGTACGTTAGAGGTTTATCATGATTTGAATTCACGTCGTTACTTAGCTATTGGTTTAGATAACCAAGAAAAAATGTACGATTTCTCAAAATCATTTAATGATAACGAGTTTACATCTAGCGCATTACGCCGCGCAGGTAGATAAGTTAAAAGTAGGCACCTAGTCGTAAGTTAGGTGCCTTTTTCCTTTCTCATCGCGTTTGTCTTTCAACGCAAAAACTTTTCCTCGTTTACAAAGACAAACACTCCTTTCAGTTCAAGGCGATTAAAATTTATGAAGTATTTGGTATGTGCCAGCCTGATTATAAGCGGTGCGAGTTTTGCTCAAGATACACCAAAAAACGCAATTAGTGTGCCTAATGCACAAAAAACACTATTAACTGACATTATCGATACAGGCAATCAATTAGTTGCTGTAGGTAAACATGGCACAGTTATAAAAAGTACAAATGGTGAAGTGTGGCAACAAGCAGAATTAGTGCCTACGCAAGTGTTATTAACCGCTGTTGATTTTAGTGATGAAAACAACGGTTGGGCATGTGGGCACGATGCCACAATTATTAATACTGTTGATGGTGGTAATAATTGGCAATTACAACAGGCTAAGCCTTCTTTAGATAAACCGTGTTTAGATATTTTATTTAAAGATAAATTAGAAGGCTTTGCCGTGGGTGCGTATGGCATGTTTTACCATACTACTGATGGTGGTAAACAATGGGAAAAACGATTTTTAGATTCTTTATTGTTCAGTGAAGACAGGGATTATTTAAACGACTTAAAAGACAATGATCCTCAGGGATACGAGGCCGAAACAGCATCAATCCTGCCACATTTTAATCGAATTGAACAAACTTCTGAAGGCTTAATGCTTGTTGGTGAGATGGGCTTACTAGCGAGAAGCACAGATAACGGTAAAACTTGGCTGCGTCTTGAAGAAATATACCCAGGTTCTTTCTTCGCTTTTAATTCAGATAATTCTCAAGAGGTAGTCGCAGGGCTTAGAGGTAATGTTTTCAGCAAGCAGCGTGATGAAGAAGAGTGGCTTCACCTTGAAAGTACTAAAGCTGCTACTGTAAACAGCATTATTAATTACAATAACAAACAGTGGTTAATGCTAGCAAATAGCGGGGTGATTTTTCACTTACAGGATGGTTTATTAACTCATGAGCAACTTGCCGATGGTAAAGCGATACTTGATGGTGTGATTAAAAATAATAAATTGGTAATGGCTACTGAAGATGGCATTAAAGTGAAGGAGTTGACCCCTTAATGCATACTATTTTAGATTTTATAGAAAAAGCGATTTTTAGACATCGCTTAGTTGTGCTTATAAGTTTTGCAATTATTACTTGTTTGCTTATTTTTAAAGCCACGCACATTCAACTAGATGCTTCATTTAATAAAAATATCCCTTTAAATCACGAATACATGAAAGTGTATACCAAGCATGAAAAGCAGTTTGGTGGTGCGAATAGTATTTTAATTTCAGTGTGTGATGACAGTGGTAACATATTCAATCCAGAATTTTTTACTCAGTTAAAAGCTGTTCATGATCAGCTTTATTTTATACCCGGTGTAAACAGACCGCTCGTAAACTCTATATTTGCTCCTAGCGCCCGATTTGTCGAAGTGGTTGAGGATGGTTTTGCCGGTGGCCCAATTATTCCTGCAAACTTTAAGGCAAACGAACGTGGCTTAGCCGTTGTTAAAGAAAATATAGAAAAAGCAAAAGTTGTTGGTCGTATGATTGCAAGCGACTATTCGTGTGCAATGGTAACAGCGCAATTATTAGAAACTGACCCACAAACGCAAGAAAAGTTAGACACGTTAGCCTTTGCAGCAAAGCTCGAAACAGAGTTAAGAGAGCCTCTGAGTACCGATAAAGTGAGTATTCATATTATCGGTTTTGCAAAGATGGCTGGTGATATTGCCGAAGGGGCTAAAGGCGTTGTGTTATTTTTTGCAATTGCCATAGCCTTCACATTTATTATGGTTTGGCTGTTCTGTGGAAGCTTAAAGCTTACATTATTACCCATTGCGTGCTCTATTATTGCGGTTGCATGGCAGTTAGGGTTGCTTTCAAGCCTCGGCTTTGGACTTGATCCAATGTCGATATTAGTTCCATTTTTAGTATTTGCTATTGGTGTTAGCCATGGCGTGCAAATGATAAATGCGATAGGTAAAAAAGTAAGCGAAGGGAAAAGTACGCGAGTTTGCTGTCAATCAAGTTTTAGAGCGCTTTTAATTCCAGGTGGTATTGCTCTTTTATCAGACACTGTTGGCTTTTTAACTTTGTTGACGATTGACATAGGCATTATCCGTGAGCTTGCAATTACTGCTAGCTTAGGTGTAGCGGTTATTATATTTACTAACTTAATTCTATTGCCTGTTTGGGCATCATACATGCAATTTGAAAATAGTATTCATATTCAATCAGGTGATGCTAACAAGCCAAATATACTTGATAAAGTTAGGGATTTATTGGTAAAAGCAACCGATCCTAAAGTAGCTAAAATCATTATTGGCTTTACGCTTGTCTTATTTGCTTTGGGTTACTGGCAAGCTGATAAAATGCGGATAGGTGATTTGCATGCAGGTGCTCCGTCACTTCATCAAGATGCTCGCTATAACCAGGATACTTTTTTAATATCGGACAGGTACACTATTTCATCAGATATTTTAAAAGTGATAGTTGAAGCTTACCCAGCAGCATGTACAGAATATGACGTAATGGAGCGCATTAGCCGTTTTCAATACAAAGTTGAAAATGTTGCAGGTGTTCAATCTGCAGTTAGTTTAAGTTCGGTTGCTCAGTCTGTTAATGCGGGTTACAACGAAGGTAATTTAAAATGGCAGAGCTTGCCGCGCAATTCGGCTTCATTAGTGCAGTCTACAGCACGTGTTGAAACAAGCACAGGTTTACTGAACGGTGATTGTTCTGTCATGCCCGTTATTATCTTTTTAGATGATCACAAAGCGCAGACTATCGACCGCGTTATTGCAAGCGTTAAACAGTTTGCAAATGAAGAAGGGACAGAAAAGCTTGCATTTAAATTAGCGTCTGGTCCTGTCGGCGTAATGGCCGCTACAAACGAGTCAGTGTCTGAGGCCCAAATACCAATGATGCTATATGTATACGGTGCTGTTATTGCATTATGCTTACTGAGTTTTAGAAGCGTAAAAGCGACTATTGCTGTGGTGTTACCGCTTTATATAGTATCAACGCTTGCACAAGCGTTAATGGTACAGCTAGAAATTGGCCTAACAGTATCAACCTTACCAGTTATTGCCCTAGGTGTAGGTATTGGTGTGGATTACGGTATTTATATACTTTCGTCGATGATGGGGCAGCTTAAACAAAATGTACCATTGTCGATTGCTTATCGTAATGCACTCATTGAACGCGGTAGTGCGGTACTATTTACCGGTATTACTCTCGCCATTGGTGTAAGCACATGGATTTTTTCTGATTTGAAATTCCAAGTTGATATGGGAATACTTCTTACCTTCATGTTTTTAGTGAATATGTTAGGTGCAGTGCTGTTATTACCTGCAATTGGAAGTCTTCTGTGGACCGACCAGAAAAAATAATGTGAATAATATTGCTCCTAAATGGCCACTATTGGCCATTTATATCTATAATTTGTGAATAGATGACCAAATAGCTGAAAAGCTTGAAATGTTTTCATCGAAAAAGCTGTTTATTAGCTGTAAAAGGGTTAGAATTTATCTGACTCCACACTAATAAATGGCTGTACAAATTCCTGCTCTTGAGCAGTAATAGATTAAGGAACATACAATGACACGAAATGAAGGCCAAGCCTCGGTTATCCTAGATAATGTCTGTAAGCTTATCCAGAAAAAAGTTCACGCTGATAATGTGTTACTCGTTGAGAAATTCGCCAAAGCCTTGTACAGCAATATGTCTAAAGAGGATTTGGCAAATCGAAACGACAGTGACTTATACGGTGCTGCACTCAGCCTTTGGAATTCGCTAGAAAAAAATACTACTGACGACGCCGTTATTCGCGTTTTCAACCCCGAAGTGGCAAAAGATGGCTGGCAGTCATCACATACCATCGTAGAAATTATTGCTAAAGATATGCCTTTTTTAGTTGATTCTGTTCGTATGGCCATGACTCGTGAAAATATTGCCTCTCACTTATTACTTCATAGCCCACTTAAAATTCAACGCGATGACAACGCTAAAATTTCAGGCTTATCTAATTTAAAAGCAGAGCAAGAATCTACATCTACAAAAACGGTTTTCTTCATAGAAATTGATCGCCAAACAGACTCATCTGCTATTGAGTCTTTCAAAAAAGAATTAGAATCCGTACTTGTTGATGTTTCTGTTGCAGTTGAAGACTGGCAGCCAATAAGAAGAAAACTAATTGAAGTAAGTAAAGAGCTACCTAAGCGCCGCCACGGCAAAAATAAAAGTGAAGTGGCAGAAACCGTTGAATTTTTAGATTGGCTAGTTAGCGATAATTTCACCCTTATGGGCTATCGTGAATATGAGTTAAGCCCTGTTCAGGGGGATTATCAGCTTAAAGGTAAAATGGATACAAGTTTAGGGTTGTTAAAAAACTCTACTGAAGAGCATACTCGCTTGCTTTCTGAGTTACCTGAGGTGGCTCGCCAGGAAGCGCGCAGCAGTAATTTATTGATCCTAACTAAAACTAATTCACAGTCTCGTGTTCATCGTCCCGCTTATATCGATTACGTTGGTGTAAAACGTTTTGATGATGAAGGGAATGTTATTGGTGAAGACCGTTTTATTGGTTTATTTTCATCTAATTTTTATAATAATAGTGCTGCTGATGTTCCTGTTTTAAAAAGCAAAATTACTCGCATAATGGATATGTGTGATTTTGCAAAAGGCACACACGCTTACAAAGCGGTATTAAATATTTTAGAAACTTACCCGCGTGATGAGTTAGTACAAGCACGCGAAAATGAGTTACTTGAAGTTGCAACCGGTGTATTACAAGTGCAAGAGCGTGATATGTGTCGCTTATTTGTGCGAAAAGATGCCTATGGTCGTTTTTTTTCTTGTATGGTTTATGTTCCTCGCGAGCGCTACAACACAGCCCTGCGCAGGGAAACTCAAGATATTTTAGGCAATGCATTTAATTCTGACGAAAAAGTCGAATTTACCACTTACTTCTCCGAGTCAACACTAGCACGTACTCATTACACTGTTCGTGTGACTGACAACAATATCGAATTTAATGTGAAAGACATCGAAAATAATTTAATAGAAGCTGCCCGTACTTGGGAAGACAAACTACAATCTGCGCTCTTGGAGTCTGCAGGTGAAGCGCGTGGAAATGATTTAAACCGTAAATATTGTAACGCATTCGCCCGTTCATACAAAGATGAAGTGCTACCGAGTGCCGCAGTAGTAGATATTGAAAAACTAGAGCTATTAAGTGAAGAAAATAAACTTGAGATGCTTTTTTATCGCCCTCAAGAGGAGGCGAATACTAATATTGTGCGCTTGAGCTTATTTCATAAAGATGAGCCAATTCATTTGTCAGATGTAATGCCAATGCTAGAAAACTTTGGTTTACGTGTAATAGGTGAAACACCTTACTCGGTTAAAACAAGCGATGGCCGAATTAATTGGATCATGGATTTCTCTATGCTGATTGACAGTAAAGGGATGGATGATTTTGATAAGGTGTCTGCTCGTTTTCGTGCGGCTTTAACCAATGTATGGAATAACCGTTTAGAAAATGACGGTTTTAACCGTTTAGTGCTAATGGGCGGCTTAACGGGTCGTGAAGCCTCTATTTTACGTGCTTATGCTAAATACATGCGCCAAATTGGTGTTACTTTTTCTCAAACATATATTGAAAGCACGTTTGCTAACTATCCACATATTGCGTCTCAAATCGTTAACTTATTCGCTAAACGCTTTTCTGTGAACAGCCCTGCGAGCTCTAAAACACTGGACAAGTTAATAGCACAAATTTACCTTGAGCTGGAAAATGTAGCCAACCTTGATGATGACCGTATTATACGTTTATACGTAGATATGATTGTGGCTACGCTGCGCACTAACTACTATCAAAAAGACGCTCAGAACCAATTTAAATCTTATGTATCATTTAAAATACAACCTAGTTTGATCCCTGACGTACCGTTACCGTTACCTGCTTTTGAAATATTTGTTTATTCGCCTCGTGTTGAAGGCGTACATTTACGCTTTGGTAAGGTAGCTCGCGGTGGACTACGTTGGTCAGACCGTCGTGAAGATTTCCGAACAGAAGTTTTGGGCTTAGTTAAAGCGCAACAAGTTAAAAATACCGTAATTGTACCTGTTGGCTCTAAAGGTGGATTTGTTTGTAAACAGCTACCATCAGAGCGCGATGCTTTCATTAAAGAAGGCCAAGAGTGTTATAAAATCTTTATTAGAGGTTTACTAGATATTACTGACAATATTGCACGTGGTGAAATAGTGCCAGCAAGTAATGTTGTTCGTCATGATGAAGATGATGCTTATTTAGTCGTGGCAGCCGATAAAGGCACGGCAACGTTTTCTGATATCGCTAACGGCATTGCAAATGAGTACAACTTTTGGCTTGGTGATGCCTTTGCATCGGGTGGTTCTGTAGGTTACGACCATAAAAAAATGGGCATAACCGCTAAAGGTGCATGGGAGTCTGTTAAGCGTCACTTCCGTGAGATGGATATTGACTGTCAAAGTACTGATTTTACAGTAGTTGCCATTGGTGATATGGCTGGAGACGTATTTGGTAATGGTATGTTGCTGTCTAAGCACATTCGTTTACAAGTTGCATTTAACCATATGCATATATTTGTTGACCCTAACCCTGATGCCTCAAAATCGTATGTAGAGCGTGAACGTTTATTTAATATGCCTCGTTCTTCGTGGGAAGACTACAACAAGGATCTTATTTCAGCCGGCGGTGGTATTTTTTCTCGAGCTGCAAAATCGATTACCCTTAGCCCAGAAATGAAAAAAATGCTGGGTACTAAAAAAGCAAGCATGACACCAAATGAGTTGATGAAAGCATCGTTAATGATGGAATTTGATTTACTTTGGAATGGTGGTATTGGTACATACATTAAGCACACAAAAGAGACCGATGCTGACGTAGGCGACCGAGCAAACGACGCGCTACGTATAAACGGTAAAGAATTAGGTGCTAAAGTACTAGGTGAAGGTGGTAACCTAGGTGCTACGCAACTTGGACGCATAGAATTTGCAGAACAAGGCGGACGCGTAAATACTGACTTTATTGATAACGTTGGCGGCGTTGCTTGTTCAGATAATGAAGTAAATATTAAAATTTTACTTAATGGTTTAGTTGCTGAAGGTGATTTAACACTTAAGCAGCGTGATGAACTGCTTTATTCTATGACTGATGAAGTATCAGAATTGGTATTAAAAGACTGTTATCGTCAAACACATACAATTTCAATCACGCAATCTCGTGGTACATCGACACTTAAGGAAAAAATTCGCTTTATTCATGCCCTTGAGAAAGATGGTAAATTAGAC
This sequence comes from Pseudoalteromonas sp. PSi26, assembly GCF_054960575.1. Taxonomy (NCBI): domain Bacteria; kingdom Pseudomonadati; phylum Pseudomonadota; class Gammaproteobacteria; order Alteromonadales; family Pseudoalteromonadaceae; genus Pseudoalteromonas; species Pseudoalteromonas sp. PSi26. The sequence goes on along the minus strand of NZ_JBHNYT010000001.1, from coordinate 139,892 downwards.
CGTGCGATAGAGTTTATTCCAAGTGATGAAGAGTTAGCAGAGCGAGCAGCATCAGGCAAAGACTTGACGCGTCCTGAGCTTTCAGTATTAGTTTCATACGCTAAAATGGTGTTAAAAGATTCGCTTGTAACGGATGAAATTACAGAAAACCCGTATTATCGCCAATTACTTGTTAAATCATTCCCACGTCCACTTCGTGAGAAATTTAATGATGCCATGAATAATCACCCACTTCGTAAAGAAATTATAGCAACCAAACTTGCTAATAATATTGTTAATGACATGGGCTTAAATTTCATGGTTCGTATGCACGAAGAAACAGGTGCTAGCGAATCTGAAATTGCAATGTGTTACTCAATTGCCAGTGAAATTTTTGAAATGCGTGATACGTGGTCATCAATCAGCGCTTTAGATAATAAAATTCCAGCGGCTGTACAAACAGAAATGCTTTATCAGCTTCGTAGAACTGTTCGCAGAGCAACTCGTTGGTTCTTGCGTCATCGCAATAAATCACAATCGATTGAGCAAGGTATTGAGTACTTCTCACCAACATTTAGTGATTTGAGTGATAACTTGAACACTTATATTGTTGAAAAGGAAAGTGCTCGCATAGATGAAGCTGCAACTAAGTTAACTGATAGTGGAGTACCATTAGATATAGCTAAGCGCATCGTTTCATTATCTAGCTTGTTCTCGGTGATGGACTTAGCAGAAATTGCTAATAATTCGCGTAGAGGCATTGCTATGGTGTCTAATACTTACTTTAAGCTTGGTGCAAGAATGGGCTTACATTGGTTCTTAGATCAAATAACTAACCAACCTGTTGCTAACCATTGGCAAGCGTTGGCGCGTTCATCTTATCGTGAAGAGTTAGATTGGCAGCAACGAACATTAGCTCAGGTTGTTTTAAATAGCTTTGAAGCAGATGAAAAAGACGTTGATTACCAAATTGATGAGTGGATGGATAAGCAAGAGTTATTACTTACTCGTTGGAAGCAAATGCTGGCTGAATTTAAAACGTCGCAAAGTCATGATTTTGCCAAGTTCTCAGTGGCATTGCGTGAACTAATGCTATTGAGTCACAATTGTGATACACCAGCAAAATAAAATAATTACGCGCATTATTATTTATTAACTAAGTAATAAGCTAATTATTAAAAATGTTATATAATACCTCAGCCTTGACTGAGGTATTTTTTTGTCTGTAATTTAAAGAGGAATATATTCATGTTTTACGATTTAGCTCGCCGTTTTATGTTTACCCGTGATGCGGAGTGGGCACATGAATTTGCTCTTAATAATTTAAGCCGCTTTGCCAACACGCCTTTGAGTGCCGCATGGTCGCAATCTGTAGCAGATAAGCCCGTTAACTTTTTAGGTCTTGAATTTAAGAATCCAGTTGGATTAGCAGCAGGTTTAGATAAAAATGCAGAGTGCATAGATGCATTTAGCCAAATGGGTTTTGGTTTTATAGAGGTGGGTACTGTTACACCTCGCCCGCAAGCCGGAAACGATAAACCCCGTATATTTAGATTGCCAGAGTCAAACGCTATTATTAATCGTATGGGTTTTAATAATAAAGGTGTTGATAATTTAATTAGTAATGTAAAAGCAGCAAAGTACAACGGCATATTAGGTATTAATATAGGTAAAAATAAAGATACCCCTAATGAGCAAGGTAAAGACGATTACATACACTGTATGAGAAAAGTTTTTGAGCATGCCTCTTATATTACCGTGAATATCTCTTCACCAAACACACCCGGCCTGAGAGATTTACAATACGGTGCTGCACTTGATGATTTATTGCAAAGTCTTAAAAATGAGCAGCTAGATTTAATTTCAAAACATAATAAGCAAGTTCCGATGCTTGTTAAAATTGCCCCGGATCTTGATCCTATTCAAATCGAACAGGTAAGTGAATCACTGCTAAACAATAAAATTGACGGGGTAATTGCAACTAATACAACACTAGAACGAAGTGATGTGATTGGTCAGCAGTATGCTGAGGAGGCCGGTGGTTTATCAGGACACCCTGTAAGAACACGTTCTACAGAAGTAGTTAGTGAATTAAAACGATTAACAAAAGGCCAGTTACCTATTATTGGTGTTGGCGGAATTGATGATGCTAATTCAGCTAAAGAGAAGTTTAATGCGGGTGCTAGTTTAGTCCAGGTTTATACAGGTTTTATTTATAAAGGCCCAGAATTGGTAAAATCGATCGTAAACGGCTTATAAGGATCAGTTATCTAAGCTTTTGATCGTTCGATAAATGTTCTAAGCATTTATGTATAAAATGGTCAAAAGCAGTTATACTTTGAACTGATACTATTTTTAATAAAGCCCACAAGGAGGAGCAAATGTTACAAGCATCAAAGCAATGGCAGTGGATTGCTTGTCCTAATAAAAATCGTTTATTACTTGATTTGAACGATGAAATGCAGCTTTGCACACCTTATAAAATAAGGCAGTTAACAGATTTAGTTATCAAAAACCCTAACTTTAGTTTAGAAGATGCTGCATTTTACGAACAAGTTTATAATTATCTGGACGGGTTTGAAATCTGGTCTAGTGCACAAATATGTCAAATAGCGTTAAATGCTACAGCGGTTAAGTTTCATTTAAAACCTGTGCTAGCAAAAAGCTGGTTTTTTAATGAATATACCGGCAGCCAACCCAGTGTTGAAGCAGTCGTTAAATTAGTTTCTAAGGCGCAAACGGGCGATTTTTTGATTGTCGATCACTGTAGTGATGCTTCGGTTTGCTTAAATTTAAGCGAGAATTTTCAATTAGACGAAAATTTATCTCTTGCTCAATTTGAAGTTATCAAAATTTTAAATAATCGCGTTCATCCCATCTTACCTCAGCAAATTAAATTTAAAACTGCCTAAGTAATTTACGCTATTAAGCATGTGTTATGGCGTGTTTGTCCCTCAACCTATGGTATAATCCTGCGCAATTAGCTATTAAGGGTTACTACTTTGCAATTTATCGCACTTACTTCTATCGGAATCGAAAATTTATTGGTTGATGAGTTAACAGAACTTGGCGCTGCTGTATCTAAGCAAACTGTTGGTTCTGTTCGTTTTGAGGCTGACTCATTACTGGCGCAAAAGGTTTGTTTATCAAGCCGTTTTGCAACTCGTGTGCTTATGCTTATTGAAGAAAAAGAAGGCGTTGACGATAAAGATAGCTTGTATAAATTTGCTCGTTTTCAACCTTGGCAAGAATGGTTTGGCCCAACGCAAACATTTGCTGTAGATTTTAACGGTACTAATGATTCGTTAAAGAATACACAGTTTTCTGGTTTAGTAATTAAAGATGCAATTGTTGACTACTTTAATGATTTGTATGAGCAACGCCCTAATGTTGATAAACAGGATGCCAATGTTCGTGTTGTTGCACGTTTAAATCGTCACGGTGTTTCTCTTTACATTGACTACTCAGGACCAAGGCTATCTGAACGTGGGTATCGACAGGGACAAGGTAAAGCGCCAATAAAAGAGCATTTAGCGGCTGCAATTATTAAACGCAGCGGATGGTTAGATAACGTTAAACAACCTCTGTTTGACCCATGTTGTGGTGCGGGTACTATTTTAATAGAAGCCGCAGGTATGGCACGTAATGAAGCGCCAGGTTTGTTTCGTGAAGGCTTTGCTTTTGAGCGTTTACCTAGTTTTAGAGTGGCAAAATTTAAAGCGTTAAAAGAAGAACTACTTGCAAATATAACCGACCCGAAACTTTGGCTAATAGGCCACGACTACGATGCTCAGGTATTAAGTAAAGCCATTGATAATGCAAAGCGTGCCGAGCTTGATGACATAATTAAATTTAAGCAAAGCGACGCAACAAAGTTAACCGCAGTAGCTAAATTACCAGGTGTGGTTATTTCAAATTTGCCTTATGGTGAACGTATTGGCTCTATGGCTGAGTTAGTTGATTTACACCGTAATTTAGGTGTCGGCTTTAAAAAGCATTTTAACCATTGGAAACTGGCGTTATTGGGCATGGATGAGAGTTTATTTAAACTTTTAAAGCTTGTTAAATTAAAACGTTATAAATTTAAAAATGGTCCATTAGATGTAGAGCTTAACTTATATCAACTAGATGACAAGCAAGTCAGCTTGACGACTGATGACAAAAAAGCCCTTAATTATGAAGGTTCAATGTCGTTTGCTAACCGTCTTAAAAAAAATAAACAAGGCCTTAAAAATTGGTTAAAGCAAAACAAAGTCGACGCGTATCGCGTTTATGATGCTGATATTCCAGAATACAATGTAGCGGTTGATGTATATAACGACAGCGCTGTAATTTTTGAGTACGCGGCACCGAAAGAAATAGATGAAAAAGTGTCTGATAAGCGTCTTCAGGACGTCATTAGCTTAACAGCGCAACAACTAAACATAGCACCTGAAAACATTGCCGTAAAAGTTCGCAAAAAGCAAAAAGGTGAAGAGCAATACACCCCTATGGCTAAGCAAAATAGAACGATGGTTGTTGAAGAGTTTGGTGCTAAATTTAAGGTTAATTTATTTGATTATCTAGACACGGGGTTATTTTTAGATCATCGTTTGGTTCGTCGCTACATTCAAGAAAATGCCAAGGACAAACGTTTTTTAAATTTATTTGCCTACACAGGAAGTGCATCAGTTCATGCAGCCATTGGTGGGGCAAAGGCTATAACCACAGTTGATTTATCCAAAACCTATTTAAAATGGGGCCAAGATAATTTTGATTTAAATAATATTAGCAACATGCGTTACCGTTTTGAGCAAGCAGATTGCCTTAAATGGCTAGAGCATGCGACTGCGCAATATGACTTAATATTTCTTGATCCACCAACATTTTCAAATTCAAAGCGAATGAAAGATGCGTTTGATGTTCAGAGTGATCACATTAAGTTACTAACTTGGGTTAAAAAAATTCTTAGCCCGTCTGGAACATTGATTTTTTCTAACAACAAACGTGGCTTTGTTATGGATGAAGTTGGATTGATTGGTTTAGGTTTAAAAGCCATTAATATTTCTGAGAAAACACTCTCACCAGACTTTAAGCGTAATAAAAAAATTCATAACAGCTGGTTAATTACCCATGGCTAAGTGGACTCTATACCATACGGAAGGGTGTCATTTATGTGAACAAGCCTACGCACTAATAACACCGTTATTAATGAGCGAGGACAGTTTATTGTTAACAGACATAATGACTGACAAACAGCTTATTGCGCAATATCAGGTAAGTATTCCTGTTTTAAAAAATGAACATGGCCAACAATTGTTTTGGCCTTTTACTGCAGAACAAGTGCAAATATTTTTAGCACTGGCAGATTAAGAGCATTGTAGAATTATGGATTTAATAAGAATTTCGAAAGCACAGCTTGCCTTTGGTACACATGCGTTACTTAACAACGCAGATGCTGTTATTGAAAGTGGTGAGCGAGTTTGTATTGTGGGGCGTAATGGCGCAGGTAAATCAACGCTGTTAAAAGTATTAGACGGCCAAGTAATATTGGATGATGGTGAAATAAACCAGCTCGGTGGTTTAAAGATCTCTCGTCTTGAACAAGATCCACCTAAAGGGGCCAGCGGTACCGTATTTGATTATGTTGCCCAAGGTATGCCAGAAATTGCTAATTTACTTATCGATTATCACCATGTGAGTAATGAACTGCAAACTGAATGTACCGATCAATTATTAAATAAACTTGAGCGCTTATCTAATAAGTTAGAAGCCGCTGATGGCTGGCGCTTCGATAGCCGTATTCAATTAGTATTAACTAAGCTTGAGCTGACACCTGATGCGAAGCTTGAATCACTTTCAGGTGGGTGGTTACGTAAGGTTGCACTGGCACGTGCATTAGTTAGTGAGCCAGACTTGTTGCTATTAGACGAACCAACAAACCACTTAGATATGACAAGTGTGATGTGGTTAGAGCAGTTCTTAAAAGACTTTAAAGGTGGGATTGTATTTATATCTCACGATCGTGCGTTTATTCGTGCAATTGCTACGCGTATTTTGGATTTAGACCGCGGCAAACTTATTTCATATCCAGGTGACTACGCCACTTATCTAGAACAAAAAGCGCATGACTTAAAAGTAGAAGAAAGTCAAAATGCACTCTTTGATAAACGATTAGCTGAAGAAGAAGCGTGGATCCGTCAGGGCGTAAAAGCACGGAGAACTCGTAATGAAGGCCGTGTTCGTGAATTAAAACAATTGCGTAATGAGCGTAAGCAACGAGTTGATCAAGTTGGTAAAACAGATTTCAATATTGAAACCGCAGACCGCTCAGGTAAGTTAGTTTTTGAAGCTAAGCATTTATCTCATGCTTTTAAAGAGAAAACGATTGTAAGCGATTTTTCTACTTTAGTTATGCGTGGCGACCGTATCGGTTTAGTCGGTCCTAATGGTGTAGGAAAAACAACATTATTAAAACTAATGTTTGGTGACTTAGCACCTGACAGCGGTGAAACTAAGCAGGGTGTTAACCTAGAATTTGCTTATTTTGATCAATACCGTGAAAAGTTAGACGAAGAAGCAACAGTACAAGACAATGTTGCAGAAGGTAAGCAAGAGGTTATGATGGGTGGTCGCTCTCGTCATGTATTAGGTTACTTACAAGACTTTTTGTTTCCACCTGCGCGCGCTAGAACACCCGTTAAGGCCTTATCTGGCGGCGAAAAAAACCGATTGTTACTTGCTAAGCTATTTTTAAAACCATCGAATATCTTGGTATTGGATGAGCCAACCAATGATTTAGACATTGAAACACTTGAGCTGTTAGAAGACATTATTAATCAGTATCAAGGTACCGTGATTATTGTAAGCCATGACCGTGAATTTATCGATAATACATGCTCTAGTGTATGGGCATTTGAAGGTAACGGAAAAGTGACAGATATAGTCGGCGGTTATAGTGACTATGAAGCTTATGTAAGTTATTTAGCAGAACAAGAAAAACAAGCTGTTCAACCAGCTGCAAAAAAAGTGGAAAAGCAACCGACCCCTGTTGCAAAGCCAGCCGCTAAAACGAATAAGCTTTCTTACAAATTAAAACTTGAATTAGAGCAGTTGCCTAATAAAATGGAGCAACTTGAAGCTGACGTAGAAGCCCAGCAAAATGTGGTAAGCGATCCTGACTTTTTTAAACAAGACAGTGACATAACAACCAAAGCATTGAACCATTTAGCACAACTTGAGTCTGACCTTGAAGCCGCTTTTGAGCGATGGGAAGAACTTGAAGAATTACAGAATCAGTAGTAAGGACTAAAATGAAATATAAATTACTCGCTGCCAGTATCTTAGCGACATTGAGTACATCAGCTATCAGTGCAACATACCAATTAAGTGAATTAGGCACACTCGACAATGCAAAATTTTCTTACGTTACTGATGCAAGTGAAAGCGGGCACATAATTGGTTTAGCAAATGGATTATATAACTTACCCATAGATACCAGTTATATTGATTTTACTGATAGCTTAATTGAAAGCGCCTACGATAATGAAGTTAGATCTTTTGAATTAAGTGATAAGGTTATAACTTTTACTCTTGATGATATCGAGAACAATAATGCGCTCATTTCAAACCCAGATGCACATAGTTTTATGGCAAGGTTTTTAGCACAAGTATCTAGTAGTTTTGAGTATCAAATAATTAATTCATTCACAGGTATAAGATTTAATGAAAATGAAGTAGTTGAGCAGCCACTTTTTGACATTGCATCGGTTGACTATGATGGCTTAACACGATCCACTTTTAATGTTTATAATGCTGTGAGCGAAGATGGAGTTTCAGTTGGTTGGGGTAGTGCGCCATATGATAAGGTCTCTTTTACACCAGAGGGTGAAGATGATGCCGAAACTTGGTTTACTCATGACTTTATCGAACGAGGTATTGTAATTAGTTCCGATGGTAGAAAAGTTTCTCTTATTCCTGAATTTAGTGAATATGGAGGTACAAGTCGAGCCAATGATATTTTTAGGACTAACAACGGTTATATAGTAGTAGGTAGCGCCTCAACATATATCTCAGTTGATAGGTTAGAAAATATAGATGACAATTGCGACGGTGATGATGAGCCTGTCTCGACATGTATTAACTTGTTAAACAGTAGTATATCATCAGGTATTTTTAATAAACGAGCTTATAAATGGGAGCTAGATGAGTTTCTAAATATATCTTCAGTAGAGGAGCTTGGTTTAGCTTTAACTCCTGATGAAGATGAGTTCGAAGAAGATACATTTACCAGCAATGCTCTTGCCGTAAACGCCAATGGTATAGCAGTAGGTTCTTCCCACACCAGATATAAAAATAACGATAATTTATTTATCACAATGCCAGTCTATTTTAGGGATAGTGAAGTTGTTTCTTTTATCGAACAAGAAAATGATTCTAATCAGTCAGGTGTATCTTTAGCGATAAATGATGAAAATATTATTGCTGGTTATGCAACCAGAATAGTCGAGAATACTCGGGTAAGAAAATTCTTTTATCATGATATCGCTACTGGTAACACTGTTTACCCTACAAACTTCTTTTTAGCAGCAAACTCGACTGCTAACGATATCAATAATCAAGGTTATATTGTTGGTGAGAGTGAATTAGGTGGATCGGACAGTTCGCGAGATAAAGCCGCATTTATTTATAAAATTGGTGAAGATAAAATAACTAACATAAATGACTTTTTACCATGTTATGAATCAGATGGTGAAACTGATTACCCATACACAGTTGTTGAAGCTAATGTTATTAATGAGAATAACGAAGTGTTTGGTGTTGCCACCAAAACAGTAGAAAAGCGTGACACACTTGGTGGTATAGTGACCGATATTAACGGTAATATTGAATTTGAAACTGTTGCAGTTGCGGTTAAATTAACACCATTAGAAAATGGTGAAATTGAAAATTGTGCACCCCCAGAGGCCGAATTTTTTGAAAGAAGTTCAGCGAGTACCTCTTGGTTAGCGTTATTTTTACTACCATTAATTGGTATTCGACGCATATTTCGTTTTTAATTATTTTTAAATAGAAAAACCCAGCTTTCTAGCTGGGTTTTTTTTCGTCTATACTATTCAAAGAATCGTCATTATTTGCGTGCAGCTCTTGCCTTTATAACAGAGCGGCGCCATAAAATATCAATGCCAAAATAGCCTATAATTGATGCTATAGAGGCGCATACAAGTGAGCCAACTAAGAATGCAGGGCCAATGGTTTCGACACTCTGCTCAAACCAAGCCCAGTTAAGCTCAAAAGCAAAGTGTTGCTCTGGCTGATTTAAAACAAGAGTGCCGACGAGGTAAGATCCATAAAAAATAGGTGGCATGGTTAACGGATTAGTAAGCCAAACAAGCGTTGCTGAGATAGGTAAGTTTACTCTAAATAAAATAGCAGTCGCTGCGGCTAAAACCATTTGAAAGGGAACAGGGATGAAAGCAAAAAATAAACCAACCGCAAAGGCTCCTCGAGCAGAACGTCTGTTTAAGTGCCAAAGATTTGCATCCTGCAAAAGCTTACCAAAAATTTTTAACGATTTGTGATGTCTAATTTTATTCGGATCGGGTAAAAATCTTTGGATAGTTTTCTTAGCCATTTAAAGCAACCATTTACATCAGCGTGGATCAGTCTTGGTTTTGTAATTGGCTGTATTTCAACCGTGTTTTATTACGAAACTCTCGAATTTATTATTATTACAGTGTCCATTGTAATAATAGGCGCTTATTTTAAGCCGTTTTTGTCTTTATTGTTAGGCTTTATTTGTGGAATTTGTATCGTTATAGCGCATTATCATATTTTTTATAACTTTGAGCATATAATTGATGATGAAAAGTACGCATATCCAGTCGAAGTTGTAATACAAGAAGTCATCTCAAACAAAGCCCCCCAATATGTCAAAGCAAAATTAGTGCGTATTAATGGAAAATACTATTCTAATTTGAGTGCACCTAGCGCGATGTTAAGCGTTAATTTAGATCACCCATTGCGTGCTAATGATCGTTTTGTGGCAAGTGTTAATTTACAAAAATTCAGAAGTAATAAGAACTTTAATGTATTTGACAACGAACTGTATGCATTTAAGCAGCGAATTTTCTTTAAAGGCAAAGTTCTTAATAAAGAGTTAAAAATCAAAAGTACTTCAGAGCAAAATAGTGTTCAAAGTTATAAAAGCTTTATTAAAAATACATACGAAAATACAACACTGAATTGGCTTTACTATGCTTTATTAACAGGGGATAAGACGTTAATGACACCGAGTGATAAGCAGCTGATGCAATCACTGGGTTTAAGCCATTTACTTGCTATTTCAGGCTTACACATTGGGTTGGTGTTCGGTTTTGGTTTCTTCATTACAAAGTGGGTATTTATTCACGTTAAATTGTTTAATAATCAAACGATGAATTTTTCAATTGCTTACAGTGTGATTGGCTTTGTATCAGCGTTTGTTTATGTCTATTTAAGTAACTTTTTGGTTTCAGCGACTCGTGCACTAATAATGCTTGGCTGTTATTTACTTCTATATTATTTTCAAAAACAGCCAATGAGATGGCGCAGTATTTTGTTTGCGCTTGTTATTGTACTCGTTGTTAACCCGTTCAATACCCTTAATCCTGGGTTATATTTTTCATTTTTTGCAGTCGTGGTTATTTTTTTAGTTATTAAAAATATACCTCTCTCTACTAATTCATTTCTAAAAGTACTCTTTGCATTAATTACTATTCAGGCTGCACTATTTATTGGTTTACTGCCTCTGTCTGTTTACTTTTTTAATGGCGTGAGTGTTGCTGGCTTAGTCATAAACTTAGTCGCAATCCCATTTCTTTCATTTATTTTAATGCCCTGTTTAATTTTATTAACGGCTATAAGTGCCGTATTTGATATTAGTATGGTGATTATTTTTATCGATAGTGGTTTAGCTTTTATTTTTACCTGTTTAAATAAATTACCTGCAGGTTTTGGTTGGCTAAACATAGGAATTATTGGTCTAAGTGTCATTATTTATGCTTATCTTACTCTTTTAATTTTTTATTTTTCGCCATATAGGCGGCTCGCTTTTTTACCTTTAGCCATACTCTATATTGATTATTTACTTGCTGATAAGCCTACATGGAAATTACATGTCTTCGATGTTGGGCACGGTCTTATGGCGCTTATTGAAAAAGATGATAAAGGGTTTATTTATGATTTTGGACCTAGTTACTTTAATCGTTTTAGCCGTGCTAAAAGTATTTTGTTACCTTTTATTGATATAAATAATATTGCAGCGACTCATTCTGTAGTTAGTCACCTTGATAATGACCATTCCGGTGGTTTATCTCATTTTATCGGCGCAGGTTTAAAGTTTTCATTTAATGAATTTCACCCTAATGGACCCTCAAAGGGCTGTATTCCAAATGAAGTAAACATGGCTGGGCTAATAATTAAAAGCTTCCCAACCCCTTTGTATGGTAATGAAAATGATGAGTCTTGTGTAATAAAGGTTTCAGATAAAGAGCACAGTGTTCTGTTTACAGGCGATATTTCAAAAAAGAGAGAGTCGCAACTGATAAACTCTAGCGATATTTTAAAAAGTACAGTGTTACTTAGTCCTCATCATGGTAGTAGTTCGTCATCAAGTAAGAACTTTATTACTGCAGTTATGCCACAGATTGTTATTCACTCAAGTGCTTACAAAGGGCAGTGGCAATTTCCTAAAACTGAAGTTGTTGAGCGTTATAGAAATATTAATGCCTTTCAGTATATCACTGGGCAACAAGGGCAAATTACGGTGGAATTTTACGAAGAGACTGTGACTGTTATTACAGCACGAGATTACCAAAGCTACTGGTTTATAAAAGATTGACGTTTTGTTTTAGTTCTAGCAAGGATACAATAGGGTCTGTATTTGAATAAAGAGAGTATTATGGATCAAAGTACTACACAAATTTACAAGCGTTTAATTTCTTACGTAGGTGCTTACAAAAGCGTGGCAATAGTTGCTATTGTCGGCATGATTGGCTATTCAGGTATGGATGCTTTATTTATTCAATTAATGAAGCCTTTTATTGATGAAGGTTTAAATCAGCGAAATAACGAAGTATTAAAATACGCTCCTTTTGTAGTAATCGCTTTGGTTATTGGTCGTGGTATTTTTAATTTTATGTCATCTTATTGCCTAAGCTATGTAGGCTCACAAGTTGTTCGTTCACTCCGCCAGGAATTATTTGAACATATTTTACATCTACCTGTTTCATTTCACGATAAAAATTCAACAGGTGACCTAATTTCTAAAATCACGTTTGATACAGAACAAGTTCAACAAGCAATAACCAAAGCATTATTGATTGTAGTGCGAGAAGGGGCATTTGTTGTGTTTCTGCTTGGTGTAATGTTTTATACAAGCTGGCAATTATCTCTGATATTTTTAGTTATTATTCCTTTAGTTGCGCTGATCGTTGCAATAGTATCTAAGCGTTTTCGTCATATTTCTAAAAATATACAATCAGCTATGGGCCAAGTAACAAGAAGCTCAGAGCAAATGCTCAGTGGCCATAAAGTGATTCATGGTTTTGGCGGTCAAGAGAGAGAAATTAATCAATTTTCTAAAATTAACAATCATAACCGACAACAACGTATAAAAATGGATGCTACAAAGGCATTGAGTGTTTCAATTATTCAAATACTTGCAGCGAGCGCCATGGCCGTTATTTTGTGGGTGGTATCAATGCCTTCAATGATAGACAGCATTAGCTCAGGCGACTTTGTTGTGCTTATTTCATCGATGATGATGTTACTACGTCCGCTGAAACAGTTAGCTAACGTTAATAGTGATATGCAGCGCGGTATTTCTGCAGCGCAAAGTATATTTTTAATACTTGACGAAAATATAGAAAAAGATACAGGCACAGTATCTGTAACAAAAGCTAAAGGTTTAATTGAGGTCAAAAATGTGACCTTTAAATATCCCACAAAAGATGAGCCTGTATTAAATAACTTAACACTTACAATTCAAGCAGGCGAGAGTATTGCGTTAGTTGGGCGTTCGGGTTCCGGTAAATCAACAATTTCAAATTTATTACCACGTTACTATGATTTAGATTTACCAAGTCAAATACTGTTAGATGGTATTCCTTTAAATGATTATAAGCTTACAGATCTGCGACGCCAATTTGCGCTAGTATCGCAACAGGTTGTGCTGTTTAACGACACTATAGCTAACAATATATGTTATGGAATTAAGCGAGATATTACAGATGCTGAGTTATTACAGGTAGCTAAGCAGGCCCACGTGTGGGAGTTTGTAAAAGACTTACCTGAAAAGCTAAATACGATGGTAGGTGAAAACGGAGTGATGCTCTCTGGTGGTCAACGGCAACGCATTGCTATAGCCAGAGCTATTTTAAAAGATGCCCCTATTTTAATATTAGATGAGGCAACATCTGCATTAGATACAGAGTCCGAAAAACTGATTCAACATGCGCTTGATGAATTAATGAAAGATAAAACATCAATCGTCATTGCACATCGATTATCTACAATTGAAAATAGCGATAAAATTTATGTTATCGATAATGGGCGTGTTATTGAAAGTGGCGATCACACCAGCTTACTTTCAAACGATGGGACTTATTCAGCGTTGTGTAAAATGCAGTTTGGCGAGCAACCGTGAATAAAATCGAAAAAAGCTGGTATGAACCAGTTGGACTTATTACATTACTTTTTTTGCCATTGTCAGCTTTATTTTGGCTAATTTCGATTACCAGAAAGCAGATGTATCGTTTTGGAATATTTAAGCAATTTAAAAGCGACATACCTATTATTGTTGTTGGTAACATTAGTGTGGGTGGAAATGGTAAAACACCGTTTGTATTATGGCTTTATGACTTTTTAATAAAACAAGGGTTGTCAGTTGGAATTATTAGCCGAGGTTATGGTGGTAAGGCGAGTAATTATCCTTTGATTGTTAAAGATAATACGCCAGCTGCTGAGGCGGGTGATGAGCCTAAACTTCTGTTTCATCGTCTAAAATGCCCAATTGCTATAGGGCCAAACCGACAACGCAATATTGAGTTACTAGCGCGTGATTATAATTTAGATATCATTATCTCTGACGATGGTATGCAGCATTACAAAATGGCACGGACTATTGAATGCTGTATCGTTGATAGTGAACGCCAATTTGGAAATGGGTTACTAATGCCTGCAGGACCATTACGAGAAACTCCTGCACGTTTGAAGTCGGTAGACTTGATTGTTGAAAACGGTGGGCAGAATAGTAATAACTACACATTAGAGCCCGCAGCGCTCAGGTCAGTAAAAAGTTCCTTTCCTGTCAGTGAATCGATTACAAATGGCCATGCAGTAAGCGCAATAGGTAATCCTAAGCGTTTTGAAAGCACCTTAAAAAAACAGGGGATTACATTATTATCTTCAAATCACTTTAGGGATCATCATCCATACACTGCCGAAGATTTTACCCGATTTGGTAACGACAATGTTTTAATGACCGAAAAAGACGCCGTAAAATGTAGCGAGTTTGCCAAAGATAATTGGTATTATTTACCAGTTGATGCAAAGCCAACACAGGCTGTAATAAATAAATTAACTTTAATATTAAAAGAAAAAGGGATCCTAAATGGCCTTTGATACTAAATTACTCGACATAATTGCATGCCCTGTATGTAAAGGAAAATTACGTTTTGATAAAGACAACAGTGAACTAATTAGTACTGCTGCAAAACTTGCATACCCTGTTAAAGATGATATTCCGGTATTACTTGAAAATGAAGCAAGAGAGTTATCGTTAGAAGAGGTTGAAAAGTGGAATTCGTAGTCGTTATACCTGCGCGCTATGCTTCAACAAGATTACCAGGAAAACCGCTAGCAGACATTTGTGGTAAACCTATGATTCAACATGTTTATGAGAAAGCATGTTTATCAGGTGCAAGCCAAGTGATAATTGCAACCGATCATCAAAAAGTATTTGATGAGGTTAGTACGTTTACTAATGATGTTGTAATGACGCGTGAAGATCACCAGTCGGGAACCGAGCGCTTAGCGGAGGTAGTTGCTTTATTAAATTTAGATAGCAATACCATAGTTGTAAATGTTCAAGGTGATGAACCATTACTAGTTCCCGATAACGTTTTACAAGTAGCCAGGTTGTTAAATGAATCATCAGCACCCATGGCTACACTAAGCGTAGCCATTGAAGAGAAAGACGACATATTTAATCCTAATGCAGTCAAGGTTGTTAGCGATATAAATAAAAATGCCCTGTATTTCTCTCGTGCAACTATACCGTTTGATAGAAATACGATGATGGATGATAGCACTGCCCTTAATTTAGCCCCGTTTCAACGCCATGTAGGTATTTATGCGTACAGAGCGGGTTTTATTAAACAATACATAGAGCTGAGTGTATCACCACTAGAATTACTTGAATCACTTGAGCAGTTACGTGTTTTGTATCACGGTTATAAAATTAAAATAGAACAAGCTCAAATAGCCCCTCATGCAGGTGTAGATACGCCTGATGACTTAGCTAAAGTTATAGCGCATATTAAAAGTAAAAACGTGTGAGTGAGCAAGTAAGTAAGATATTAAAAGTTGTTTATACACATAACGACTTTTATATTTTAGAAAAGCCAGAGGGTCTTAATTTTCATTCTGAAGAGGGGCCTGGCTTTGTTGTTTTAGCTGAACAACAATTATCGCAAAAGCTTTATGCTGTTCATCGTTTAGATAAAGTGACATCAGGTCTAATTATTTTAGCAAGAAATAAAAGCGCTGCAGCAACTTTTACTGAGCTTTTTGCACAACATTCTATTGATAAATTTTATCTTGCTATTACAGACTCTAAACCTAAAAAAAAGCAAGGTTGGGTTAAAGGAGACATGGCCAAGTCCCGCCGTGGTACCTATAAGCTATTGGCATCTAATTTAAATCCTGCAATTACCCGTTTTTATTCAATTAGTTTTAAAGCGGGTTTTAGAGCGTTTATTTTAAAACCTTTTTCGGGTAAAACACACCAGCTAAGAGTTGCCTTAAAAAGCATTGGATCCCCAATATTGGGTGATGTTGCTTACTCAGGTACGGCTTCAAATAGAACATATTTGCATGCTTATGCATTGAGCTTTACTTGGAAGGGTGAGAACTTACAATTTACGCTATTACCTAGTAACGGTGATGCGTTTTTAACCTTGTTACAACATGATAATTTTCAAGCATGGCGTTCGCCATGGGAACTGGACTGGTAAATGAGTGAAAAAATAACTGACATCCGCTTTGGTGGCATTAAACGTTTATATGGTCATCAGCAATTTGATTGGCTTCAAGAGGCTCACTTTTGTGTTGTTGGCATTGGTGGAGTGGGAAGTTGGGCAGCTGAAGCGCTTGCACGCACCGGATTAGGTAGAATAACGCTTATAGATCTTGATGATATTTGTGCGACCAATGTAAACCGTCAAATCCATGCCTTATCTGGAACGATTGGTCATGCTAAAGTCGACGCAATGAAAGCGCGTTGTGAACTTATAAATCCAGAATGCAACATTGATGTCATTGATGACTTTATAACACTTGAAAATATTAAAGAGCACATTCACGGCTTTGACTATGTTATCGATTGCATTGATGCGGTTAAAGAAAAAGCAGCACTGATTGCCCATTGCAAGCGAAATAAAATACCAATAATTACCACTGGTGGTGCTGGTGGTCAAACCGACCCCAGTCAAATTACATTTGGTGATGTAGCTAAAACAACGCAAGATCCTTTACTTGCAAAGGTGCGTTACATATTACGTAAACAGTATAACTTTAGTAATAACCCTAAACGAAAATTTAATGTTGATTGCGTTTACTCAACAGAGCAATTAGTTTATCCAGGGAGTGATGGTAGTGTATGCCATGCAAAGCAAAGTGCAGATGGCAGCATGAATATGGATTGCAATAATGGTTTTGGCTCTGCAACGATGATTACAGGAAGTTTCGGCTTTTTTGTAGCAGCGAGAGCTATTCGCAAATACCTAGATAAAAAGCAGCGTTTGCAGGTTTAGCACTACTTAGCTTATTTTTTGCTGTGCCATGGTTTGGATTCTATCAACCATGGCTTTAATTCCGTTACCACGTGATGTACTTAAGTGGCTAATAAGACCTAGCTTATCAAACTCCTCATACGCATCTATTTTCACTACTTGCTCTGGTGTCAGTCCGTTATATAAAGATAAAATAATTGCTAGCAAACCTTTTACGATACGTGTATCGGAATCACCAATGACTACTAACGTATTTTCTTTTAAATCAAATTCAACGAACATCCATACCTTGCTTTCACAGCCGGGAACTAGTGAACCTTCTGTTTTTAAAGCATCAGGTAAAGCGGGTAAAGTTTTGCCTAAAAGCATTATTTCACGATACTTTTGCTGCCAAGAAGACGCTTTTTCAATTGACTCAGTGGTTTTTTTAAACGTATTTGTCATGAGTTATCCTAATAAAATATATAAAAGCGACGTTTAATCTAATAAGGCGATACATTCTTTGAGTGAGTTGATGAATATGTCAACATCTTCATGGGTATTGTAAAAACAAAAGCTGGCTCTTAAGGTGCCATTTATTCCTAAATGAGTCATAAGTGGTTGCGTACAATGGTGACCTGCTCTGACTGCAACGCCATAACCGTCAAGTAATGTTGCCAAATCGTAAGGATGCTCATCTTTAAAATTAAAACTTAGGGTGCCCGTGTTATCAGATAGATTACTGTAAATTGTAATACCTTTAATGGTTACCAGTTTTTCAGCCGCATAATTAAATAGTCTTTTCTCATACTTTTGTAATTGTTCGTTTTGTAGAGCGTTTAAATAATCCAAAGCCGCAGAAAAACCTACTACGCCAGAAATATTAGGAGTACCTGTTTCAAATTTTGCAGGCGCAGGGCGATAAGTACTATGAGTAAGGTACACCTTATCTATCATTTCCCCGCCAGTTTGATACACATCTAAAGAATTAAGTTCTTGATATTTGCCATAAAGTACACCTAAACCTGTGGGACCAAGCATCTTGTGGCTTGAGCACACGTAAAAATCACAGTTTAAGTTGTGTAAATCAGGCTTTAAGTGCATTGCGCCTTGAGCGCCATCTATCAAAACGAGTGAATTAACTTCTTTTGCGGCAGTAATAAGAGGCTTTAAATTTGTGATATTACCAAGCATATTAGATGCTTGTGTAATGGCAAACATACTAGGTTTTGACTGCTTAATAAAATCACAGCATTGTTTAATATTTAATGTTCCATCATCATTAACTGGGAGTGCTAATATTTTAGCGCCAGTTTGCTCACTAAGAACTTGCCAAGGCACAATGTTAGCATGATGTTCTAATACTGAGATAATAATAGTATCGTTTTGGTTAAATCGGCTTCGTAAACCATTACTTACTAAATTTATTGCCTCTGTAGCACCCTTAGTCCAAACAATTTCTTTACTTGATACATTAAAATACTTGGCTGTTTTGTCACGAGCTTGCTCGTATAAGCTTGTGGCACGCTCGCTCAATGTGTGACGGCCGCGATGTACATTTGAATTTTGGCTGGTATAGAATTCGTTTATAGCGTCTATTACTGATTGGGGTTTTTGAGTGGTTGCTGCAGAGTCTAAATAAACAAGTGGGTTAGCATTTATCTGCTGCTTTAAAGTAGGAAAGTCATTTCTAATTTTATTAATATTAAATTCTAAAGCAGGCATAGCTCTTCAACATGGTCATTTTGAGGCGCAAATTGTAATGGGTTTATAATAATTCTCAAGTATTGAACACAAAAAAGGCCGCAAAAGCGGCCTTTCATAGCTAAATAATATTAGCGCTTGTCGGCAGATACGTAGTCACGGGCAGTATAACCAGTATACATTTGACGAGGACGACTGATCTTATGACCAGGCTGAGAAAGCATTTCATCCCAGTGAGTGATCCAACCAACAGTACGTGCCATTGCAAAAATTACAGTGAACATGCTTGTTGGAATACCGATCGCTTTTAAGATAATACCTGAGTAGAAATCTACGTTAGGGTATAGTTTCTTCTCAACAAAGTATGGGTCTTCAAGGGCAATTTGCTCAAGCTTCATTGCAATATCAAGAAGAGGATCTTGAATGTTTAGCTCTTCTAATACTTCGTGACACGTTTGACGCATTACTGTTGCTCGTGGGTCAAAGTTCTTGTAAACACGGTGTCCAAAGCCCATTAGACGGAACGGGTCTGACTTATCTTTTGCTTTGGCTACGTATTCATCGATACGATCAACTGAGCCAATTTCTTCTAACATGTTTAAACATGCTTCATTAGCACCGCCGTGAGCAGGGCCCCATAAAGAAGCGATACCAGCTGAAATACACGCATATGGGTTCGCGCCCGAAGAACCAGCAAGGCGAACTGTAGATGTAGAAGCATTTTGTTCGTGGTCTGCGTGAAGCATGAATATTTTGTCCATTGCTTTAGCAGTAATCGGGTTTACTTTGTACTCTTCAGCTGGAACAGAGAACATCATGTGTAAGAAGTTTTCTGCATAGCTTAGGTCATTTCGTGGGTACACAAAAGGCTGGCCAATGTTTGTTTTATAAGCCATTGCAGCAATTGTAGGTAATTTAGCAACTAATCTAATAGCACTTGTTTTGCGTTGTTCAGCATCAGTAATATCTAAATCTTCATGATAAAAAGAAGATAGAGCACCCACAACACCACAAAGCATTGCCATTGGATGTGCATCAAAGCGGAAACCTTGGAAGAAATTAGCAATTTTTTGATCTAGCATTGTGCTGCGAGTAATTTTCTCTGCGAATGCATCATATTGCTCTTTAGATGGTAACTCACCGTTAAGAAGTAAGTAGCAAAGTTCAATATAGTCTGATTCTTCAGCAAGTTGCTCAATTGGGTAACCGCGGTGAAGTAAAACACCTTTACCACCATCAATGTAGGTGATTGCAGATTCACAAGAACCAGTCGACATGAAACCTGGGTCATAGGTAAAGTGGCCATGTGAACCTAACGTACGTACGTCGATTACATCTTGGCCAGCAGTGCCTTGATAAATTGGAAGTTCGATTGGATCAAGTCCATCAATATGAACTGTGGCTTTTTTATCTGCCATCGCTATGTATCTCCTATTAAGATATCTATTCTGATTTTTAGATTTTTAAAGTTCTGAAATCTGTTTTAAGCACATCTACGCATTTTAACGTGAAAGAGGGGGTTAAAGTCAATTTTTATAAACATTATGCACATTTGTATAATAAATATTCTGTATCATATATGTATTATACTATTGGCTAATTCGCAAACATCTCTAAATAAACAAGAATTGTAAAAAGCCTTATGGGTATATATACTAACGGAGGTTTTAAAACCGTATTGTATTTGGGTAAAGATATTTTTACATTCAAAAAATTTACATTAATGTGAACTTTTAATGTTTTAATTCGTTTATCTTGATAGTTCCACCAGAAACATTTGGTGGGTTTTTAGAAAAGCAAGTAGATGAGCTCCAATGTGAGCAAGATGGGCAAGTAACTGTGAAAAAGCAAAGACCTGTAAATCTAGATCTAACAACTATATCTATGCCGGCAACGGCTAAAGCATCAATTTTTCACCGCGTCACCGGTGTTGCATTATTTTTTGCTTTAACGTTTGTCATTTGGGCTTGGTCTGAGTCTCTCTCGTCAGCTGAAAGTTTTGAATTCGTCAAGGGTCTGTTTAACGGATTCATTGCCAAATTTATAGCTTGGGGCACTATTTCAGTACTAGGCTATCACCTTATTGGTGGTATCCGTCACATGGTAATGGATATGGGACACTGGGAAGAACTTGAATCAGGTAACCTAAGCGCTAAAATTGCAATGGCTCTTGGCGTTGTATTCGCTGTGTTAGCGGGAGTGTGGATATGGTCTTAAATCAAGCAACTCTTAAACGTGATGGTGTACAAGATTATGTATCTTTACGTACCACGGCATTAATAATTAGCGCATATGCTATTTTTATTATCGGCTATTTTTTAGCGACGCCGGAAGTCACTTTCGAAGCCTGGACAGGCCTCTTCTCTAACCTAGCTATGAAAGGGTTTACGCTAGTAACCCTAGTATGCATTATGGTTCATACCCGCATTGGCCTTTGGCAGGTTTTAACAGACTATGTTAAAAACTCAAAGTTACGCGCATTTTTAGGGTTTGTTCTAAACCTAATGGCCGTTGCTTACGTAGCTATTGGTCTAATTGTATTATGGGGTGTTTAAGTGAAATATTCTGTTCGTGAATTTGACGCCGTAGTAATCGGTGCAGGTGGTGCAGGTATGCGCGCTGCCTTGGCTATTACTGAATCTGGCAAAACGTGTGCACTAATATCGAAAGTATTCCCAACGCGTTCACATACCGTATCCGCTCAAGGTGGTATTACAGTAGCGCTTGGTAATTCACACGAAGATAACTGGGAATGGCATATGTACGATACCGTTAAAGGTTCCGATTTTATCGGTGACCAAGACGCTATCGAGTATATGTGTCAAACCGGGCCAGAAGCAATTACTGAATTAGAAAACATGGGTTTACCATTTTCACGTTTTGAAAATGGCCGTGTATACCAGCGTCCTTTTGGTGGCCAATCAAAGAATTTTGGTGGCGAACAAGCAGCACGTACTGCAGCAGCAGCTGACCGTACTGGCCATGCTTTATTACATCTTCTTTATCAACAAAACGTTAAAAATAAAACAAATGTATTCTCTGAGTGGTATGCACTTGATTTAGTTAAAAATGATAACGGCGATGTTGTTGGTTGTACTGCAATTGAGATTGAAACAGGTGAAATCACTTACTTCAAATCAAAGGCGGTTGTACTAGCTACTGGTGGTGCTGGTCGTATATACGCTTCAACCACAAATGCTCACATTAACACTGGTGACGGTGTTGGTATGGCTACACGTGCTGGTATTTCTATGCAAGACATGGAAATGTGGCAGTTCCACCCGACAGGTATTGCAGGAGCAGGTACACTTGTAACTGAAGGTTGTCGTGGTGAAGGTGGTTATCTTTTAAATAAAGATGGCGAGCGTTTCATGGAACGTTATGCACCTAACGCAAAAGACTTAGCTTCTCGAGATGTTGTTGCACGTTCAATGATGACAGAAATTCGTGAAGGCCGTGGTTGTGATGGTCCTTGGGGTCCTCATATCAAGCTTAAGCTTGACCACTTAGGTGAAGAGACACTTAACCTACGCCTTCCTGGTGTTTGTGACCTTGCAAAAACATTTGCTCACGTAGACCCAGCTAAAGAACCAATTCCAGTTATACCAACATGTCATTATATGATGGGTGGTGTACCTACTAACGTGAATGGTCAAGTGCTTCAAATCAACGCTCAAGGCGATGAAAAAGTAGTTGAAGGTTTATTTGCTGTAGGCGAAATTGCATGTGTATCTGTGCACGGTGCAAACCGTCTAGGTGGTAACTCATTACTTGATTTAGTAGTGTTTGGTCGTGCTGCAGGTAATTTCTTAGGTACATACCTCAGAGATGTTGAAGTATCAAAAGCTGCCTCTGAATCAGACTTAGAAGCGTCTCTTGCACGTTATAACCGTTGGGAAAACTCAACAGCTGGTCAAGGTGAAGATCCTGTTCAAATTAAGAAAGATCTTCAACAATGTATGCAGCTTAACTTCTCGGTATTCCGTGAAGGTGATTCAATGGCGACTGGTCTTCAAGAACTTAAAGAAATTCGTGAGCGTTTACAACATGCTCGTCTTGACGATAAATCGTCAGACTTCAACACGCAGCGTATCGAATGTCTTGAACTTGATAACTTAATGGAAACAGCTTACTCAACAGCAGTAGCTGCAAACTTCCGTACAGAAAGCCGTGGTGCACACTCTCGTTTCGACTTCCCAGATCGTGATGACACGAACTGGTTATGTCACTCAGTATACAATCCTGTTACGGATGAAATGAGTAAGCGTGACGTAAACTACGCGCCTAAGACGCGTGAAGCATTTCCACCTAAAGCACGTACATACTAGGAGCGAGACGATGGCACAAGTACAATTTTCAGTTTATCGTTACAATCCAGATGTTGACAACGCACCGCGTATGCAAGATTACACCTTGCAAATTGACGATGGTCACGACATGATGGTTCTGGATGCACTTTTATTATTAAAAGAGCAAGATCCTTCACTTTCATTCCGTCGTTCATGCCGTGAAGGCGTGTGTGGTTCTGACGGTGTTAACATGAATGGTAAGAATGGTTTAGCATGTATTACTCCTTTATCTACGTTACAAAATAACGGTAAAGGTACAATAGTAGTCCGTCCTCTTCCAGGATTACCAGTGGTACGTGACCTTGTTATTGACATGAGTCAGTTCTACACTCAATACGAAAAAGTTAAACCTTATCTAATTAATGACACACCTGCTGCAGGTGAACGTCTTCAGTCTATTGAAGAACGTGATAAATTAGACGGCTTATATGAGTGTATTTTATGTGCATGTTGTTCAACATCGTGTCCTTCGTTCTGGTGGAATCCAGACAAGTTCATTGGTCCTGCAGGCCTTCTTCATGCTTACCGTTTCTTAGCTGATAGCCGAGATACAGCAACAGAAGAGCGTTTAGCAGACTTAGACGATGCGTTCAGTGTGTTCCGTTGTCACAGTATCATGAACTGTGTTAGCGTTTGTCCTAAAGGTCTTAATCCGACCAAAGCGATTGGGCAAATAAAATCTATGTTATTAAATCGTTCAGTTTAACTACATAGAAACGTAAGATGGCTAGTTTCATTACTAGCCATCTTGTTATTATAACTATTAATTTCTGCGCTAAAGAAAAGGGCTTATAAATGCACGAAGGTGTGATGAAGGCATGGTTAGAATCTTCACATTTAAACGGCGGTAACGTTGCTTATGTAGAAGAGCTTTATGAAGCGTATTTAGATGATGCGACTTCTGTGCCAGATGAATGGCGAGAAGTGTTCGAACAATTACCAAAAGTTAATGGTGTGGATGTTGAAGTTAAGCATTCAGAAGTTCGAGCACAGTTTGCAGAGCTTGCAAAAAACAAGCATAGAGAAGTAGTGGTAGCAGAGGGTAGCGGCGGTGACCTTAAACAGGTTAAAGTTCTACAACTTATTAATGCTTTCCGTTTTCGTGGTCACCAAAATGCAAACCTAGATCCATTGGGTATTTGGGAGCGAGAGCGTGTTCGAGATTTAGAGCTAGATTACCACGACTTGTCAGAAGCTGATTTTGATCGAGAGTTTAACGTAGGGTCTTTTGCAGTTGGTTCAGACTCTATGCCTTTAGGTGAATTATACCAAGCACTTAAGACTACATATTGTGGTTCTATCGGTGCAGAGTATATGCACATCACATCAACAGAAGAAAAGCGTTGGTTACAACAACGTTTAGAATCTGTTCAATCTAGGCCTAAATTCGAAAAAGAAGAAAAGCTACGTATCCTCAAAGGGTTAACTGCAGCTGATGGTCTTGAAAAATATTTGGGTGCTAAGTTCCCTGGTGCCAAACGATTCTCACTAGAAGGTGGGGACGCGTTGGTACCTATGCTAAAAGAACTTATTCATCGCGCTGGTGAGAGTGGCCAACAAGAAGCTGTTATAGGCATGGCTCACCGTGGACGTTTGAATGTTTTAGTTAACGTTTTAGGTAAAAACCCATCAGAGCTTTTTGATGAGTTCGCTGGTAAGCATAAAGATACCCTTAGTTCGGGTGACGTTAAGTACCATATGGGTTATTCATCGGACTTTGCCACTAAGGGCGGCAACGTTCATATGGCACTGGCTTTCAACCCTTCTCACCTTGAGATAGTTAACCCAGTAGTTATGGGTTCTGTACGCGCTCGTTTAGATCGTTTAGGTGATACTACGGGAATAAAAGCGTTACCGATCACAATTCATGGTGATTCTGCTGTAACAGGTCAAGGTGTAGTTCAAGAAACGTTTAACCTGTCTCAAACTAATGCGTTTAGTTGTGGTGGCAGTATTCGAATTGTTGTTAACAACCAAGTTGGTTTTACTACTTCTAAACAAGATGATGTTCGTTCTACAGATTATTGTACTGATATCGCCAAAATGGTTCAGTCACCAATTTTCCACGTCAATTCTGATGATCCTGAAGCGGTTGCATTTGTTACACAAATAGCGCTCGATTTTAGAAACAAATTTAAGCGTGACGTAGTTATTGACTTAGTTTGTTACCGCCGACATGGCCACAATGAAGCTGATGAGCCAAATGCTACTCAGCCTTTAATGTACCAAAAAATCAAAAAACACCCAGTTCCGCGCCTTATTTATGCAGATCAATTAATCGCTGAAGGCTCTTTCTCAGAGCAAGAAATTAAAGCGCTTGCGGATGAATACCGTAACGGATTAGATGACGGTAATTGCGTTGTATCTGAGATTCAACCAGAAACCTCTCATTCTTCAGATTGGGCTAAATACGTTGGCCACGATTGGGACGTTGATTACGACGCTAGTGTTTCGGTTGAAAAGCTCAAAGAACTTGGCGAAAAGGTAGCTAGCTACCCTGAAGAATATAAAGCTCAGTCGCGCGTCAAAAAGATTTACGATGATCGTAAGTTAATGGCCACTGGTGAAAAACCGCTTGATTGGGGGATGGCAGAAACACTTGCTTATGCAACTATCGCAAGCGAAGGCACTGACATTAGAATGACAGGCCAAGATTCTGGTCGCGGTACTTTCTTCCATAGACATGCCGTTGTTCACAGCCAAAAAGATGGTGCGACTTATCTACCTTTGCAGCACTTAAGTGAAGATCAAGGTACGTTCCAAGTTTTTGACTCGGTACTTTCTGAAGAAGCCGTTGTTGCATTTGAGTATGGTTATGCGACTGCGGAGCCTACTTCTCTTGTACTTTGGGAGGCTCAGTTTGGTGACTTTGCAAATGGTGCACAGGTTGTATTCGACCAATTCTTGAGTTCAGGCGAGCAAAAATGGGGCCGTTTGTGTGGTCTTACCATTTTATTACCTCATGGTTATGAAGGCCAAGGCCCAGAGCATAGCTCGGCACGTCTTGAGCGTTTCTTGCAGCTTTGTGCTGATCACAATATGCAGGTTTGTGTTCCGTCAACACCTGCGCAAGTATACGCTATGTTACGACGTCAGTCAGTTAGACCTCTACGTCGCCCATTGATTGTTATGACACCTAAGTCGTTACTACGCCATCCACTTGCTGTTTCTTCACTTGAAGAGCTGTCAAATGGTGTATTCCATAATATGATCGACGAAGTTGATGATATTAAATCTGATGACGTTGAACGTGTTGTATTTTGTAGTGGTAAAGTCTACTACGAGCTACTTCAAGAGCGCCGTAAACAGGAACTAAATAATATTGCCATTGTCCGCGTAGAGCAATTATACCCGTTCCCACATGACGAAATGAAAACTATTATGGAACGTTACCAACACGTTACTGATTTTGTATGGTGTCAAGAAGAGCCACAAAACCAAGGTGCATGGTACTGTTCTCAGCATCATTTTGTTGACGCAATTCCACAAGGTGCTAAGTTGAAATACGCTGGGCGTAAAGCATCTGCATCACCAGCGTGTGGTTACATGTCAGTACATACTAAAGAACAACAAGCGCTCGTTGCTGACGCGCTTACTATAGAAAATAAAGGATAAGCGATGAGCACAGAAATTAAAGTTCCTGTTCTTCCTGAGTCGGTTGCAGATGCTACCGTTGCTACATGGCATGTAAGTGTTGGCGACAAAGTAACTCGTGATCAGAACTTAGTAGATATTGAAACAGACAAAGTAGTGTTAGAAGTAGTTGCACAACATGACGGTGTAATTACAGAAATCTCTCAAGAAGAGGGTGCTACCGTACTTGGTGACCAAGTTATGGGTTTACTTGGCGATGCTGATGCAGCGCCTTCAAGCCAAAGCACATCTTCAAGTGAAGCAGAAAAATCAGAAGACGCGCCATCGGCGCCATCAGCACCAGCATCAGAAGGTAAAGAAGTGGACATCAAAGTACCTGTACTTCCAGAATCAGTTGCAGACGCAACAATTGCTACATGGCATGTTCAACCAGGAGACGCAGTAACGCGCGATCAAAACCTGGTAGATATCGAAACAGATAAAGTTGTTCTTGAAGTAGTAGCTCAAGAAGACGGTATCATGGGCGACATCATTAACGCTGAAGGCGATACTGTTCTTGGTGAGCAAGTAATCGGTTCAGTAAAAGCAGGTGGTGCACCTGCAGCTCCTGCTGCTAAAGAAGAGGCGGCTCCTGCTGCAGATTCAGCTGACAGCAATGATGTATTAACTCCATCTGTTCGTCGTTTAATTGCTGAAAAAGGACTAGATGCTTCTAAAATCAAAGGAACTGGCAAAAATGGTCGTGTAACTAAAGAAGACGTTGATACGTTCTTGAAAGCACCTGCACCATCAGCTAAAAAATCAGAGGCTGCTGCACCAGCTGCACCAATGGGTGACCGTACACAAAAACGTGTACCAATGACGCGCTTACGTAAAACTATTGCTAATCGTTTATTAGAAGCGAAAAACTCTACTGCAATGTTAACGACGTTTAACGAAGTAAACATGAAGCCAATTATGGATCTTCGCAAGCAGTACCAAGAAGTATTCGAAAAGCGTCACGGTATTCGCTTAGGCTTCATGTCTTTCTACGTGAAAGCAGTCACTGAAGCACTTAAACGTTTTCCTGATGTAAATGCATCAATTGATGGCGACGATATCGTCTACCACAATTACTTTGATATCAGCATTGCTGTTTCTACACCTCGTGGTCTAGTAACACCAGTTCTTAAAGACTGTGATAAGTTATCAGTTGCTGAAATTGAAAAAGGCATTCGTGAATTAGCACTTAAAGGCCGTGACGGAAAGCTAACGCTTGACGACATGACAGGTGGTAACTTCACTATTACAAACGGTGGTGTATTCGGTTCGTTACTATCTACACCTATCATTAACTTGCCACAGTCTTCAATTTTGGGAATGCATAAAATTCAAGACCGTCCAATGGCAGTAAATGGTAAAGTTGAAATTCTTCCTATGATGTATTTGGCACTTTCTTATGATCACCGCCAAATAGATGGTAAAGAATCTGTTGGTTTCTTAGTAACTATTAAAGAGTTACTTGAAGATCCAACTCGCTTATTACTGGATGTTTAATCAAGTAGTATGAAATATAAGCTGTGAACCACAATTCACAGCTTTTTTTTTGCGCCTTTGGTCGTACTGGGGTTTTCATGTTAAGCCTTGGCAACTATACTAGGTGCGCAATTTGGGATAGTTGTTTATTGAATAAATATTCAGCTCTTTTAGTATAAAAAATTGGATAAAGCATCATGAATTTGCATGAGTATCAGGCAAAACAACTTTTTGCCGAATATGGTTTACCAGTTTCTCAAGGTTTCGCTTGCGATACACCTGAAGAAGCTGCAGCAGCTGCTGAAAAAATCGGCGGTGATATGTGGGTTGTTAAAACTCAGGTTCACGCAGGTGGACGTGGTAAAGCTGGCGGTGTAAAGCTAGTTAAAACTATCGATGAAGTTAAAGCGTTTGCAGCTAACTGGTTAGGTAAAAACCTAGTTACTTACCAAACAGACGAAAACGGTCAGCCAGTTGCTAAAATTTTAGTAGAAAGCTGTACAGATATCGCCAACGAATTGTACTTAGGTGCAGTAGTTGATCGTGCTTCTCGCAAAGTTGTTTTCATGGCGTCTACTGAAGGCGGTGTTGAAATTGAAACTGTTGCTGAAGAAACACCAGAACTTATCCACAAAGCTGAGATCGATCCTCTAGTAGGTCCTCAAGCTTACCAAGCACGTGAACTTGGTTTCAAATTGGGTCTTAACCCAACACAAATGAAACAGTTCGTTAAGATCTTCATGGGTCTTGGTAAAATGTTTAACGATTTCGATTTCGCATTACTTGAAATCAACCCGTTAGTAATCACAGACGAAGGTAACCTTCACTGTCTTGACGGCAAAATCGGTATCGATGGTAATGCACTTTACCGTCAACCAAAAATCCGTGAGTTCCACGATCCATCTCAAGAAGATGCGCGTGAAGCACATGCAGCAAGCTTTGAGCTTAACTATGTAGCATTAGATGGCAACGTAGGTTGTATGGTTAACGGTGCAGGCCTAGCAATGGGTACTATGGATATCGTAAACCTACACGGCGGCAAGCCAGCTAACTTCTTAGATGTTGGTGGCGGCGCGACTAAAGAACGTGTTTCTGAAGCATTCAAAATCATCCTTTCTGACGACAATGTAAAAGCTGTTTTAGTTAACATCTTTGGCGGTATCGTACGTTGTGACATGATTGCTGAAGGTATCATTGGCGCAGTTAAAGAAGTTGGCGTAAATGTACCTGTAGTTGTACGTTTAGAAGGTACTAATGCTGAATTAGGTCGTGAAGTTCTTAAGAGCTCTGACTTAGACATCATCGCTGCTGAATCATTAACAGACGCTGCTGAAAAAGTTGTTGCTGCTGCGGAGGGCAAATAATGTCTGTATTAATCAATAAAGATACAAAAGTTATCTGTCAGGGTTTCACTGGTGGCCAAGGTACTTTCCACTCAGAGCAAGCGCTTGAGTACGGTACACAAATGGTTGGTGGTGTTAGCCCAGGTAAAGGCGGTCAAACGCACCTTGGTCTTCCTGTATTCAACACAGTACGTGATGCAGTACAAGAAACTGGCGCAACTGCTTCAGTTATTT
Organism: Pseudoalteromonas sp. PSi26; assembly: GCF_054960575.1. Taxonomy (NCBI): domain Bacteria; kingdom Pseudomonadati; phylum Pseudomonadota; class Gammaproteobacteria; order Alteromonadales; family Pseudoalteromonadaceae; genus Pseudoalteromonas; species Pseudoalteromonas sp. PSi26. Next base: position 110,162 of record NZ_JBHNYT010000001.1, on the reverse strand, counting down.
ACGTACCAGCACCTTTCTGTAAAGATGCAATCTTAGAAGCAATTGATGCTGGCATCGAGCTAATTGTTTGTATCACTGAAGGTATCCCTACACTTGATATGGTTGACGTTAAAGTTAAACTAGATCAAACAGGTACTCGTATGATAGGTCCTAACTGTCCAGGTGTTATCACTCCTGGTGAGACTAAGATTGGTATCATGCCTGGTCACATCCACAAGCCTGGTAAAGTAGGTATTGTTTCTCGCTCTGGTACTTTAACGTACGAAGCAGTTAAGCAAACTACAGATGCTGGTTTTGGTCAGTCTACGTGTGTTGGTATTGGTGGTGATCCAATCCCAGGTACTAACTTTATTGACGTTTTAGAAATGTTCGAAAAAGATCCACAGACTGAAGCAATCGTAATGATTGGTGAAATTGGTGGTACTGCAGAAGAAGAAGCTGCAGAGTACATCAAGGCTAACGTAACTAAACCTGTTGTATCTTACATTGCTGGTGTTACTGCACCAGAAGGTAAACGCATGGGTCATGCTGGCGCAATCATCGCCGGCGGTAAAGGTACTGCTGATGAGAAGTTTGCTGCATTAGAAGCTGCTGGCGTACAAACTGTACGTTCACTTGCTGATATCGGCAAAGCGCTTAAAGAGAAAACAGGCTGGTAATCAGTTTAGTTAATCTTTGAAAAGGCTCGCATTTGCGAGCCTTTTTGTTTTGAGCAGTTAGCTAAAACGGGTAACTGATATGTTGAAAAAACCTGACGGTTAGATCTTGTCTTTCTTTATTTATATCTAGCTCATCACAAAGTTGAAAAATCGTTTTTTCAACCTTATTCATAAATTTACCATAACCAATTTCTTGCTTGTTATGATTGGCAGCTGCAATAACAAAATGAATTGTTTCTACTAATCTTTGTTCATCGAAAAAGCACTTTAGTTGTGTTTTATCTGAGTTTATGTCAAAGCTTAGCTTTTGAAGCTCTTCGTTTCCTTCGTTAATATCCACTTTACTATTTCTAACAATAGGTTTGGCACCATTAGCTATTAATGCCCCATGAGTTAGCTTATTAAGCTCGCAGCACCGTTTGAAGCTATCTAAAAAGTAATTATAAAATTGATTAAAATCGCCATTATTCATTAAAGTTTGAAATTGAGTTTTAATAGCCCTTGATACAGGGATAGAAAATGTCGTGTATGTCATCTCTGCATGTTCTTTAGGTATTTCACATTGGCGATTTTGATATCTTGGGTACAAACTTCTTAATTTGTAGCCATAGGTTTCTTTGTTTCCTTTATTTTTAGCAAATAAGTCGTAAGTTAAATGTTGATGATCACGCACTTTAAATTTGGGTTGATCAATAAATAATTGTTCTTGCATTACCGTTAATACTTTTTGGACTTTTTTGTGAAATACAGCGGAGTTAGCTCGTATATCTTCGCCCGTAGCTAAAAAGAGTAAGCGTACCTTTTTACTTTGCGTATCCGTTGAATAATAGAGTTTATGCGCTTCGTGATAACGTGGGTTATAAAATATAAGCATTTGCTTATTAGTTTCTAACTGATAAGACTCATCATGGAATCTGACAACAGGAAGTTTGTCGTTTGCTAAAATATGCACATTATGGAGCTCATATTCATCGCATGCTGCAAATAATTGACGTGCTATTCTTTCGTAGCAACAGTTTATTGAGTTAAAGCTCGAGTAAAAACTTTCGTTAGGGGTAATTTCTGCAAGTAAGTAATGATTAGCACGTGCATTACTGGGTATATATACACGGTGCTGGTTAAGTGTAGCCATCTCTTAATCCTTATAAAGTACGGTATTGACGCACTATATAGCGCTTATATGAATTAAATATTGCGCTAAAACAAACTTTATTCGTTAGAAAAAGATTAGATGAATTAAAGTTAATCAATAAGTAAGATAAAGCGTAATCTATTGCTGTATGTTAGTGATTGTTTTTGTAATAATGCATTAGTTTTGTAATTAAGTAATATTTAGAGGATCGTACTCCTATGGCGGAAATTGAGAATCGCCCAAGTAACTTTATTAGAACCCGAATTGATGAAGACTTAGCAAGTAAAAAGCATGCAGCAACGCACACGCGCTTTCCACCTGAGCCCAATGGTTTTTTACACATAGGCCATGCAAAATCAATTTGTTTAAATTTCGGTATTGCAAAAGATTATAACGGTTTATGTAACTTACGATTTGACGATACAAACCCAGAAAAAGAAGACATTAACTACGTTAATTCTATAAAAGAAGACGTTCAATGGTTAGGGTTTAACTGGGATGGTGATATAAAGTATTCTTCTAATTATTTTGATATTTTATACGGTTATGCTGTTGAGCTTATAAACAAAGGGTTAGCTTATGTTTGTTTTTTAACAGCAGACCAAGCACGTGAATACCGCGGAACTTTAACGGAGCCAGGTAAAAATAGCCCATACAGAGATACATCTCCTGAAGAAAACTTAGCATTATTTGAAAAAATGCGTGCGGGTGGTTTCAAAGAAGGCGAATGTGTTCTTCGTGCAAAAATTGATATGGCAAGCTCGTTTATGGTGCTTCGCGATCCAATTATTTATCGTGTTCGTTTTGCTCATCACCATCAAACTGCCGATAAATGGTGTATTTACCCAATGTACGATTTCACGCATTGTATTTCTGATGCAATTGAGGGTATTACACACTCACTATGTACACTAGAGTTCCAAGATAATCGTCGTTTATACGACTGGGTACTTGATAACATCAGCATTGAATGTCATCCACAGCAAATTGAGTTTTCTCGTTTAAATCTTGAATACACAATTATGTCTAAACGTAAATTAAATGACCTTGTTGTAAATAACTACGTTGAAGGTTGGGACGACCCTCGTATGCCTACTATTGCAGGTTTACGTCGCCGTGGTTATACACCGGCTTCAATTCGTGAATTTTGTTTACGAATAGGGGTTACCAAGCAAGAGAATATGGTTGAAATGGGTATGCTAGAAGCGTGTATTCGTGATGACTTAAATGAAAATGCTCCTCGCGCGATGGCTGTACTCGATCCGGTTAAAGTGATCATCGAAAACTACGAGGCAGATACCATAGAAACTTTATCGGTGGCTAACCACCCTAATAAGGAAGAAATGGGTCGCCGCGATGTGCCATTTACGCGTGAAATATTCATTGAACGAGAAGACTTTAAAGAGCAAGCAAATAATAAGTTTAAACGTTTAGTGCTCGATAAAGAGGTTCGTTTACGTGGCGCTTATGTTATTAAAGCTAATCGTGTAGAAAAAGACGAAAACGGTGAAATAACCACTATTTATTGTACTTATGATAATGAAACACTAGGCAAAAACCCAAGTGATGGTCGTAAAGTTAAAGGCGTTATTCATTGGGTATCAGCTTCTGAGGCTATTACAGCTGAAGTTCGTTTGTACGATCGTTTATTTAATGTGCCAAACCCAGCTGCAGCTGATGAGTTTGAAACGACATTAAACCCAGAATCATTAGTTGTTTTAACTAATGCTAAACTTGAGCCTTCGCTTGCTAATTCACAAGCAGAGCAGGGGTTCCAGTTTGAACGTACCGGTTACTTTTCAAGAGATTCTAAGTCAGAAAATGTTGTGTTTAACCAAACAGTAGGTCTTCGTGACTCATGGTCTAAAACACAATAAGCTTATTTTTACTACGCCCGCTCACTTGTGGGTGTAGTAATACTTTAAATAATAGACACAAAAAAACCTGCAAATAGCAGGTTTTTTTATAGCTAGGATATACTAACTATTTGCATCACTAAACGCTTTACATGCAGCTTTATCATCACACTCTCCGTAAAGGTATAAAGAGTGGTTTGTTAAAGTAATACCGTTTTCTTGAGCTATTTCAAGCTGGCGACGTTCAATCATCTCATCTTCAAACTCAACAACTTTTCCACACTTTAAACATACTAAGTGATCGTGGTGAGTACTGCCCGATAATTCAAATACCGACTTCCCGCCTTCAAAGTGATGACGGCTTACAATGCCTGCATCATCAAATTGGTTGAGTACGCGGTATACAGTTGCAAGGCCAATTTCTTCACCTAAATCCAAAAGAATTTTGTAAACATCTTCAGCACTGATGTGTTGGTTATCTGGAGACTGTAAAATCTCTAAAATTTTAATACGCGGTAAAGTCACTTTTAAACCGGCTTTTTTAAGTTCCAAGTTATGATCAGTCATTAAATCTGTCTCAATTTTATTTGGTTATACTAGACATCTTGCAAAGATGCTCACGATACATAAGCAACAAATAGGATAACGTGCCTAGGCCTCAAGTGCAAAGAAGAAATGATTTATATTGCAGTAAATAAAGAAAACGCTAACTGTTTGATAACTATTTAAACAGTTAGCGGTATATCGGATGGATTAGTCAGCAAGCTCGCTTAAACACATTTCATCAAATACTTGAGCAGACCATGCTTTTACGCGTTGCTCTGTGAGTTCTGGTTGACGATCTTCATCAATACCTAAACCAACAAAATGGTTGTCGTCTGCCATGCCTTTTGAGGCTTCGAAATCGTAGCCTTCAGTAGGCCAGTGACCTACAACAATTGCGCCACGCTCAGTAACAATATCGTTGATCATGCCCATTGCATCTAAAAAGTACTCTGCATAATCTTCTTGATCACCACAACCAAAAATAGCAACAAGTTTTCCTTCAAAGTCTACTTCTTCAAGCTCAGGGAAAAAATCATCCCAATCACATTGTGCTTCGCCGTAGTACCACGTTGGAATACCAAATAAGATTAAATCAAAATCTGCAATCTCTTCTTTAGAGCTTTTTGCAATATCATGCACAGCCACAAGCTTTTTACCCAATTCTTTTTGGATCATTTTTGCTACGTGTTCTGTGTTACCTGTGTCACTTCCGAAAAAAATGCCTACACTTGCCATGGATTTATAACCTTTTATGTATCAATAGCCAATCTTTCTTGTAAAATCGTTTCAATCAGCGCACTGCGGCTAATATTTTGTGCATCTGCCATATCACTTAACGCTTGATACAACTGCGATGAAACTTTAAATTCAACACGTTTTAAACCACGTGCTTTGTCTCTTTTTATTTGATTACGTTTATTAACCTTTAACTGCATATCCCGCGAAAGAGGATTGGTTTTAGGTCGGCCTGGACGCTTTTCGTATTCAAATAAATCGAGTGTTGTTCTATCTGTTTCTGACTTCGCCATGCCTAACCTACACCTGCGCCTTGCCAAAATACTTGAATAAGTCCTTTAGCAATAAAACCTGAACAGCCTAAAAAGAGTACAGTCCATACTATATAGCGACCAAACTTAGGTACATTACCACTTTTGAGTACGTCTTTAATTGCCAAGCCGATGAATATCAAAATACCGGCTAAGCCAAAATACAACCCTAGGGTATCAAATTCGTTAATTAACTGACTGACCATCAACGTATAACCTTTAAATTAAACGGCGCGTACTATAGCACAAAAATATTCATATATTTAGTACGTGCAATCAAAAACAAGCGATTAAAATTACTTTAATTTTGAATTAAAAAGTCACTTATTGCCTTATTTACAGCAATAGGTTTTTGCGCATGTAACCAATGACCAGCACCGTGAATGATTTTTGCTTTCGTATTCTTGAAACGCGTGACAATAGCAGTGCGGTACTCGGGTAAAATATAATCTGAATCGTTACCTTTGATAAAAAGAGTATCGCATAAACAAGAATTGTTTTCATTAACGTTTGAGAGTATATTTGAATATTTCTTATCAAGAACAGGTAAGTTGAATCGCCACGTTAATTTTCCTGCTTCATTTTTAGCTAGGCTTTTTAATAAAAACTGACGAACGCCAAGTTCGTCAATATAAGGCTGCATTAAATCATCAGCATGCTTTCTGTCTTCTATATGCTCAGATGCAACTGCGTTAAGCGCCTGCAATATTTTAGTATGCCGCGGTGGGTAGGTAACGGGTGCTATATCAAGCACAATTAATTTTTCAATTAACTCGGGTTGAGTTAATGCAAGCTCCATAGCAACCTTGCCACCCATAGAATGACCAATTATATGTGCTTTTTTTATATTCAAGTGTTGAAGTAACTCAACAATGTCTTTTGCCATAGCAGGATAACTCATCTCATTACTATGAGGGGAGAGGCCATGGTTTCGTAAATCTACATTGGTAACTGTAAAATGCTCGCTTAAAGGCTTAGCAATTACGTTCAGGTTTTCTAATGAACCAAATAGTCCATGTATTAAAATAACATCAGGACCTTGTCCCAGTTGCTTATAATTTAGCTGCATACATTGCTCCTAAAAATTTCGCCTTAGTTTGCCGAGCAATACTTAAAAAAGCAAAAAATAGTGTCTAATTGACCATTTTATTAAATGATATTCGAAAATTAGAGAAATTGATTGACTAAAAATTTACCTAACTAGTTATAGATTTTCGAAATGCCTGCGAGTGCTTGTTGTAACTCGCATTTATTATTGGATTGGGTATAATCAGGCGTGAGAAAAAAATGTGACCCGTAATGACAGGAAGACCATGAAACAAATCGACATAGACGACGAGTTATATCAATACATTGCCAGCAACACGCAAAGTATTGGTGAAAGTGCATCCACAATTTTGCGTCGTTTATTAAACATGAGCGGCGAAAAACAATTAACCGCTGACGTAGAAATAACACACAATCAACAAACAACAACTACATCTGCGCCATCTACTGCGCCATCTACTGCGCCAGAATTAAAGCACGCTGTAGCAGAAGCTGAAGTTCCAAAAACTGTCACACCAGTGAAGCAAAAAAATGCTAACGTTTTTAATGTATTAAATAAAGAAGAACTAGCTATGCAAAAAGGCGTGGTGGGTCGCTTCTTATTTATTTTAAGTGCGTTTTATCGCACTCATAAATCTGATTTTTCTGCTGTGTTGGATATTAAAGGCCGTGACCGTGTTTATTTCGCAACGAGCAAAGAAGATTTAGTAAATAGTGGAAGTAGCATGAACCCTAAAAATATCACCGACAGTGAATATTGGGTAATGACTAATTCTAATACAACACGTAAAAAAATGATGCTTCATGAAGTAGCTCTTTGCCTAGGTTACAGTGCAGAGCAAGCTGAAAAAATTCGCGATTACCTGTAAGGAAATATAATGGCTATTCACTCAGGCGCAGGCAAAACTGCTCCACAATCAGCACTTGTTAATGTTCCTAAATTAGTTTCGGCTTATTATTTAAATGAGCCAGACTTAGAGCAAAACCCAGAGCATGGCGTTGCCTTTGGTACATCTGGACACCGCGGCTGCTCTTATGATGTAAAATTTAATGAATCCCATATTTTAGCAATTACACAAGCCATTTGTGATTACCGTAAACAAAACGATATTTTTGGGCCATTATTTTTAGGTAAAGATACCCATGCCCTTAGTGAAGCTGCTTTTAACTCTGCAATAGAAGTGCTTGTCGCTAACGAAGTGCAAGTAATTACTCAGCAAGATGGCGACTTTACTCCAACTCCTGTTATTAGCCATGCAATTGTTTGTCACAATAAACGTAATCCTAATGAGCTTGCAGATGGCATTGTTGTTACGCCTTCACATAACCCTCCTGAAGATGGCGGCTTTAAATATAACCCACCTAACGGCGGGCCTGCTGATACAGACGTAACTAACTGGATTGAAGACAGGGCTAACAAATTATTACTTGAAGATTTAGTCGAGGTTGAGCTTTTCCCATTCGCTAAAGCTTCTCGCTCAGGGTTTATCCGCTGCGAAGATTTAATGACTCCGTATATTAACGATTTAGAAAATATCGTTAACTTAAAAGCCATTAGTGATGCGGGCGTTAAAATAGGTATTGATCCACTAGGTGGTTCAGGTATAAATTTTTGGCCAGTCATTGCGCAAAAATATAATTTAGATCTAACCGTAGTAAACGACAGTGTTGATCCGCGTTTTGCATTTATGCCACTTGATAAAGATGGCAAAATACGTATGGATTGTTCATCACCTTACTCGATGGCTAATTTGATTAAATTAAAAGACGATTTTGATATAGCGATTGGTAACGACCCTGATTACGACCGTCACGGCATTGTTACACCCGATGGCCTGATGAATCCTAATCATTTTTTAGCTGTTGCTATTGATTATCTATTAAACCATCGCGAGTGGAATAGCAGCGTAGAAATAGGTAAAACACTCGTTTCGAGCTCGATGATTGACCGTGTCGTTGCGCGTAATGAGCGAAAGGTAAAAGAAGTTCCGGTAGGCTTTAAATGGTTTGTTGAAGGCCTAAACAAAGGTAATCTTGCTTTTGGTGGCGAAGAAAGTGCAGGCGCTGCGTTTTTACGTTTTGATGGCAGCGTATGGTGTACCGACAAAGACGGATTTATAATGGGGCTACTTGCAGCTGAAATACTTGCAGTAACCGGTAAAACACCATCAGCGCTTTATAAAGAGCTAGAACAAGAATTTGGATCGCCACTTTATAAGCGTCTAGATGCGCCAGCAAGTAGTGCACAAAAATCGCGTTTAAAAGCTTTAAGTGCAGACGACGTGAAAGCCGAAACGTTAGCTGGAGAGCCTATTTTACAAAAATTAACTCATGCTCCTGGTAACAATGCAGCGATTGGCGGCTTAAAAGTTGTTACAGAAAATGGCTGGTTTGCTGCTCGCCCATCAGGTACTGAAGATATTTATAAAATATACCTAGAATCATTTAAAGGCGAAGCACATTTAGCTCTTTTAGAAAAAGAAGCTAAACAATTAGTTGATTCAGTTATTAGCTAAACCTGCTTAAACTATTTAAAAACGGCTGAATTATTCAGCCGTTTTTTTTGTATCTCTCACACTATAAAGGGCTTTTATTATGTCAGCCACACCCGATTATTTAGATTTATTGCAATCAACCGGTGATTTTCTAACCATTAGCCGAGATAATGAATGGTACTTAGCACCGAGCCATTTTACGCTCAACAATGGAACCCAAGTTAATGTACACGATACTGGGGTTATTGAGTTTCAGCCAGCGGTTACTACTTCAAAAGATATTGTGCTATCAAGTGCCGTACACGGTAACGAAACAGCGCCTATTGAAATTTGTGATGAGCTAATAAAGCAAATTATTACTCAAAACCTTGAGCTTAATCAGCGAGTCCTTTTTATATACGGTAACCCTAAATCAATTAATATTGGTTTGCGCTTTGTTGAAGAAAATCTTAATCGTTTATTTAATGGACACCACACAGTTGATGGTGTTGAAATGAATAACGAGCGCGTTCGAGCGGCAAAACTTGAACGCTACGTAACTGACTTTTTTGCCAGAGGCGAAAAGGGCAGTGAGCGCAGTCATTACGATTTGCACACGGCTATTCGTGGTTCAAAAAATGAAAAATTTGCTGTGTATCCATTTTTACACGGTAAACCATGGAAAAAATCACAGCTACAATTTTTACTAAGTTGTGGTGTAAATACTGTATTAATGATGAAGTCGCCAGCGACAACGTTTAGTTATTACTCATCCTTTGTTCATGGTGCAGATTCGTTTACAGTTGAGCTTGGGCAAGTAAAACCATTTGGCCAAAACGATATGACACGTTTTGAAAAAACAAAACAAACGTTAACTGCATTAATTAGTCAAAAAGAAGTTGAATACCCACAATTTAATGCAAGCGACTTTGAGCTGTTCGCTGTTCACCGTACAATTAATCGTACTCAAGAGGATTTTAGTTTTCCATTTTCTGATGATGCAGAGAACTTTACTGGCTTTGCAAAAGGAGAACTGCTCGCAACCGATGGAAATACTCCTTATTATGCGGACGTTGAAGGAGAAGCAATCATATTCCCAAATGCAAAAGTAGCCTTAGGGCAACGTGCATTACTCACCGTTGTTCCAATGGCAATAGACAGTAACTTTGTATAATTCAACTCATTAGACCTCTTTGCCCTGCAAGTTAACTAACTGATTACCAATAATTTAAGTAGCTGTATTGTTAACTTGCCACTTATTTAACCAATATTTACTTTTGTTTCGTCACAGATTTGTTGAATAACACTTTACGTTAACGTAAAGTGTTGGCAGCTTTAATTAAATATAGTGCAGATATTGCAAAGTTTATTCAGCAATGCTCACCCATAATAATAATGTAAAAGGGGCACTATGTTACTGACAACAACAGAAGGTAGGTTATGAGTAATCCAAATAACGTATCGCTGAATATTAACCATGCGCTAGAATTTATTGACGGCAATGCGCTTAATATTCCAACCCTTAGTATTTTAACTGAGGATGGCGACATTCACCCAAGTGCGACAGCACCCGCTATTTCAAAACATACCGCAATTAAACTTTATGAGACTATGCGTTTTATACGTTTATTAGATGAACGTATGCAAGGTGCTCAGCGCCAAGGCCGAGTAAGCTTTTATATGCAATGTTTAGGTGAAGAAGCAGCCGTTACGGCATCCGCTGCTGCGCTTGACCAAGAAGACATGATAATGGCGCAATACCGTGAGCAAGCTGCACTGCATTACCGTGGTTTTACGCTAGACCAATTTATGAACCAAATGTTTTCAAATGAATTAGATTTAGGCAAAGGTCGTCAAATGCCAATTCATTATGGTTCGAACGAATTAAACTATATGACTATTTCTTCCCCTCTTGGCACACAAATACCACAAGCTACAGGGTATGCATATGGACAAAAAGTAAAGCATATAGATGCGAAAACAGGCGAGCTTGCAAGCACTATTGATAACGTTACTATTTGTTACTTTGGCGAAGGCGCTGCATCTGAAGGTGACTTTCATGCAGGATTAAACATGGCTGCAGTGCATAAAGCACCCGTAATATTTTTTGCACGTAACAACGGCTATGCGATTTCGACCCCGGCAGATGAGCAATTTAAAGGTGATGGTATTGCTTCACGAGGTGTGGGTTATGGCATTAAAACAATTAGGGTCGATGGCACTGACGCACTTGCTGTGTTTGCGGCAACGCAAAAAGCACGTGAAATTGCCTCAACACAAGGCGAACCTGTTTTAATTGAATCAATAGCTTACCGCTTAGGCGCTCACTCTACGTCTGATGACCCAAGTGGTTACCGTTCAAAAGACGAAGAGGCTAATTACAAAACATGCCCAATAGAAAAATTTAAAAAGTGGCTAGTAAAACAGCAATGGCTCAACGAAGAAGACGATTTAAAAGCAAAAGAGTCTATACGTGAAGATATATTAGCGGCATTAAAGCGTGCAGAAGTAGTGCAAAAGCCTGCTTTAGAAGAGCTAGTATCAGATGTTTACGACACGCCAATTCCTTCACTTGTTCGTCAATACAATGAACTAAAAGAACATATACAAAAGCACCCAGATGCTTACCCAGTTACTGCAGGGAGAATTAAGTAATGGCTAAAATGAACATGCTACATGCAATTAATTCTGCTCTAGATATAACCATGAATGAACACCCGCAAGCGTGTATATTTGGCGAAGATGTTGGGTATTTTGGTGGTGTATTTAGAGCGACCTCAGGTTTACAAGAAAAATACGGAAAACACCGTGTATTTAATACGCCTTTAACTGAGCAAGGTATTTTAGGTTTTGCTAATGGTTTAGCGGCATTTGGTGCACCCGCATTAGCTGAAATTCAATTTGCAGATTATATATTCCCGGCCTTTGACCAAATAGTAAATGAATCAGCAAAATTCAGATACCGTAGTGGTAACGAGTTTAATGTAGGTAACTTAACTGTACGTACACCATATGGTGGTGGTATTGCTGGTGGTTTATATCATTCGCAATCACCAGAAGCTTACTTTGCACATACGCCAGGTTTAAAAATAGTGGTGCCACGTAATCCATATCAAGCTAAAGGTTTACTGCGTGCAAGTATTAAAGATGACAATCCGGTTATATTTTTTGAGCCCAAACGTTTGTACCGCGCATCGACGGGTGAAGTACCTGAAGAAGACTACTCAATAGAGTTAGGTAAAGCTGAAGTCGTGCAAGAAGGCAGTGACATTACAGTACTTGCCTGGGGCGCTCAAATGGAAATTATTGAAGATGCTGCAAAACTAGCAAGCGAGCAAGGCATACATTGTGAGGTTATAGATTTACGTAGTATTTTGCCGTGGGATATAGACACAATTGCTAAATCAGTTACTAAAACTGGCCGTTTAGTAATAAGCCATGAAGCACCTATTACAAATGGATTTGGTGCAGAAATTGCCGCCTCAATTCAACAAGCGTGTTTCCTCCATTTAGAGTCACCTATTTTACGTGTGTGTGGTTTAGATACACCTTACCCACTGGCGCTTGAGAAAGAGTACGTGCCTGATGCGCTCAAAGTATTAGCTGCAATTAAACAATCAATGGATTTTTAGGGGTTCCCATGGCTAAAGATTTTATATTACCCGATATTGGTGAAGGCATTGTTGAGTGTGAAGTGGTTGAATGGCTGGTAAAAGAAGGGGATAGCGTTTGTGAAGATCAACCCATCTGTGACGTGATGACCGATAAAGCGCTAGTACAAATACCTGCTGTGCACGATGGAGTAATTACAAAGCTCTATCATCAAAAAGGCGAAATAGCTAAAGTGCATGCACCCTTGTTTGCAATGGATGTAGCAGGCGAAGCGGCTGACATTGAAACGCAAGAGCATAATAGTGCACCCCAAAACAACAATACAGCTGAACAATTAGAAGATTTTATTTTACCAGATATTGGCGAAGGGATTGTTGAGTGCGAAATAGTCGACTGGTTAGTCGCCGAAGGCGATGAAATTGAAGAAGATCAAGCTGTTTGTGATGTAATGACTGATAAAGCCCTTGTGCAAATACCGGCCAAGTACACCGGTACCGTACAAAAGCTGTATTATCAGAAAGGCGAAATAGCTAAAGTACATAGCCCATTGTTTCAGATGACTATTGCTGGAAGTGCACCTAAACAAAACATAGATGTAAACCAAGCCGTAGTAAAAGCGCAAACAAATGCAGCAGAGCAAGCAGCTCCAGTAAAAGTGAATAATCCAGCAAATGTGGTCAACACCAAAGCGGTTGCATCACCGGCTGTTAGGCGTAAAGCACGCGAGCTTGATGTTGATTTAACACAAGTACCGGGTAGTGGTAAAAATGGACGTATCTATAAGCAAGATATAGAAGAGTTTATTAAAGGTGAAGTACCTAACAGTATTGATACATCACCGCTTAATAGCAATGTAGCGAACACACAAACTAATACGCAGATTTCTGGCGTTCGTGTCGAGCCAATTAAAGGCATAAAAGCGGCGATGGCAAAACAAATGGTTGCCTCTGTTTCAACCATTCCACACTTTACATTTTGTGATGAAATAGATTTAACAGATCTCATTGCCCTAAGAGCTTCAATGAAAGAGCAATACAAAGCACAAGGCGTTAAGCTCACTATGATGCCTTTCTTTGTTAAAGCACTGTCGCTTGCAATGAAAGAATTCCCGGTTCTTAACTCTAAAGTAAATGAAGATTGCTCTGAGCTTACTTATTTTAACGATCATAATATTGGTATAGCAGTCGATTCTAAAATTGGCTTATTGGTACCAAATATTAAGTCGTGCCAAAGTAAAAATATTGTTGATGTGGCTAATGAACTTACACGCCTTACTGAGTCTGCTCGCGAAGGGCGAGTACCACCTGAAGACTTAAAAGGCGGTACAATTAGCATTTCGAATATTGGTGCAATTGGCGGCACAATTGCCACACCAATTATTAATAAACCAGAAGTAGCTATTGTTGCGCTAGGTAAATTGCAGCATTTACCTCGCTTTGATGAAAACGGTCTTGTTGTAAGTAAGGCTATTATGCAAGTCAGTTGGTCTGGTGATCACCGTGTTATTGATGGCGGAACAATTGCTCGCTTTAATAACTTATGGAAATCGTACTTAGAAAACCCATCGGCAATGATGATGGCAATGAGTTAAAAATTAAACTTATAAAAAACCAGCAATTTGCTGGTTTTTTGTTTTAAAGCAAACCGTTTTTAATTAAGATACAAATGTTACTAATAAGTAATTTAAAAACCCCGTTAGGGAATATAAAAAATAACACTAAGGAAATATTATGGAACATTATATGAACGCACTGCGTAGCTACGCAGATTTTTCAGGACGTAATCGCCGCAAAGCTTATTGGATGTTTGTGCTAATTAACTGTATTTTTTCGTTTTTAACAGGTCTTGTAGATGGTATTACAAACACGATGTTTGTAAGCACAATATATAGCTTAGCGCTATTAATACCTAGTTTAAGCGCCGGCGCACGTCGTTTACACGATACTGGCCGATCAGGCTGGTGGCAGCTTCTGGGGTTAGTGCCAATTATTGGTTGGATTGTTTTAATTGTGTTCCTTGCACAAGATTCACATGAGGGCGAGAACGATTATGGTCCTAATCCAAAAGAGTTAGCTGCAGAACCTGCTGCTGTATAAAGTAAAGTTTTAACCTAAAAGCTCAGTGTTCGCTGAGCTTTTTTTATGCCTAAAATTTAATACGAAATAAAATACAAACCATAGCCAACCCCCAAAGCAGGAAGTGCTGTATATAAAGTGGCTATTATTGCGGCTTTTGGGGCTAACGCAATTGCAGGGAATAACGCATCTCCGTCGTTTGAAATTGCATTGGCTGTTAAAGCACTAAATGGAATGATGCCCTGTATATAAAGCGTGGTAACTATTATTTGCGGCCCACAACCGGGTAAAAAACCTATAATTACAGCAATCAGCGGTGCTAAATAAGCGAAGTGGGCAAACCATGTTTTTAAATCAAGTTCGGCTACATTCACGAGTATTTCAAATAACATAAACGACGCCACTACCCATGCAGTGACAAAGTGTGTGTCTTGGAGCACTTTAACCACTTTAGATGGTGGATTACATTCATCCTCCTCACTGGTAATTTGTTTATATGTTTCGCCTTTAGACGAGTAAGCCCATACCGTGACAATAAATAGAGCCATGCCCGCACCAAATAAATCTACTCCAGTGCTTGTGTACTTTCCAAATTGGTTAAAGTCCACGTTAAATGCGATTAAAAAAGCGATGATTAAACTTGGAAAAATCGCCAACATCCAAATAGGCTTGCTGACTCTAATAATGCGGGTAGGCAATATTTTGACTTTGCGCGTTTGTTCTTTTAAAGAAGGGCATAAAAAGTCGTGTTTATGAACTGTATTTACAAAAGCACCACATATAGTTCCAATAACTAATCCTATAGCCATTATTACAGCGCCCTCAGTAGGACGTGTTGCTAACAGTAAAAATGCAGCATCGCCCATTGTTGCTGTTAATACGGCAACAATAGCACCAAAACTTGCTTGGCCTTTGGTAAATTGTGTAACCACTATTATAGCGCCCCCGCAGCCGGGTAAGGCACCTAGTAAAGCCGCAAAAAAGACCTCTAATGCCGGCGACTTGGCACTTAGATAACTAAGCTCCAACTGAGGTAAACGCTCAATAGCGTAGTAATAAATCAGTAACGTAGCAGCAACAAATACACTAACTTGAAAAAACGCGTCACTTAGTGCGGTAATTGCAATATCACGAAGTGATGGCACAGCAAAGCATACCAACAAAAAAAGAGGGAGTAATAAGCGTTTATTTTGGCTAACAAAGCGTTTTGAAGCGGGCGTAATTAGTCCTATTTGTGTAATTGAGCTCATACAGTGTTACCAATTTAATAAACAGGATAACACTGTATATTTTTAGTAAATGATAATCAATATCATTAAGTTGTATTTAAATCGATTACTCACATTGAGTTTTTCGATATTAAATTCTAGGCTATTTGCGTTGAAATTCTGAATTTGAATTCCAAGTAGGCCATTGCTCTTGCTCAGAAATATCAAAACCTACTTTATAAAATAATTGTAAGTCTTGAACAGCGCCCGATAAATCCCACTCATCGCGGTAACGGTCACAAGGCTGGTGGTAACAACCGCGTAATACTAAGCTCATTCGCTTGCGATAATTGGCTGTTTCTTCATCCGCTGCTTGAGTACCACCACCAGCGTACATTGCAGGTATGCCCATATTGGCAAACGCAAAATGATCAGAACGGTAATAACCACCCGACGATGGTTTAGGATCGCCCGATAAAGTTCTAGCTTGCTCTTTTGCTGCATTAGCTAAAAACTCATCCATTTGAGACTTACCAATGCCTACCACACTCATATCTTTCACTTTGCCTAATAAATTTAAGCTATCCATGTTTATATTAGCAACCGTCTTGTTAGCTGCAATAACAGGGTTTGCGGCGTAATACTTAGAGCCAAGTAACCCTTGCTCTTCAGCAGTTACTGCTAAAAACGTTATTGAACGGCTAGGGTGCTTAGGTAATTTAGTAAATGCCTCTGCAACTTCTATTAAGCCTGCAGTACCCGTTGCGTTATCGTGAGCCCCGTTATAAATTTGGTCACCTTTACGGCTTGTATCTGTGCCTAAGTGATCCCAATGCGCTGAATATATTACATGCTCATCTGGCAATTCGCTGCCCGGTAATGTCGCAATAAAGTTATAAGACACTGACGTTTTAATTGTATTGCTCACATTAACAGAGGCGGTTAAATCACCCATATCAACATGATAAGCACCCTTAGCAGCATTTTGTTTAACGGTATCAAAATCTAAACCAGCTTTACTGAAAAGCTCTTTAGCTACATCAGTTGTTACCCAGCCTTCAACAGCAACACGATCCATATTGTTGTTTTCTTTTTGAAAACCAAATTGCTCACCACTCCACGAGTTCTCTACAACCGACCAAGGATATGAAGCGGGGGCTGTTTCGTGAATAATAATAGCGCCTGCAGCACCTTGGCGACTTGCCTCTTCATATTTGTAGGTCCAACGACCATAATAAGTCATTGCGTCGCCAGTAAATAAAGCCAGATCTTTAGTTGCAAAACCAGGATCGTTTACTAGCATGACCACGGTTTTACCTTTTACGTCAATCCCTTCGTAGTCGTTCCAGTTATACTCTGGTGCATTAACGCCGTAGCCTACAAAAACAAGCTCAGAGTTTTCAATGCCTTCTTTTTCACTAATGCGGCTACTTCCCATAACCATGTCTTTTTTGTATTGGTAATCTTTGCCACCAATTGATAAAACCATATTTGAATCAGCTTCAAGTGATACAAGGGGTACCTCTTGTAAAAAGCTATTTCCATTTCCAGGCTCAAAACCCAATGCTTTAAATTGGGTTGTTAAATAATCTAATGTTAGCTTTTCACCCGGTGAAGAAGGTGCTCGACCACCAAATTCGTCAGATGCCAATACTTTTATGTGTTTTGCTAATTCATCGGCTTTAATACTGTTATAGCCATTGGTAACATCTGATGGGGTAATGCTTGTTGTTGCACAGCCAGCTAAAACAGCGCCAGCAAGGAGTGTAAGATAAAAATTGCGTTTCATATTAACTCGATTATTGTTTTAAGATTAAATTAGTATATTAACTTCTATTAAGTAGGGCTAGTTTTTGCGGTAAACTGTTACAAAATTAAAGGCCTATACAAGTTAGAAAGTCATAATAATGAAGCGTTTTACTCCTCCTGAACAATGGCAACCCAATTGCCTAAGAACGGGTGCATTTGATCACCTAAATAGCTTGTTTAAACTTAATGAGCAAACTCAATGGCCTTCACCTAAATGGTTTACTCCTTATTTAAACGCAACGAACGAGAATAATTTACCGATACAGTTTGTTGACGATGCACAAATAGACTTTGCAGATCGCTATTACGAACAAGTTATTTTTGAAACAGGTGAAGTACCTACACGGACAGAAAATTGGCACGATCTATTCGGTGGTTTTATTTGGTGCTTATTTCCTAAAACAAAATCACTTATAAATCATCGGCATGTTCAGGACATTGCCGAATATGGTTTAACTAAGCGCACCAAACACAGAAACGCACTCACACTATTTGATGAATGTGGTGTTGTACTTGCCATTAGTGACAGTAAGTGGCAAACCTGGCTGCGTGATCATCAATGGCACAAAGCATTTGTAGAGCACCGTCATGAGTGGGGGCAGTCAATTCATGCATTTATGTTTGGCCATGCCAATTACGAAATGTTGACTCGCCCCTATATAGGGCTAACAGGTAAAGCATTATTCATAAATGTGCCCGATGAAATATTTTGTAAAGATTTAGCAACGCAATACCAGTACCTTGATCAAGTACTTTATGAGAAGATTAAAATAGATCATTGCTTAGCCGATAACTCAGAGCTTTCGCCATTACCAATATTAGGTGTACCTGGCTGGCATGAAGACAATGAAAACGACACATTTTACAATAATCCGGATTACTTTAGACCCAAACGAAGGACATGCGCATGATAGAAGTTGCCGGGCTTAAAAAACGTTTTAAGCTGACGAAAGACCATAAAAAAAATAAAGTAGACGATATCGACCCGCGTGAAGATAAAGACTACTTTCATTCAGTACGAGATGTCAGTTTTCGCTGCGCTGAAGGCGAAGTATTAGGACTGTTAGGCCCTAATGGCGCAGGTAAAACAACCACGTTAAGAATGATCTCAACGGCATTAAAGCCCGATGAAGGCTCTATTACAATTGCTGGCAACGATATTGTTAAAAAACCTCTTTTAGGACGCAAGTCTATCGGCTTCTTATCAGGCTCTACCGGTTTATACGGGCGTTTAACCGTAAAAGAAAATATTGAATATTTTGCTAAACTCCACGGGATGAAAAAAAGCGATATAGCCTCACGTTGTGACGAGCTTTTCACATTACTTGATATGCATAAATTTATAGATAAACGCGCTGAAAATTTATCAACAGGTATGAAGCAAAAAGCAAATATAGCCCGTGCAGTTGTACATCGTCCAAAAGTGGTTGTTCTCGATGAACCCACAACAGGCCTAGATATTATGACCACACAAACAGTGATCGAATTTATCAAAGGTTTAAAAGCACAAGGTACTCCGGTTATTTTTTCTACCCATCATTTAGATGAAGTTGCATTGTTATGTGACCGCGTAGCGGTAATTAATGAAGGAATAAGCTGCTTTGATGGCACAGTTGAAGAGTTTAAACAAACAGGTAACAGTGAAGAGTTAAACCAAGCGTTTATGAACATTTTAACGGAGAAGCATAATGTTTGAAGTATATAAAAAGGAATTAAAAGAGCTCCTTCGCGACAAAAAAACGCTTATGTTTGTTGTGGCGCTGCCAGTACTTATTTTCCCAATAATTTTTGCTGTTATGGCTTTTATTAGTTCGCAAGCGGCACTTGAAGCTGACCAAAAAGTTAATACATACGTTATTATTAACGGCGAATACGCACCAGAATTTACCGACAAAGTGTTTTACCATAAAAGCTTTGAACTTTATAAAGGCAGCAAAACCTTTAATACAATAGAAGAGCTTAAAGCGGGTGTTACAGCCGGCGACATAGATATGGGTATTTACTTGCCAAGTAATGCCGTAAGAGCGCTCGACAGCGGCGAGCAAAGCAAATGGCAAGTTGTATTTAACGATGCTAAATCAATAAATTTTTTATTCAAACGAGTTAAAGAACTGGCTCAAGAATACAGCGACGTATTGCAAGCCGAAAAATTAAAAAGCTTTGGGATAGAAGAGTCTTCGCATAAAGCTATTCTTAACCCTATTGAAGTTGTAAAAGTAGATACAGCCGATAAACGCGAAAACTTAGGTGAAAAAATAGGTGGTTTTTTACCTTATTTACTTATTCCATTGGTTTTAATGGGGGCTACTTACCCAGCAATTGACTTAGGTGCCGGTGAAAAAGAGCGCGGAACATTAGAAACATTGTTACTTACACCCATAACACGCACAGAGCTGGTATTAGGTAAATTTATAACATTACTGACCACCTCTATTGCATCAACCACTATTACGGTTGTGAGTATGGGGTGTTGGGTTGCAGTTGCACTGGCGTTCGCAGACTTAGACTTTATAAAAACGGCATTTAGTACTTTGGCGGTTACCGATTTGCTGATGATTTTTGTATTATTACTGCCATTGGCTGCCATATTCTCTTCTTTAGCGTTAGCTATCTCAATTTATGCACGTACATTTAAAGAAGCACAAAACTACATGGCTCCTTTAAGTATGGGGGTGTTTTTCCCTATTATTATTTCAATAATGCCAAATATGGAATTGACTGCTAAAACCGCGTTTATTCCGGTAACCAACGTTGCATTAGCCATTAAAGACATAATTAAAGGCACTGTAGATTACACGTTTGTAGGGCTCATATTTTTAGCAACCGCTCTTATTGCAGGTGCGTTACTCGCATTTTGTGTTAAATGGTTTAACCGAGAAGATGTACTATTTAGATAGTGTGCTACTCATCTTAAAAAAGCATCACTTAAGTGATGCTTTTTTGTTTAAGACCGTCAACAAGGGTTAAAATTTATGACTTGGTTTAAAGTCAGCAATTAGGCTGCAGACTTTTTAGGTTTCGCATCGTCATTACTCATCAGTGGCGATGAAATGTTAGGTATGTCGGCGCTGTCTAAAACTGTGTGTGTATCTGACCAGTGAAGCAGTTCTATTTTTCCATCGGCTTGTTCTACTAAGGCGGTGCAGTTTTCTATCCAATCGCCGTCGTTACAATACACTATGCCGTCGCACACTTTTATTTTAGGGTGGTGTATATGCCCACAAATAATTCCGTCTACGTTTTGTTTTTTTGCCTCATGAATAGCTGCGTCTTCAAATGCATTTATTGCTTCGCGTGCCTTATGAACCCGTGCTTTTATCCACGACGCTAACGACCAATAATTACCCCCAAACAACTTTCTTATTTTATTGCTCCAACGATTTAAAAATAAAAGCAAATCGTAGCCTGCATCGCCTGCAATGCTAATAATTTTGTTATAACGAGTTGCGCTATCAAAGTCATCGCCGTGAACGAGCAAAAAGCGTTTATTGGCTTGAGTTACATGAATATACTGCTGGTGGACCTCTATACCAAATAGGGTTTGATTTATATAGTTTCTAAAGGTTTCGTCATGGTTTCCTGGTATATAAATTACGCGTGTTCCGTTGGCCGCTTTTTGTTGAATGCAATTAAGTATTTGATAGTGAGAGGGGTGCCAATAAAATTGGCGCTTCATTGACCATAAATCAATAATGTCGCCCACTAAATATAAAACGTCAGTCTCAACAGCGCTTAGAAAATCGAGTAAATAATCAGCTTTACAATCTTTATAGCCAAGGTGAACATCTGATATCCATATTGCAGGGTATTTAGCTTGTTGTTCAGCGCCTTTCATAGTGTCCCTCGTTAGTTTTGTTAACTATAAATTACTTTAGAGAGAAAAAATGACAGTTACACGACACTTTTAGTAAAGCTATATGACACAAAACTCAGCTATAAAAAAACCGCTACAAAAGCGGTTTTTGCATTCACGTTATTGAATAACGAATAAGTGTTTAGGCTTGCATAGCTGCTTTAATGCTTTCAATAGCGGTATCTATGTCAATCATTAGCTTTTCACCTGTGCGACGATTTTTAAGCTCTACTTTATTTTCGTCCAGGTTACGTTCGCCAATTACAAGTGTGAAAGGCACACCTACAAGCTCCATATCATTAAACATGACACCTGGGCGCTCTTTTCTATCGTCAAATAACACATCTACACCTGCATCTTTCAAACCTTGATAAAGGTTGTTTGCAATATCAGGAATGCGATGCGATTTATGCATGTTCATTGGTACAATAGCAAGGTCGAACGGCGCAATAGACTGCGGCCAAATAATACCGTACTTATCGTTGTTTTGCTCAATAGCAGCAGCCACAATACGCGATACACCCACACCGTAACAACCCATGGTCATTGTTTGGTTTTTGCCATCTTCGTTTAATACGCCTGCTTTCATGGCTTCTGAATATTTTGTGCCAAGTTGGAATATATGGCCTACTTCAACACCACGTTTAATTTGTAATGTGCCTTGGCCGCAAGGGCTAGGATCGCCTTCTACAATGTTACGAATATCAGCAACGTCGTAGTTAGTTACATCACGGTCCCAGTTTATGCCGCTAAAGTGTTCATCGTCTTTATTAGCACCGGCTACAAAGTCAGCCATTACGTTTGCTGTACGGTCAACAATAATTGGCATTGTTAATCCTACAGGACCCAGTGAACCTGGTTTTGCACCGATTGCAGCAATGATGTCTGCTTCTTTTGCCATTTCAAGCGGTGAGTCAACAAGAGGGTGCTTTTCAGCTTTCAACTCGTTTAACTCGTGATCGCCACGAATAACAAGGGCAACTAAACCACGTTGTTCGTTTTCATCTGGGGCACCATAAACAATTAAAGTTTTAACACTACGATGTGGTTTAACACCGTAATGCTTTTTAAGCTCTTCAATTGTTTTAGCATCTGGAGTCGGGAACGCTTTTAATTCTTTTGTCGCATCAGCACGAGGCTCTGTTGGGGCAAGAGCTTCCGCTTTTTCAATATTAGCGGCGTAATCGCTACCATCACTAAATGCGATAGCGTCTTCACCTGATTCGGCTAAAACATGGAATTCGTGAGATACACTACCACCAATAGAGCCTGTATCGGCAATTACAGGGCGATAATCTAGGCCTAAACGTTCAAAAATATTACAGTATGCTTTGTGCATTGCTTGATACGTATTATTTAAACATTCTTCGCTTAAATGAAACGAATAAGCATCTTTCATGGTGAATTCGCGTGCGCGCATAACACCAAAACGAGGGCGTCTTTCGTCACGTACTTTAGTTTGTACTTGATATAAAGTAAGCGGTAACTGTTTATAGCTATTCACTTCTTTACGAACAAAATCAGTGATTACTTCTTCATGTGTTGGACCAAGGGCAAATTCACGATTATGACGGTCTGTAAAGCGCATTAGCTCTGGACCAAACTCGCTCCAACGGCCTGACTCTTCCCATAAATCAGCAGGTTGTATCACAGGCATCAGCATTTCTATTGCGCCTGCTTTGTCCATTTCTTCACGAACAATGTTTTCAACTTTACGCAAAACGCGTAAACCAGAGGGTAACCAAGTGTATAAACCCGAAGCGACGCGGCGGATCATACCGGCTCTAAGCATTAACTGATGCGATACAATTTCAGCATCTGAAGGCGTTTCTTTAAGTGTTGCGAGTATATATTGACTGGTACGCATTATTTTTCCGAAATAGAGTAATATGTTCTTTTAATAGAGCTTAAGTTTACCAGCGGTTGCTTTTACACAAAAGCGCTAAGTGAGTTATTTAGCTTTTTTCTATACTTGTTACTAGGTTGTGCTCGCCATTAACTTGCCAGCGTATATTGTAATCATACAATGTCATTCCATAGCTCTGCTCGCCGTCTTTTTGTTTTTTGTAAGCAGGGCGTGGATCTTGTTTTAAAACATTACTAATAAAGTTTAATAAATCAGGGTATTTAGTTTGCTGCTCAATGAATAAAGTCACTTCAGGTGTAAACTCTACGCTCATGTGTGTTTCTGGGCGTGTATCTGCAAAGCCCGCACTTGCGTCAAGCATGGCATCTGAGTAGGGCAAGTAGGGTTTTATGTCAATGATGGGCGTGCCATCGAGCAGGTCTATTCCGGCAAGTAATAAACTGAGTTGGCCATTTTTATATTCTATACCTTCAAGCTTTACTGCACTCATACCAATGGCATTTGGTCTGAAAGTAGCACGAGTAGCAAATACACCTTTGCGTTCATTACCGCCTAAGCGAGGAGGGCGTACCATGGGCGAGTAGCCTTTATCTGCGGTTTCATGAAAGCGAAACAATAACCAAATGTGGGTAAATTCATCAATACCGCGTAAAAATTCTTCGCGGTTAAAATCAGGCGCAAAAATAAGTTTTGCTTTGGCTTCAGGTACTAAACGAGGTTGTCTTGGTATGGCAAACTTTTGTTTATAGGGAGATTGTATGTGGCCAACGGCCGAAATGCTGTAGTCGCTCATGTTACTCAAGTACAAATAGAACAGGCGGGCATTCTACCTTTATTTGCAGGCAATCGCATCACAGCAGAGCAATTTATTTAATTAGACTAAGTGGTTTAAAATAGCTTTTAGACTGAGTGGTTTATATGAAGTAGAAAAAGGTAAGCCTAAGCTTACCTTTGTTAAACAGCCTGTTTATAGTTTAAAACATGTATTGCAGTGACACTGATGCTACATCCATATCAGGATCAATATCATCGTCTAGTTTGTAACGCTCGTACTCTAAACGCATTTGCACATTGCTAGAAAAAGCAAATTCTAAACCTGCACCATAAAATGCGTCACCGCCGTCTTGTGAAGTAGAAACGCTTCCAACAGGGAGTTCTTGTTTTATATCTGCATCCCATTCTAACCAACCACCTTTGGCATAAACCGAAAAGCTCTCAGTTAATGGGATACCTAAACGCGCGGCCAATGACACGCCGTCAATTTCAGCTTTACTGTCAATGTCGCTAACTTCATCAAAGTTTTGATAAGCCAGCTCTACACTTAAATATTCATTAAATTGCGTACCAACATATCCTTTGAGCATTTGTGCGTCATCATCAAAATCAGTATCGTTTTCACTGTCTTCAAACTCAAAAGAGTACTGTCCGTAACCTATACCGGTATAAATACGTGGAGAATCAAAATCGGAAATATCTGCCTGCGCCGCAGAGTTAAAACCAAGTGTTGCTAGCGCTAGTGCTGAAAGTGAAAGTGATTTAATCATTAAATAGCTCCTTTAAAAAATAAAATGGTTTGATTTTTCAAACTTCAATTACTTATTTGCAGTGAACATGCCAATGATTAAATTGATTACTAAAACAGCTGAACTAGTATTTTTGGATTAGTTATTTGGGTTGTTTAGGTTTTTTATTAAACAAATCGCTAACTGCTAAGATTTAGCGATTTTAAATAAATTGTATTTTTTACAAAGCATTAGGTGATTTTTACAGTACAAAAATTAGCTAATGCGTAATTACACTTGATGAAGTAAGTTTTCGGTTTCAATCGCAATTTCTTTCATTTTAATTGCGTAGTTTTCTAATTTTATATCTTCATTGGTAATCGCTTTAAACTCTGGCACTGCAACGGGATAACCCGTTTCATCCATGGCAACAAAGCTTATTACACAGTGATTTGTTTCAACCATGTTCTGTGTTTTAGGGTCGCCACACCGAACTTGTATAAATATTTGCATACTTGTTTTACCGGTATGTGCAATTTTAGCTTCCACTTCTACTATTTGACCAACCAGAATAGGGCGTCTAAATTTAACACCTGCCACCGATACGGTTACACAATAATGACCACTCCAGCCAGCAGCACAGGCATAGCCAGCTTGGTCAATCCACTTCATAACCACACCACCATGTACCTTCCCACCAAAATTAACGTCGGTAGGTTCTGCTAAAAAACGAAAAACAACATTTGACGACGGCATAAGCTTTACTCTTTTTATTAGTTATACAATCAGCATAGCGCAAAAAAGGGGCCGAAGCCCCTGCAATTTAGGATATGTTTATTATTTATATGTAAAAGATATTACATATTGGGGTAATTAGGGCCGCCAGCGCCCTCTGGGGTAACCCACGTGATGTTTTGGCTCGGATCTTTAATGTCACAGGTTTTACAGTGAACACAGTTTTGTGCATTTATTACAAACTCGTTGTTACCCTCTATTTCTTGCACCTCATAAACACCTGCTGGGCAATAGCGCTGCGCAGGTTCATCAAATTTCACAAGATTAACTTTTATTGGTATTGCTGTGTTTTTAAGTTTTAGGTGACAAGGTTGAGACTCTTCATGGTTAGTGTTTGATAAAAACACACTTGAAAGTTTATCAAAACTAAGTGAACCATCAGGCTTAGGGTAAGTTATTTTTTTAGCAATGTTAGCATCAACCAGCGTAGAGTAATCTGGTACATCATCTTTAAAGGTAAATGGTAAAGCACCGTTGAATACATTTTGATCGAGCGTGTTATATGCACCCCCTAAAAATTTACCTAGCTTATGCATCACCGGACCAAAATTACGAGACTGATAAAGCTCTTTATAAGCCCAAGATTGTTCAAACTGCGTGTGGTAATTTACTAAATCAGTATTAGCTTGTTCATTTTCTAATGCTTCAAAAATGACTTCAGCGGCTATCATGCCCGATTTCATTGCTGTGTGATTTCCCTTAATTTTTGCAAAATTTAAAGTGCCTGCATCACAGCCTACTAATAACCCACCTGGAAAGTGCATTTTAGGTAAAGAGTGTAATCCACCTTTTGCAATAGCACGCGCGCCATAAGCAATACGCTCACCGCCTTCAAGTACCTGTTTAAAAACAGGATGATGTTTCATTCGCTGGAATTCATCAAACGGACTTAAATGCGGGTTTGTGTAATTTAAATCAACAATTAAGCCAACAACGACCTGATTATTTTCGCTATGATACATAAATGCACCACCGCTCGTATCACCACTTAACGGCCAACCTGTGCCATGAACTACTTTACCTTGTTGATGCTTAGACTCATCTACTTGCCATATTTCTTTAAAGCCTAAGCCATAATGTTGAGGCGATGAGTCAGCATCAAGTGCAAACTGGTTTATAAGTTGTTTGCCTAAATGGCCTCGGCAGCCCTCAGCAAAAATAGTATATTTAGCTCTTAGTTCCATGCCTGGCATGTAGCCATCTTTTTCATTACCCTCTTTATCAACGCCCATGTCACCCGTAACAATACCTTTTACTGCGTCGTCTTCAATAATAAGTGAATGCGCGCTAAAGCCTGGAAATATTTCTACGCCTAAACTTTCAGCTTGCTCTGCAAGCCACCGGCATACGTTACCCATTGAAACAATGTAGTTACCATTATTATGAAATGTTTTAGGCGTAGCAAAGTGGGGGATTGATGTTGCTTTTTCTTCGTTATTAAACCAATAAATTTCATCATTGGTTACTTTTGTAGTTACTGGCGCACCTTGCTCTTGCCAATTTGGTAGTAATTCATCTAACGCTTTTGTTTCAAAAACAGCGCCCGATAGAACATGCGCGCCAACTTCTGAGCCTTTTTCTACAACACAAATCATGCACTCTTGTTGTTTTTCTTGTGCAAGTTGTGCGAGTTTTATTGCACTAGCAAGTCCCGCAGGTCCAGCGCCTACAACAACTACATCAAATTCCATGGTTTCACGTTCGACCATAATAACCTCTTTATTTATGACGGACTCACTCAATACTGCCTCAGTATTTGAATAAGGTATTCAGCCTATTTATTACAATGCCAATTTTTCGTTACAGGCTGTGAATAGTTAAAGGTTATTTTAGGTTGACGTTTACGTCAACAGGAAGTAGTCTGATTTCATAAAATAAATAGGTTGACGTACACGTTAGGTTGTAGGTTTAAATAATTATGGAGTTCCTATGAAAGTTCTTGTACCAATAAAACGCGTTATAGATTACAACGTAAAAGCGCGTGTCAAAAGTGACAACAGCGATGTAGATTTAACGAACGTTAAAATGGCGATGAACCCATTTTGTGAAATTGCAATTGAAGAAGCTATTCGCTTAAAAGAAGCTGGTACAGCCACTGAAGTTGTAGCTGTTACTATTGGCGCTAAAACATCGCAAGAACAACTACGCACAGCGCTTGCACTGGGTGCAGATAAAGCAATCCACATCGAAACCGATGAAAAATTAGAGTCATTACACATTGCAAAATTACTCGCGAAAATTGTAGAGCAAGAAGCGCCAGAACTTGTTATTTTAGGAAAGCAGTCGATTGATTCAGACAATAACCAAACGGGTCAAATGCTTGCAGCATTAACTAATCGTGGGCAAGGTACGTTTGCGTCTAAAGTGGTCGTCGCTGATGGAAAAGTAAATGTTACGCGCGAAGTAGACGGCGGTTTGCAAACGGTCGCACTTTCATTGCCAGCCATTATCACTACAGATTTACGTTTGAACGAACCACGTTATGCATCACTACCCAATATAATGAAAGCAAAACGCAAGCCGCTTGATGTAATAGCTGCAGACTCTTTAGGTGTAGATTTAACACCTCGTATTCAGCTTGTTAGCGTAGAAGAACCGGCTAAACGTAGTGGTGGCATTATTGTGGAAGACGTTGCACAACTTGTAGAAAAATTAAAAACAGAGGCAAAGGTGATTTAAATGAAAACACTTGTAATTGCAGAGCACGACAACGGTGCCTTAAAACCAGAAACCTCAAAAACAATTAATGCGGCTATTAAAATGGGTTTTCCTGTTGATGTATTAGTGGCCGGTGAAAACATCGCCAATATGAGTGAGACTATTTCAAGTATAGAAGGCGTTGCGAGTGTGCTTGTTGCAGATAATGCAGCTTATGGACATCAACTAGCAGAAAGTATGACCGATTTAGTTATGTCGTTAACTGACAACTACAGTCATATTGTGGCAAGTGCAACTACCACAGGCAAAAATTTTATGCCACGTGTTGCGGCCCTTTTAGATGTAGCACAAATATCTGAAATTATTGATGTAATAGATGCTGATACGTTTAAACGCCCAATTTATGCCGGTAACGCTATTGCGACTGTAAAATCACTTGATGCTAAAAAGGTGATTACCGTTCGCGCAAGTAGTTTTGATTTACAAGGCGAGCAAGCCGCTGTAAGTATTAATACTTTAGATACAGTATCGGACTCACAGTTAAGTACGTTTGTAAGCGTTGAGCAAACTGAGTCAGAGCGCCCAGAACTTACCGCTGCTGAGGTGGTTATATCTGGCGGTCGTGGTATGCAAAATGGCGAAAATTTCGCTCTTTTAAATGGTATAGCCGATAAATTAGGTGCTGCTATTGGTGCATCGCGCGCTGCGGTAGACGCAGGCTTTGTACCTAATGATATGCAAGTAGGGCAAACAGGTAAAATTGTAGCGCCTAACTTATATATCGCAGTGGGTATTAGTGGTGCCATTCAACACCTAGCAGGTATGAAAGACTCAAAAGTGATTGTTGCAATTAACAAAGATCCCGATGCACCTATTTTTCAGGTTGCAGACTATGGACTCGTTGCCGATTTATTTGATGTGTTACCGCAATTAGAAAGCGCACTATAACCATTTATTAAAACTATTCTGGTTGAAAGCCGTGGTGCCATTTGGGTGCTGCGGCTTTTTTTACGCTAAGTTATTGTCATAAAAAAACCAGCCAATTGGCTGGTTTTTAACATTTAAACAATTTATTAAATACTAATTTAGTACGTTGCGCTGCCTTTCGTACGAGGGAAGGCGATTACGTCACGTACATTGCCCATACCTGTTACATAAGCAACTAAGCGTTCAAAACCTAAACCAAAGCCTGAATGTGGCACACTACCGTATTTACGTAGGTCGCGGTACCAGCTGTAATCTTCTTTGTTTAAGCCCATTTCTTCAAGGCGCGCATCAAGTACATCAAGGCGCTCTTCACGTTGAGAACCACCAATGATTTCACCAATACCCGGTGCAACTACGTCCATAGCGGCAACGGTTTTGCCGTCTTCGTTTTGGCGCATGTAAAATGCTTTAATATCACGTGGGTAGTTTTTAATTACTACCGGTGCTTTAAAGTGTTCTTCTGCTAGGTAACGTTCGTGCTCAGACTGTAAATCTACACCCCATTCAACATTAAACTCAAATTTCTTACCGCAGTTTTTAAGAATTTCGACTGCGTCTGTGTAATCAACTTGTGCAAAGTCTTTTTCAACAAATTCTTCTAAACGGCTAATCGCAGTTTTTTCGATACGTTGAGCAAAAAACTCCATGTCGTCACGGCGCTCTTCAAGTACCGCTTTAAATACGTACTTAAGCATGTTTTCAGCAAGCTTTGCAATATCTTCTAAATCTGCAAACGCTACTTCAGGTTCAACCATCCAAAACTCAGCCAAGTGGCGTGAAGTATTTGAGTTTTCTGCACGGAAAGTCGGGCCAAACGTATAAATTTTTGACATTGCAGACGCGTAAGTTTCGCCGTTTAACTGGCCAGATACAGTTAAGAATGCTTCTTTTCCAAAAAAGTCTTCACTGTAATCAACATCGCCTTTATCTGTACGCGGTAAGTTTTGCATATCAAGTGTAGATACACGGAACATTTCACCAGCGCCTTCACAGTCACTTGCTGTGATAATAGGTGTGCTGATCCAGTAGTAACCTTGCTCGTGGTAAAAACGGTGAATGGCTTGAGCTAAACAGTTACGTACACGAGTTACCGCGCCAATCATATTTGTACGAGGGCGAAGGTGAGCGTGCTCACGTAAGTACTCAATGCTGTGGCGTTTTGCCGACATTGGGTATGAATCTGGGTTTTCTACCCAACCTAATACAGTGACCGTATTCGCTTGAATTTCAAACGATTGGCCTTTACCCGCAGATTGAACTAAAACACCAGTAACCGATACAGAACAACCGGCTGTTAAGCTAGTAACTTCATCATAATTATTTAGTGAATTAGGAACTACCGCTTGAATAGGATCAAAACACGAACCGTCATGAACGGCTAAAAATGAAATTCCTGCTTTTGAATCGCGGCGAGTACGGATCCAGCCCTTAATTGTTACTTGGCTGTCTACCGCAACATTGCCTTTTAATAGCTCTGAAATCGCTAAATGGCTCATCTTCACTCCAATGATATAAGTTGCCTAACTTTATTTATTTAAATATGTACAGTATATAAATCATATTTTATTTATAGATGGTGCTGTACTAGAACCCTGTATCTTACCTAGTAAAGTAAAATAAAAAAACTATTGCGGGCAACTCTTTATAAGTTTTTATCAATGCGGTTTATTTTTAGTCAATTTTTAGGCACAAATGACTATGTTTGTAATTTGCTTCTCTGAAATTTAGTGATTTTGTGGCATTATATATTCTTTGATTACTCAATACTGACCATTACTTTAGAAATGGATGCTATGAAACAAGTTTTTATTTTACGTGGACTACCTGGAAGCGGTAAGTCGTATTATGCACAAAATTTAGCAGACGAATTAGCGACTGCAGATGAAAGCCAATACTTAATTTGCTCAACAGACGATTATTTTTTAAATGAGCAGGGCGAATATCATTTTGATAAATTTAAATTACCGCAATACCATAATTTAAATTTAGCGCGTTTTATTCAAGCGCTCGCACAAGATATTCCGCTCGTGATTGTAGACAACACCAATATAAAAAAATGGGAGTTTGTTGCATACACTCAAGCAGCTGTTGCCTTAGGTTACCAAGTTAAAGAAGTGATAGTGGGTGAAGTAAAAGATAAATCTATGCAGCACTTATACGCTAAACGCAATTCGCATAACGTGCCGCTTAAAACCATTAGTAAAATGGCGTATATGTTTGAATGGTAGTGTTATAGTTTAGACAGTAAGTCTAAATTATTTTGAGTTATAGCATCTAAATGAGCAGTGATTTTGTCACTGCTCCAATCCCACCATGCAATAGATAGCAGTGCATTAACCGTTTTATCGTCAAAACGCTGTTTGATTATTTTTGCTGGATTACCACCAACGACGACATAAGCTGGTACATCGCTGGTCACTACCGATTTACTGGCAATGATTGCGCCACTTCCTATTTTTACCCCAGGCATGATAGTGGCGTTATAGCCAATCCACACATCATTACCTATTTCAGTATCGCCTTTAAAAGGTAAATCACCTGGTTGGGGTGCAGACTTTTCCCACCCGTTACCAAATATAAAAAAAGGGTAGGTAGAAAAACCAGCACTTTGATGATTAGCCCCATTCATTATAAACGTTACATCTTTTGCTATGGCGCAAAACTTCCCAATAATAAGTTTGTCGCCAATAAAATCGAAATGATAAAGTACGTTTTTTTCGAAGTGTTCAGGCCCATCAGGGTCGTCGTAATACGTATAATCACCCACTTCTATATTAGGTGAGGTAATAAAATTTTTTAAATAACCTACTTGAGGAAACCCTGGCATTGGAGATGGGTTATTTGGGTTTGGTCCGTTCATAGTTTCCTCCAAAGTAACATGGTTAATCCGCTAGCTTTTAAATGCCGCCAGTGGATGAGAAGTGCTTAGCGAAACATGCACGTTATCACCAGGGTGAACAACCACTTCATGACTCACACGGCTAGTAACTACAGTACCACAGGCGAGTTTAATTGCGCATAACCGGCTTCCGCCTTCAAAACGTACCCAAATAACTTCGCCATTATTACCTACGCTGCTTTGCACTAATAATACATCGTCTGGACGCAATAATACATCAACATCGCCTTGAGCGCAGTCAACACCGTGAGCGGGAACATTACCAATGTCGGTAAGCGCTTGGCCATTATTTAACGTGCCTTTTATAAAGCTAGCTTCACCCAAAAAGCGCGCAACGAAACGATTAGCGGGGGTACTAAAGCATTTTTCGGGAGTGTCAATTTGTTGTATTTGCCCACCTTTTAAAACACCAACACGATCCCCAACCGATAGTGCCTCTTCTTGGTCGTGGGTAACCCAAATAGCAGGGACACCTGCATTTTTTAGTGCGTTTCGGATATCCCAACGCAGCATGTCTTTTAACGCGGCGTCTAGATTCGATAGCGGCTCATCAAGTAATACAAAGTCAGGCTGGTGAGCAAGAGTACGTGCTAATGCAACACGTTGTTTCTGGCCGCCAGACAGGGTCGCAGGTTTCTTAGCCCTAAACTCTTCAAGACCAAGTAGGTTAATCCAATGATCTGCCACGCTGTGATCTTTTAATTTAAAACAAATATTTTGCTCAACCGTTAAATGCGGAAATAACGCAAAGTCTTGAAAAACCATACCTACACTGCGCTTCTCAGGAGGCACTGATTTATTAGGGGTTGCACGCCATTTATCTGCGTTTATATCACCCTCAGAAATGGGTATTAAGCCTGCGAGTGCTTGTAATATTGTACTTTTACCGCATCCGGTGGGGCCAACAAGCATTAGAATTTCGTTTTCACCAAGTGTTAGATTTAAATCGCTCACAACACGATTACTGCCATAATCTATAGACAACTGACTTACAGATAGCATTTATTTCAAATCCTTAATGTTCAAACTGGTTACGTTTTTCGCCAGACATCATAATAGCTAAACCACAAGCAGAGATCACCACTAATAACAGCCCAGGTATGGCAGCACGGCCAAAATAGCCAGCTTCGTAAACACGCCATAAATAAGTAGACAGGGTTTCAAACCCAGTAGGGCCTAGCAATAAAGTGGCTTCAAGTTCACGCATTGACTCTAAAAACACCAATGCACCACCAGCGACGATACCACGCATGGTTAAAGGCAAAGTAATACGTGTGAAGGCTTCGCGCGGGCTTGCACCAAGCACTCGCGCAGATTTTACTAAGCTTGGATCTAAATGTTCGGTACTAGTACGAATTGAACCAACCGCGAGAGGCAAAAAACGTAGCATGTAGGCAATAATAAGTAACCCCAAAGTTTGATACAAAAATGGTAATTGCAACCCGCCATAAACCAGCGCTGTTCCCATTACAATACCGGGTATGCCAAAGCCAAAGTAAGTAACGCGCTCCATAATTCTGCCTGCTTTGCCACTGAGAGCCGCGTGCGCAACAGGGACCGCTACTATTACTGCAACAATAGCAGCAAGAGCAGATGCATAGGTTGAATGCCATGCAATGGTAAAATCAAAATTACTTAAGCCATCTCTTGCAAGCCATATAAAAAATATTGCCAAGGGTAAGCCAATCGCTAGCAACATCACAGGGGCGAACAGAGCAAATAACGCACTCAATTGAAGTTTACTTGGAAATAAAATATGAGGGCGGCCATGGCGCTCAGTAGCCGTTTTTATTTGTGATTCTATTAGTAGTAAAAAACCTACAATAACCATTAACTGAAGCGACAGCATCGCTGCGCGACCCAGTTCAAACGCATTGTATTCAACATAAATAACACGGGTGAATGTATCAAGTCTCATCATGGCTGGGGTGCCAAAGTCAGATAAAGTGTAAAGTGCTACTAATAACGACCCAGCAGCAATGCCATTTACCACGCGGGGTAGAATAACTTTGAATACACTTTGCGTCATCGACATACCCAATGTGCGAGCTGCGTTTACCATGCTGGCGTCTAAACTGAGTAAAGATGATCGGGTAGTCATCATAACAAATGGGAATGTATACAAGGTCATAACTATTGCAGCGCCGGATAGCCCATACATAGACGGTGTTTCAAATCCGAGTAAATTATTTATTTCACCCCCAGGGCCAAATGCAGCATAAAGCGTAAACGCACCAATATAACTGGGTATAGCAAGGGGAGCGGCGAATAATACAAGCCATGCTTTTTTAAATGGTAAGTGTACATAGGCGCTTATAAACGCAAGTGGTACGCCGATTAAAATTGAGCCTAAAACAGTTAAGCCCATTAAAGCCAGTGTATTACCTAATATGGTTAAATTATGGCTATCAAAATAGGAACTTGAGTCACTAGCAAGCACCATTAATATACAAATAGGGGTAAGCGTAATGAGCGCTGCAAGCAGCGCCATTGGGTAAGATGGGGGTAATCGCATTATAAAACGCCGTTGCTGCGCATTAAGTCAATAGTGGGTCGCAAATCTGCAAGCTGTGTTAAATCAATTTTAGGTGGTGAAACACTCGAAAGCGAAGGTAAACCATCAGGCTGAGCAATACCGTTTACAAGGGGTATTTCGTAGGCTTCACGTGCTAAATAGCCTTGTACTTCTTTGCTGAGTAAGTAGCGCATAAAGTTAGTTGCAAGCGGGTCGTTGTTAAGCGTTAATATACCCGAGGCGTTTACTAAACAGCCTGCATCGTTTTGGGTAAAGGCTAAATCAAGATTTGCATCCGGCTTGCCTGATTTTAAACGTAAAGTGTAATAATGATTAGCAAAGCCAATATCAACTTCACCCCGTTCCACACCCATTACAACGCCTAATTCACCTGCGTATGTTTTTGCACGTTTTTTAACTTTTTTGAGCCATTTAGCCGTTTTATCATCGCCTTGTAAAATACGCATTGCTGTAACAAACGATTGAAAAGACGCATAAGCAGGGGCCCAACCAATACTCAAGTCACTGTCAGCAATTTCCATAATGCTGGTTGGAATTTTATCTTTGGTTAAACGCGACGTATTAAAAGGCAATGTGCGAATACGTCCCGTTACTGGCGCCCAGTCTTTATATTTAAATTGCGGCTGCAGTTGAGCCGATAAATCGTCTGGCAGTGGTTTGGCAAGACCTGCATCGGTCACTAAACCAATTGCACCTGAGTCCACAGCCCAAAATAAATCAGCACGTTTAACACCCGCTTTGGCTTCTGCAACAATTGTGTTGGCAAGTGCAGCTGTTGGTCCACGGCGAATAGCTAAATTAAAATCAGGGTTATTTTTTTGGATAGCTTGTAATACGTTTTCGTATAAACCACCTTCACCTCGACCTAAATATAAGGTTAAATCACCTTTAAGCTTAGGTAAATCGTCAACTGAGACGGGGTTGGTTAGTGTATTAGCAAAAGCTTGCGATAAAGGTAATGGCAATGAGCCCATTACCCCTAATGCTGCTAACCCTTGTATAAAGGTTCTGCGTTCCACTAAAAAACGTCCTTACGGTTTTTCTCTGCTTTTTCAATTAAACGTTTGGCGCGGTCTAATTTTGTTTGCATGCTGGTAACTACATCGCGTACTTCATCAACACTTTTGTTATCTGCGATTGCTTTTGGAAGCGTGACGTTAAAATCTTTTTCAAGTGCCTCGACTAAATTTGCATCTTGCTCGATAAGTGTTCCTTCAACGCCTTCGAATAAGTGTAGGTAAGTATCGTGAACAATTTCTGTGGCTTCGTCTTGAAGGCGCTCAGCAAGTTTTGCGATGACGCGGTCTAGTTTGTGCTTTATTTCGTCTATTGTTGCACTTTGTGTCATTTCTTTACTTGCTGTAGCTGTAACAGACTCTAACAAGCCTTTTTGTTGAAATTTAGCCGCTAATTTAACAGCACCTAAACCTTGCCATAAAGCATTATTCATTGCGGTTTGTTGTACACGAACCTCAGTGGCTGATTTACCACCGTCAATTGCCATTTTTACACCGTACAAACCTTGCCAAATAGAGGCATAAACAGGCACTAAATTAGTTTCAATTGCACTGTGAAATTTTACCGATTCCCAATATTCAATTAAATCGTCGGTATTTACGGCCTTAGCGCCTTTATTTTCGTAGGTGCTAACAAGTTTGTCTACTTTGCCTACCATCCACTCAACTTCTTCGTTATAGCTTTTAAGGTTAGCTTGAAGGTGATTTACATGTTCACCAATAGGACCGTTAGCAAATACAGGTTGCGCAATAAACGCAGACGCTATTAATAAAGAGGCACCTAATGTTTTGGCTGGTTTAAAAAATAAGTTCATGAAAGAAGTCCAAAAAGGTAATTGTAAATGATAGGTATTATCATATCCGTAAATATTACGAAGAGCAATATACTAAAACTGCTAAACACGTATTTGAAGGCGTGAGGGCGAATTTAATTAATACAAATGATCTACATCAAGTTAAATCCGCTTTTTGCTTAAAATTAATGAAGCTATTAACTAATTAATACCACTATTTAACTTTAAAAAATCAATGTGCTTTAGCGTAATGTTTGCCTTTAATTGCACTATAGATAGCATCGCAAAGTGTTTTAATACTGTTTTCGTCACTTATATACGGTGGCATAAGGTAAATTAGTTTACCGAAAGGGCGGATCCATACACCTTGTTTTACAAAAAAGGCCTGAATAGTCGCAACATCGATATTGCTAACCTCTTTATTAAGCTCTACAACACCTATCGCGCCGAGCACTCTTACATCAGCAACGTCTTCAAGCTCCGCACATTTGTGTAATTGCTGAAGTTGATTATTTATTTCTTCTACGCGTTGTTGCCAGTTTTGCTCAAGTAATAAGTCTATGCTGGCACATGCAGCTGCACACGCTAGCGGATTACCCATAAAAGTAGGTCCGTGCATCAAAACTCCGGCTTCACCTTCGCTAATACCTGTGGCAATTTTATCGCTCGTAAGCGTTGCCGATAAAGTCATTGAGCCACCGGTAAGTGCTTTACCTATACATAAAATATCGGGTTCAATATTAGCGTGTTCAACCGCAAATAACTTACCCGTACGGCCAAAGCCTGTGGCTATTTCGTCGCAAATTAAAAGTACATTGTATTGATTGCATAGCTGCCTTACGCAGGCTAAATAATCGGGATGATAAAAATTCATACCTCCCGCATTTTGTACTATGGGTTCAATAATAAAAGCAGCTACGTGTTGGTGGTTATTTTTAAAATACTGTTCAAGTTCACGCGCTTCACTTTGCTCAAAAGTGCTTGAAAACTTACTGGTAGGGGCTGGTACAAATACGTGCTCAGGCAAAAAACCTTTATATAGGCTATGCATAGAGTTCACAGGATCGCATACGCTCATTGCAGCAAACGTATCGCCATGATAACCCTTATAAGGCGTCATTAATTTTTGTTTTGTTTTAATACCTTGGCTTAACCAGTATTGCAGAGCCATTTTAATAGCTACTTCAACACTTACCGAGCCACTGTCAGCTAAAAATACTTTAGTTAAGCTTGGGGGGGTGATATCTACAAGTTTTTTACACAGCTCAACTGCACTTGAATGTGTGATACCTCCAAACATAATGTGGCTCATGTGATTAATTTGATTAACCATTGCTTTGTTAATAGCAGGGTGGTTGTAACCATGAATAGCGCTCCACCACGATGCCATGCCATCTATAAGTTGCTCGCCTGTTTCGAGGTAAATTATATTGTGTTTAGCATGGGTGACAGGGTAAACGGGAATAGGCTTTGTCATTGATGTGTATGGATGCCAAATGTGTTCACGATCAAAATTTAAATCAATTGAGTGTTTATTGTTCATATGTAAACTTTAACTAGGTGGGCTTCGTTGACAATGGTACTTGAAGTTTTAGACTAATCCAACATCACCGATATGAAAAAAATAAAGAGAGAATTATGGAACTTGCACCTGTTCGCCACAATTGGACCCATAGCGAAGTTAAAGCATTATTTGAAATGCCGTTTAACGATTTACTTTTTAAGGCGGCGTCGGTTCACCGTGCTAACTTCAACCCAAATGAAGTGCAAATTTCTACCCTGTTATCAATTAAAACTGGGGCATGCCCAGAAGATTGCAAGTATTGCCCACAGTCAGGGCACTATAAAACCGACCTAGAGCGCGAGCGCCTTATTGAAGTAGAAAAAGTAGTAGAGCAAGCGCGTTTAGCTAAACAAAAAGGCGCAACACGTTTTTGTATGGGCGCTGCGTGGTCAGATCCAAAAGACAGAGACATGCCTTACATTTCGAAAATGGTAAAAGAAGTAAAAGAGCTTGGCCTTGAAACCTGCATGACGCTGGGCAAACTCACAAACGAAAAAGCGCACGAACTCAGCAGTGCAGGTTTAGATTACTACAACCATAATCTTGATACATCACCTGAATACTACGAGCAAATTATATCAACCCGTACCTTTGAAGATCGATTAAACACCATAGATCATGTACGCGATGCCGGTATGAAAGTCTGTTCAGGCGGTATTGTCGGTATGGGCGAGCAAGCAGCCGACCGTTATGGGTTACTTATGCAATTGGCTAACTTGCCACAACAGCCAGAAAGTGTACCTATTAATATGCTAGTTAAAGTAAAAGGTACCCCACTTGAAAACGTTGACGATTTAGACCATTTTGAGTTTATACGCACTATTGCTACTGCACGAATAATGATGCCACACAGCTATGTACGTTTGTCGGCAGGGCGTAACGCCATGAACGAGCAAATGCAATCAATGTGTTTTTTTGCAGGTGCTAACTCTATATTTTATGGTGACAAGCTGCTTACCACCGAAAACCCAGAAGCGGATGCCGATATGAACCTAATTAAAAAGCTAGGAATGAACCCAGAAACGCGTGAAGATTATTCAGATGAAGCTGTAGCAGCGTCGCTTTCATCGCAAGTTGCAGATAAAGCAACGTCTGAATTATTTTACGAAGCCTAATTAAGCGTTACTCATGCCATTTGAATTTATTAGCACACACCTTAATGAACGGGCAGAGCAATTGCTTTTACGCAAACGCCATGTGGTACAAAGCGCCACAGCACGAACCATTATGGTAAATGATAAAACCTACCTAAATTTTGCCAGTAATGATTACTTGGGCTTTGGTGATTTAACTATTGAGAACGAAAATATTAATACGTTAGGTAGCCATAGCTCTGCATTAGTAACAGGGTATCAATTACAGCAACAAGCGTTAGAGCAGTACTTATGCACTCAGTTAGGTTATCAAGCTGGGTTGCTTTTTAATTCTGGGTTTAGTGCTAATAGCAGTGTAATTAAAGCGTTGTTTCAGGATAAAGCAGCAGCGCAAAACAGCGCTATTTTTCAAGATAAGTTAAACCACGCTAGCTTAATAGATGGGGCACTTCATTCAAATGCGGCTTTAATACGGTTTAACCACAACGATTTAAATCACTTACGATCTAGGCTCGAAAAGTCAAAAGCACAAAATAAGTTAATTATTAGCGAAGGTGTTTTTTCGATGGATGGCGATACGGCCCCTATCAAAGACCTACTGCGCCTTGCAAAAAAACACAATGCATGGCTGATGATAGACGACGCACATGGCTTTGGCGTGTTAGGTAATACAGGGCTGGGTAGTTGCGAAACATTTATTGGCGATATTTTACCCGATATACTCGTCATCACATTTGGTAAAGCTGTTGCTAGTAGTGGCGCGTGTGTGTTGGGTTCACGCGCATTTATAGACTACATGCTGCAATATAACCGCGATTACACATACTCAACGGCTATGTCGCCGTTATTGGCAGATAATACATTAGTGCGCTTAAAGCACATTAAAACAGCTAACACGCAACGAGTAATGTTAAATAAAAACATTGCTACTTTTAAACACCTTGCACAACAGCACAACATAGCGGTAATGGAGTCCGATACGGCTATTCAACCTATTGTATTAGGGTGTGCAGAGCAAACATTAAAAGCGGCTAATAAACTCAAGCAACAAGGAATTTGGCTAACCGCTATTCGCCCACCTACGGTTGCTTACAATACTGCACGGTTAAGAGTGACGTTAACGGCAGCGCACACCCTTGATGATATTACTTATCTAGTTAAACATTTAGCAGAGGCACTATCATGATAGCCCATGCACTTGATAGTAAGCCGGTTACAAAGCCCGCAACAATGTGCCATTTAAAAAGGTTTAACCCAGCACTTAAAAAAGGAGCGCAGGTTAACTTTTCAAAAGCGGCGGGTAATTACAATACGCATGCGCATGTTCAAAAAAAAGCAGCGGATGACTTGTTCAAATTAATAGCGCCTTCAGCATGTAATAAAAATAAGGTGTGTGTTGATTTAGGTGCAGGCCCACTTGTAAACACTCATCAGCTTAAAAGCCTTTACGGTAATGTGCTTTCAATGGATTTAAGTTTTAATATGCTAAATAGTTGTAATAAAGGCGGTTACAAAGTATGCGCAGATATGGACAATTTACCATTACAATCAAACAGTGTAGATATTATTTTTAGTAACTTTGCGGTGCAATGGTCAGCTAACTTTAAGGTGCTTTTAAAGTCACTTTATGAGGTATTAAAACCGGGCGGGCAAGCTTTTATTAGCACTGTAGTGGAAGGCTCACTAAACGAGATAAAAACAGCGTTTGCTGCGGTAGATAGCCACAGCCATATTAATACATTTAATTCGGTTGATTATATAAACCAATCGGTCCAAAGTTCTGGTTTTAATGTTACAAGCTCTAAAAGCACAATTTATACAGATAAATACTCGACACCGCTGCAAGCAATTCGCTCAATAAAAGCAATTGGCGCAACCACTCAGAATACAGGAAAAACACGCCCAGGGTTATTAACAAAATCGGCGCTTAAAACGGCCTGTGCAGCGTATCCGTTAATAAACCAAAAAGCGTGTGTTTCGTATCATGTAGTATTGTTATCATTAACTAAAGCGTAAACATCGTTTGTTACAAGGCAAAGCTATGAAAGAATTTTTTATTACTGGTACCGACACCGATGCGGGAAAAACACATGTAACAAGTTTATTGTTAAAACTGCTTGCCCAACATAAAAAAAAGGCAATAGGGTATAAACCACTAGCTGCTGGGTCTGAAAT
Organism: Pseudoalteromonas sp. PSi26; assembly: GCF_054960575.1. NCBI lineage: Bacteria > Pseudomonadati > Pseudomonadota > Gammaproteobacteria > Alteromonadales > Pseudoalteromonadaceae > Pseudoalteromonas > Pseudoalteromonas sp. PSi26. Next base: position 68,958 of record NZ_JBHNYT010000001.1, on the reverse strand, counting down.
GGCGTTTGACCAACTTGTTAATGATGATGCACTTATGCTGATGGAAAGTGCAACAGTAAGCGCAAAGTATGACGTGGTAAATCCCTTTACTTTTGCACCACCTATAGCCCCCCACATAGCAGCAGAGCAGGCAGGTGTAACTATAAATGTAAACAAACTTACTGCAGCTTATAAAACGGTAAAACAGCAAGGCGCTGACTACCTGCTTACAGAAGGTGCTGGTGGTTGGGCTTTGCCTATAAATAATACCGAGTATTTATACGATTGGGTAAAAGCTGAGAAGCTACCGGTTATATTAGTGGTGGGTATGAAGTTGGGCTGCTTAAATCATGCACTTTTAACCGCAGCACACATACAAAGCTTAGGCATTAACTGTATAGGTTGGATAGCCAACCAAGTTGATGAACATATGGATGAATACCAAGCAAACCTTGATAGTTTAAAGGCACGCTTGCCGTTTCCTATTCTTGCTATTAGTCCGTACAGCGAACAAACACCAAAATTACAAATCTATAAAACACTTCTTGAAAATTTATCAATAAATCCATAAATACTACTTGTGTTGTGACATAGTTTGTCACAAAATAACACCATCCTTATGACATAGTGTGTCATAAGGATGGTGTTGCTTATAGTCGATCAAATTTTAGAAAAATCGCCCAGCAATAAATGTTATTTTTGGAGAACTCGAATGAAACGTGTATTTTTGTTTTTATTGACTAACCTCGCGGTTATGTTGGTATTAGGTGTGGTGCTTTCAATTATAATGAGCGCGCTGGGCTTAAGCCATCGTAGCCTCGGTGGTATATTACTTATTGCAGCCGTATTTGGATTTGGTGGATCGTTTATTTCACTATTTATGTCTAAATGGATTGCTAAAAAATCAACAGGGGCGCAGGTTATTACTCAACCAAGTAACGAGACCGAACAATGGCTTGTAAACACTGTGGCAGTACAAGCTAAAAAAGCGGGTATTGCAATGCCTGAAGTGGCAATTTACAACAGCCCCGAAATAAACGCGTTTGCAACAGGCCCAAGTAAAAACAACTCACTAGTCGCTGTAAGTACAGGGTTAATGCAAAGCATGACCCAAGATCAAGCCGAAGCCGTGCTCGCTCATGAAGTGTCACATATTGCCAGTGGCGACATGGTAACGCTTACGCTTATTCAAGGTGTGGTTAATACTTTTGTGATTTTTGCTGCAAAAGTGTTGGCAAATATTGTAGATAACTTTCTTAATGGCGATGAAGAAGAGGGCGGAATAAGCTGGACCTACATTTTGTTCGATATGTTATTCCAAGTCCTGTTTGGGGTGTTGGCAAGTATAGTTGTGGCACATTACAGCAGGCAGCGTGAATTTGCAGCCGATAGCGGTGCAGCAAAATTAGTTGGCGCCGAGAAAATGCGTTCAGCACTTGAGCGATTAAAGCAAAACCATCCGTCGCAGTTACAAGGATCTATGATGGCATTTGGTATTGCGGGTGGTAAAAGCATGGCTGAGCTGTTTTCATCTCACCCGCCGCTTGACTCGCGTATAGACGCTTTACGTCGTTAAAAAAATTCAAGTTTTTCACAGTACTTGTAAACAAAAAGCCTGCATTTGCAGGCTTTTTTATGTTTAATGTTTTTTATTGTGATTGAATAATGTCAGTAATACCCTCCGGCGAGAGTATTTCAATCCAGTAGCCGTCAGGGTCTTTAATAAAGGCAAGACCTTTCATTGAACCACCATCTGGCTTTTTAACAAACTCTACATCGTATTTAGCAAAGCGCTCACAGGCAGCGTAAACATCGGGTACGCTAATCCCAATATGGCCAAAGCCTTTTGGTTCTTCATTACCACTGTGATAACCGGTAAAGCTGTCGTCGTTTTCAGTACCCCAGTTATGGGTAAGCTCAATCAGCGCAGGGCGTCGAAACACCCATTGTGTTTTCTCTTTATCATCACCTTCGGGCTGTGTTGGCTCGTAGCCTAAAAAGTACAGCGTAAACTTCATTTCAGGAAAGTCATACTTACCTAATAGCTTCATACCTAATACATTTTGATAAAATGCCAGCGACGGTTTTGGATCTTTTATACGTAACATAGTTTGCTGCATTACATAGCCTTCAGTGGCCTGTGCAATTTGCTCTGGAGATTCGTCATACTGAGACATGCGGTGATCCTTAATGAAATGAATGAAAAATTTAAATGAATTTATAAAAGCAGACTTTGCATCATCATAATCAACAGCCGCAAAAATTAAAACCACCTAGCTAAATTAACAGCCAGTGAGTTAAGTGTTTTATACACATCAATTGATATATCCATAAGTAATGCGTATTTGCACAGTTATTTTTTTTCCCTATAAAATTATTAATAGCCATTTTGGTGTATTTTAACAATAGTCATTTTTATCTTATATAATCACCTGTTTACATTGAGGTTTTTTGGTGCGATTATTAAGAAAATACATACGGCGTTTGGGGAGGTATAAACCCCAAAGTGGCGTTCTTTAGGTTGAAATAATTCAAAGCAAAATACGTAAAATAATTAGTTTAGGTTCCAACGTCACTAATTATAGCCAAGAACTTTTCTCCTCTTAGGTGAAGCGTTTTGTGAATAATGCTAACAATGGAGTGTATATGAATACTTTAAAATTAATTCCAGTCTTTCTCTTATTTACCTCAGCAGCTGTTTTAGCGAATACCAAAACCTTTTATGCCGACGTACAAGTCACTGATATGGATCCAACTAGTGACTTTATTTGGGAGCGTAAGAATAAAAACACTCCCAAATACCCTGTTGAACTTGCTCGATCAGGCATAAGGGGCTGTGCTGTCTTATCTTTCAATATCTCAGACTCTGGGAAAACTGAAAATGTTGAGGTTATCAACTCTTTCCCTAAAAAGCATATTGGTAAATATTCACGTAAAATGCTAAAAAAATGGAAGTGGATTCCTTCAGCAACAGTCGCAGAAACAACTTCAGAAAAAAGAACATTGAGGTTAGATTTTTGTATGGGTGGAGAATCTACGCAGCAGGCTGAAATGGTTTGCAAGCAACAAGCAAAATTAGCATGTGGCTAATTAAATACAAGGCGCTCATACAGATAATAACAGTTGACTACCCCTCGGACTTCGCTGTTTTAAGTTAACAATCTAATTGCCGTTTAGAGAAGCATTAGTGAAATATGGGGTTGTCGATAAAGACATTAGTATTACTGCTTATTTTTACTTCCTTAGTTACGCATATGAGCATTAAAATACTTTTTGAAGTATGCGACAAAGAAAGTAGTTATAGAGATGATGTTACTACACATTGTGAGAATTACTTATTTGGTTTTCTAGATTCAGCTAGATTATCTTTACTGGCAAAAAATAATGACTTCTCGTTGCCTTAAAGCTCAAAAGATTTACTGAGCAAATAAAGCAAGCTTCATAACGAGGAAATAAATGAAACACAGTTTTTCGAATGTATTTGAAACAGACTCTGTACTAAAGACTCTCGTATTATGTGTCCTAACTTTAGGAGCGTATTTGATTTATAAGCTTTATCGTTTTACAAGTAGAATAAATCAACATACTCACCTAAAAATATCATGCTTATTTATCACTACAGCAATCATTTTGTTTGTTATTTCTTTAAGTAGCTTAATTTACAGTTTAGTTAACTATCATGACCATAGTATCTTAAAAAGCACAATTGGCGTTCATGTAATATCGAGTGCTTTCGATATCACTTGGATTGTCATGGTTCGTAAACGTATTAATTTAATAGCAGGCACCCATAAAGGTGACAATCTTTGGTTAAATCCTTTTATGACATCAATTTTACATGTTATTTATATGCAATATAAAATTAACCAAGGTTTGGCTGATAAAACCATATAACAAGAAAGGGCGGCCCCATTTGGGGTGATAATTATTAAGGGGTTCCATGAAGATAGTTATACCTTTTATTTCTATTTTTCTCCTCTTGTTTTAGCTAGTTATTGCTCTTTTGAACATCTACGTAATGACTTTGTTACTGAAAGTGCAGAGATTGATGCAAAACAAAGTTTTGAGGCTAAAGGTGTGTCTTTTATCGCCGTTGCTAATGGTTTAGTTCCTGCACGTCCGGGGTTTGAACATATTCAAATGACAGCATGTATTATATTGAAAACTAGATGGGATGTTTTGTGGGTTGGTGCAGACAGCGGTAATTGTTCTGCACAAATTGAGCTGGAAAAACAGGCCATTGCTTATTCACGTATTTTTAACGAGGAAATGCTGGAACTCGCTAAGCATAGTAAAACCTATAATTGTGCTAATGATTTGCAAAATTTACTTTATTAGTGCGAGTACGACTTTTTATATTCTATTAGACACGCACTCTTCAAAACAATTACAGGAAAGCAAATCACGTCATTCTGTTTACAATCAATGCTTTTAACCTAAGCTAGCCAAAAGAGAGCAAATAAGTCATTTGCTTTAAGCCAAGTATTAATATTAACTAATAAATAGTTACAAATTAAAGTTGGTTTTATTAGCGTAAGTCATTTAGTTTATGGATTAAAATTTTATGTAAGAAGGATTTTTATGAGTAATTTATCTACTAGAGAAAAAGTAGCGTTTACGCTATGTATTAGTTTTGCTTTTTTATTATTAATTAGCGGCATTTACGATTTTTGGATTATCGAATTTAATGCACAAGATTTATTAATGAGTATTGGGGCATTCTTATTGCTACTTAGTTTAGCGTTAATACCGAAAATATTTTTCTTACCTTTTACTGATATTTTTAAATCAAAAGAAACACCATCTATAGGTATTCCCAAAGTACAGCAATGTATTATGTTTTCAGGTGCATTGCTATGCGCATTTGGATTTGCATTGAGGTTGTTTTTTTAATAAATGTGAAACCTAAACTTACCGTATAAGTTAAAGGCTTAATGATTATATAAAGTTTACTGCTAGATATAATAGTATGTGCTTTAGCTTATGCTTGATTACTCGTCGTTAATTACTAAATAGAGGGGTTAGCTATAAACATATTACATCTAGATGGCGCGGCTGGTTTTAGCGTGGGTGTATTGTTGTTTGCTTAATTAGAGCAGGTTTCGGTTTTGTATAACCTACCAGTAAATATTGTAATTTTACTTGCCAGTGCCAATGTTATCTATGGGATTTACGCTTTAACCCTTGCTTTTTTAGTCACTAAGCCTGTTTACTCAATCACTGTATTGGCAATAGCTAACGCGGTATGGGTATGGATATGCATTTTAATTGCTTTATATTATGTACAAACAGCAAGTTTAATTGGCGTTGTGTTTATTATATTAGAAGCTGTATTTGTGAGCATTTTGGCATATTACGAATTCAAATTTAGATTTGTATTAACAAACGCACAATTATAAGCATAAATAGGAATGAAATGGATTTTCCAATATTAAAGACCCCCCGCATTCTGCTTGACCAAGTAACCGCAGCAGATTCTAAGGCCCTGTTTGAGCTTTTTTCAAACCAGTCGGTTATAAAATATTACGATTTAGAAGCAATGACTGAATTAACCCAAGCGAGCAATTTAATCACGTTATTTAATGCTCGTTTTAGTGAAAATTTAGGAATACGCTGGGCTATTCGGTTAAAAAAATCTAATAAACTGATTGGTACTTGTGGGTTTAACTCATGGAACGCCAAAATGCAAAGTGCTGTTATTGGTTATGATTTACACCCCGATTATTGGGGGAAAGGGTATGTAACAGACGCAGTAAATTGTATTGTAAAAACAGCTTTTGAAGGTAAATTACCGTGTAGCATACACCGAATACAAGCCGATACAGTTTTAGGTAATGCCGCGTCTGAGGCGGTATTATTAAAAGTAGGTTTTAAAGAAGAGGGTATAAGGCGCCAAAGTGGCTATTGGAAAAACCAATTTCACGATCTTAAATGCTTTGGGTTGTTAAAAACAGAGTATATGTAAATGTTTAGGTGTCTCATAGAAGCTCAGTAAGGAACTCATATTAAGATTTTTTTAAAGCTATCGTTATTGCTGCTTATTGTATATTTTACGGTTATTTTAATTTCTCTTAGATTTTATTTATCTGACTTTATTTTTAAAAATATAGAGCATTCGCAAACAAGTGAAACACAAAGATACTCAATAAAACATGGAAATAATGAATTAATCATTCGCCATTATAAGCCTGAATTAGCAAAATATTGTGCGATATTTTTTCCTGGAAGGTCTGGCAATATTAGTCGATATGAAAAAGAAATATTTAAACATGCATTAGCCCGCAATATTTCAATATTTGCCATTTCATTTCCAGGTTATGACGGGGCCGAAGGCAAATCTAGTTACAAAACTGTGCTGACAACAGGTAAAACAGCCCTAGAGTATATAAACGATAGTACAAGCTGCAAAATATCAGAGTCTGTATTTATTGCTCGCTCGCTAGGGGCTATGGTTGCTGTAAAACTTGCAGAATATAATAAGCCTAAAGGGTTTTTACTTGATTCAGTCGCTGTCTCTTTGTCATCAGTGATTGGCAATCACTTTAAAAATAATCCTTATTTATGGCTTGGTTCACTATTACCATTAGCAAATATTATGGAGTACGACCCTAAGCTTTCAGAATCCATGGATTTCTTAACATATGCACCTGTTGTTATATTTCAAGGAGAGCACGATACATTAACACCCTATAAAGATATACATGTACTCTCTGAGCGTTTCAACAACATTGAATTAGTCAAAGTAATTAATGGTTCACATAGTGATGCACATACAAAGGAAATTGAATTGTATATTAATAAGTTAGAGGATTTGTTATTGCTCAAAAACGAGTAGCTTTTTAAAATACAGACAGCCTAAATGCTAATTTATTTAAAAGTTACATTTAAAGCAATACAAAGGAAATTTTTATGAAAGACATTAAACGTATTTGGTTTTGGTGTACGCTAGTTGTGTGCCCATTATTAATAATGTTAGGTGTAGCGACTTTTGCACAGTTATTAGGGGAGTATTTGTATTCGCCGCAATATAGCTTTTCTTCGCTATCTAGCTTTCAAATTGTGTTTATAGCTGGTGGAATTTGTGCATTTTCTATATTTTTAATCACAATAAAAGAAGCCAAAATACGCTTTTTTGCAAAATGAGTTCGTTAACATTAGAAATTGCGGATGTTAAGCAGACCCGGCAAAGTTAATTTGGTTTAATCCTCTTTTAATTACTTGGATTAAACGCCACTTATCATTGAGGTTATTATGTTTAAAATAATAATTGGATGTGCTGTTATATTTTCATTCGTTTGCATGTTACTCGCCGTTGCACCATTTACACCTGCGATTTTAGGTTCATTTATTATGCTGTTGTTTGCAGGGGGATAGGGTACAAAGGCTACCTGCAATCAACTTTGATATTATTGTTAATTAATACGCTGGCAGTTATTGGCAGCCCAGCTATAAATAGTGGTAACACCAATGCATTACTGTTTTTACCGACTTTATTTATAGTCTCATTTGGCGGTATTTTTGGAGGGGTTAGAAAGTTAACTTTAAAACATGTTTTGTAGATGAGATTGGCACATATTTTATAGCTAACGTATATGTTTAAAAAGCGCTTATTTTCTTTGTGAAAAAAGGTTAAAAGGGGTTTCCACAAACAGATATGCAAGAAGTGGTATACGCAAAATATAGCCCATACGTTTTTACCTCCTCTATAAGCAAAGCGCTTCTAAACTCTCTTTGTGAACAAACTTTTATAATTAAACCTAATGAGGCCTAAAATTAAAGCGCTTCAAAAATGGCTGCTATGCCTTGCCCGCCGCCAATGCACATAGTAACTAGCCCAAATTTACCGTTAATGCGTTTTAGTTCGTATAAGCATTTTGTTGATAAAATAGCGCCTGTTGCGCCAACCGGGTGACCTAGCGCTATGGCGCCGCCATTCGGGTTCACCTTATGTGCAGGAAAGTTTAACTCGTTTGATACGCATAAGGCTTGCGCTGCAAAGGCCTCATTAGACTCAATTATATCAATGTCGTCGATTGTTAAGCCCGTTTTTTCAAATACTTGCTGTACAGCGGGAATAGGTCCTGTTCCCATTAATGAGGGTTCAACACCAGCACGAGAATAGCCAATAAGTCGTCCAATAGGGTGAAGCCCTTGTTCGTGGGCTTTTTGTTCAGACATAAGTACTAGCATAGCTGCGCCATCGTTTATACCTGAAGATGAAGCAGCTGTTACTGTGCCATTTTCTTTAAAGTAGGGCTTAAGTGTGGCAAGTTTTTCGGCTGTATTATCGGTACGGACATGTTCGTCGGTGTCAAAAAACGTGCGTGCCTTTACGCGATTTAATTTCGGTTGGCACTATTTGAAAATTAAAGTGGCCATTTTCAATCGCTTCGCAAAAGTTAGCAGTAGTAGAATAAAAGACAAATGGCCGTAATTTATAAAATAAAACAGGCTATTTTATTGCTGCATTTTAAACCTCAAAGCTCGGTATTTTCCTTATACGGTTAAATGTTTTGCACACCAATTTGAGTATTTAAATTAACCTAATATGAATATTTGGTTGCGTGGTAACAATTAAGGAACGTATACTAACGACTCTTAACTTTTAAATGGAATTTGCGTAATCGCAGCTTAATCAGCAAAGGTAAATGCATGAACAAAGGACTGTTAAAAGCGTGGAATGACGAAAAGGGCTTTGGTTTTATTAAATCAGACACCCTAGCGCACGACACCTTTATACACATTTCAGCGCTCAAACACATGAGTCGCAAGCCTAAAGTGGGCGACACCCTTTATTTTGAAGTGGCTACACAGCCCGATGGTAAAACCAAAGCCATTAATTGCCGGATAGAAGGCGTAGCTGCGCCTAAAGTCACGCCTAAAAAATCAAACCATCATCGTGTTGCTAAATCTAATTTTACTGATAGTTTTTTAGGCAAAGTAGCCTCAATTAGTATTATCGCCGTACTTGGCTTTGTCGCAGTAAATAAATACAGCCATTATAAAAGTAACGAGCAATTTAATAACAACACACCTGTTATTACCAACGCCGATTTAGCCACCTTTGACGAGCAATATCCAAAAATCGTTATTCCAAAAAACACACAAAACTTTACCTGCGATGGCAGGCAGCACTGCAGCCAAATGACTTCCCGTGCAGAGGCGGTATTTTTCATAAATAAATGCCCGAATACAAACATGGATGGCGATAGAGATGGCGACCCGTGTGAGAGGGATTCACGATTATAAAGGCTAGGGTAGCTATACGCTTTTTAGTTAAAGGTTAGGTTGAAAAAAAGAATTAGTTACTGTGTATAAATACAAAAATTTAAGTTTTGTCCGATACATTATTAAAAGACGTTATGGGGTTAAATAACAAAGGCTACTAAGTAGAAGCTGTAATTCTCGGTTTATAAAAGATTTGTTTGGTCTAATTATCGAACAACGTAATATACGCTACTTTAAGGTTTTATAAACCACCAAAGTAGATTCAATAAGCTGTTAACAGTTTTTCAAGTTCAAAATAGTAATCAGGCAATGGAATTATGATTCGTTTAATTAATATTAAAAATTTTAGATCAATACAAACGCAAGTAGCATCGATTGAAGAAATAACAACTTTTGTTGGTCAAAATGACGCAGGGAAGTCCAATATATTACGAGGGTTAAATTTATTTTTTAATGGTGAAACAGATCATAAAACTGAATATAACTTTAAATCCGACTTTAATATTAACGCTAAGACTTATAAGCAAAGAGCTAAAGAAGTAATTATAGAATTAGGCCTCAAACTACCTAAATCATATAGAAGAGAAGGTTTACCAGAGACTGTTTATTGGAAAAAAGTATGGCGGGAAAGCGGTGAGCATACTGACGGTGAAGAAATAAAATATTGTGTAATCAAAAACAATCGATTTACTAAAAAGCAAGATTTTCCAGCAAGAAGTAAAATAAAGTCACTATTGGAAAACATCAACTTTATATATGTACCAGCAATTAAAGATAAGTATTTCTTTATTGATTTGCAAGGTAAGATCTATGATGTGTTATCACAAATAGCAGAAAGTGAGCTTCACTCATCAGCAAATAGCTTTGAAGACAAAATTAAAAATGAATTTACCGAATTATTATCTGCTATTGATAGCACCTTCAAAAACCGTAACTCAATATCCTTGCCTCAAAACTTAAGAAGTATATTTGAAACTCTAGAGTTTAATTCAAATAATATCCCCTTATCTCGAAGAGGTGACGGTGTAAAAATAAGACATATACCCGCAATGTTGAGGTTTATTGGTGACAAAAGTGGTAATCGCCATAAGACATTAATCACACCACAGATCTGGGGGTTCGAAGAGCCCGAAAATAATGTAGAGTTTTCATCTTGTTTCGCGCTCAATAAACAGTTTATTGATGCCGCAAAAAATAATGTACAGGTCATTTTAACTACTCATTCACCTGCTATTTATAATATTGGACAAGGTATTGAAAATGACTCAAATTTAAAATCTGCCCGCTTTCATGTTAGTAAAGATGAAAGTTCAGGGGATACAACATTAAATATCATTGATGACGACAATCTTCACCAAAAATTGGGCTTTATGCCATTGATTGCACCTATTATTGCGGAACAAGAAAAGTTATGGATTGATGAAAAAGAAAAGCAGAAAAGCATAATTGATAGCCTTGAGTTAGAATTGAAAAATGACAAAAAACATAGATTATTTGTAGAGGGAAAGTCTGATGAGGGGATATTTTCTAAGGTGATAGAAGTTTATTTTCCTGAATTATCAGATTTACTTCATTTTGATTTAAAAGGGAATAATTGTGCAAACTCCGCAACAGACAAAGCTAAAGCATTCCATTTGATTCAAAAGCATAATAAAGAAGTCCATAAACTAAAGGGGGCTTTGATTTTAGATAATGATCCCGCAGGCAATGAATGCAAAGCAGTTATTGATGAGTTTTTAAAAGATAGCAAATCAAATACTATAAAGGTTAGTTTAATTCCTAAACCACCACAGGTTTATAATCTAGTCAAAAAAGGTTTTAATGTGGTCGCTGACTTGGAATCATGTTTACCAGAACCCATCTGGAAGCATGCATTAGAGAGTGGGTGGTTAGAAGAAAAAACACCTCAAGCTCTTAAGTTCACAAAAAATAAAATGACAGACTTATTTAATAAAGGTCATTGCCCCAACGAATTTATTAAAATGCAAACAAACTTTGAGCAGCTATTAATTAATTACAAATTTACTATACAAGGTAAAGAAAACCTAAGTAAATACATTAAATCTCAACGAGTTGAATTGCTATTAGAAAATTCAACTTTGTCTTGTTTTGAACCTCTTTTCAAAAATATTAAAGAGTTTATAGAAAAGTAACGTGTAATAATAGCCAACGGGGTCTAGCCAACGGGGTCAAATCTTGACTTTACACATCAATAAAGCGGATGGACAGGTCTTTTTGCCTTTTTTAAGAACAGAATAAACGAGATAACCACCCTTAACTTGCTCATAAGAAAGAGAAATTGAGGGGGCTAAAACGAAATTTGATAATAAAAAGGTGATAGTTAAACAATAAACTTTTCGCTTTTTCCACCACCAATACTAAAGGAGAACTTTGTGGTAATAATAGAAGTAATAATTGCATTAGCAATTTGGTTTGCAAGTGGACATGCAATAAGTAAAATTTATTTTAAGGCTGGATTTAAAGACACGCCAATATTTGTTTTTTGGATTCCGGCATTGAACTTGGCATTTTTGTTTTATTTAGCTTTCTCAGAATGGCCTAGATTTAAGGGGAATGTATAATGGGTTTTATTATAGCTATCGCAATTTGGGCATTGATAGCGTTTGCAGGTTGGCGTGTATTTACTAGAGCTGGTTTTAAAGGCTCGATGGGTTTTCTTTTTTTAGTTCCTATAGTTAATTTTATAGCATTGTTATATTTAGCTCATAAAGATTGGCCTATTGAGAATGCACAAAATTAGTAAGAGCTTAAAGAATAAGTAATTCATAAGTCGGTAAAGATTGTGATATAAGCTATTTATACCCTCTAAAAGCGTAGCGCCTCATACCCTCTTTGTGAATTAGTCTTTAGATTATGAAGAAGGCATTAACTTGGGATACGCTAGGCGCTGGCTTTAAGGCCAAAGAGGGGAGCTCTAAATAATTAAGATGGCTGTCACATTAAACGTAAAACATCGGCGGATTAGCACTCTAATACACGCCGATGTTTATTACTTATTTAAGTAACTGCCTTACTAAAAAGGCATTAAACCTTAGTCAGTTTTACGGTTAAGGCTAATTAAACAGATTGCTAAAAGTAATGTTGCAATCATACCTGAAGCGCCAGCAACGCCTGATGGTAGAAATCCATCACGGCCAAAAATAATTAATAAAGCATTGGCAAGCATTGCAACACCGCCTGCAAGGGCTGTAAGGCTACCAATGGCTTTGCCACCTTTAGCAATAAAAGATAGGCCAAATACAAGGGCTGCTAAGCCTAATAATAATTTAGCTGCGTAGTAAATCATGAATGATAAAGACACTACACCACCAATTAATGGTTGTGCGCCTTCTACTGCGCCCGCTACTTTTCCAAATGTTGAAAATAAAGTTAGGCCAATACTTACTTGTATTATGTTAAGAACAGCGCTAAATGTGATTGCCGACCAGCCTAGTTGAGAATTTTTTGCTTGCAGCATAGCTGCACCTGCAAATGCAACAAGTACTGTGAACAGCACCGCTTCTAGACCCCATGCATACTGCCTTGAAAAGCTAATTCCGCCACTATAAAGCGCTGTAAAAATAGCCTGTGTTATAGCTAACGCCAACAATAAAGATGCTGCAATTAGGGTAGTGCGTTTATTCGTAAATTCCATTAAGGACCTCTTATAATTTATATTTGACGCTTTAAATGATGCAAAAGCTTTCGAACTTGCAGGTATAAGACAGGTGAAACTATTTAATTATTTCGTTTAAAATTATAAAAATATTTTGTATCAAGTAGTGGCAAGTAATTTAGCAATGTTATAACTAGTTAAAGTTAATAACATTGCAAACTGCGCTATTACTAAACTAACTAGATAAAAACCTAAAATGAGACCAGTTACTCAAGGCCGATATAGTTTGCGCTGTAGGTGGGGCAACATAAATTAAACATGTAATAGCTATAATCGAAGCCAATGTAATTAATTTATTATCAAATTCAGCCACTTTTAGTGCCGATCCAAATGACCGTTTAATTTCCACATTACTTAAATCGACGCTGTAAATTTCATCGAGCAAAAAATGAATGAACCCACCTAGTAAAATAAACCCACCTGTTAACCAGGCAAAAGTTGCCGCATAAAGGATTGATTGGTCATTCAATTGCCAGGTTACTTGAGTTGTTAACAAGGCGCATAACAGTATAAATAATAAAGAGTGGCAGCTACCTCTGTGTACTGTGACCCACTCAAAAATGGGCCTAATAATATATTTCATAAATCCATACACTAACAGCGGCACTACAACTAACTCGACAAAACTAATTTGGATGATTAGCTCGGTGGTTATGTAATGCATTACTATTAATACAGTACTTAGCGCAAATAAGTTAAAAATAGTATCGAGTGATGTGGAGTTATCAGAGTCTATGTCGGGTAATAAGCCGCCAATGGTGCCTAAAAACCACAACCAAAGTGCGCCGTTTAAATCAATGTGATCTGCAGATAAAAGAGTGGCTGAGCTTAACCCGGTGATGATAACAGCAGTATTTAGATGAGTATTGAAGTTTGCCATTGTATATCTAGATAGGAAAATAGGTTTGCATTTTAGCAATTGGAAACTTAATTATTCAATACACTTAAGAGCACCTTATTTTTTTAACTCGTCACAAAAGGCAACATTTCCGCGGCCTGTTTCTTTTACCTGGTAGAGCATTTTGTCAGCGTTGAACATCAATTCAAGTATTTCATTGCCATCGTTAGGGGCCACTTTGGTGGGCTTTGGAATAGCTTTTCGTTACGTGGATTTGTAGGTGACGAAAACCTGCCAAGTAACTACTTAGTAAATGGCTTTAATGCAGGACGGTGTTTTGGAGGCTCACGTGATTTGTCGGGTATTGAGTAGGTTGAGGTTTTAAAAGGCCCGCGCGCTGCTTTATTTGGCCGTGGTGAACCAGGTGGTACCGTAAACCTAGTGACTAAACGCCCAACGTTTGACACCGCTGGCGAAATTAAACTCTCTGTAGGTAGTTTTGATACTTACCGCGCCGATGTTGATTACACTACAGCGCTTAACGACGATGTAGCCATTGGATTGGTTGGTTTTTACGAAGACGCCGAAAGCTTTAGAGATACCATCAAAACCACTAAACAAGGCTTTAGCCCATCAATAGTGTGGAATATTAATCATAACAGCCAACTAATATACGAGCTTGAATATACCGACCAAGAAGTACCGTTTGATAGAAGTGTATTAGCCATAGATGGTGAGCTTGGTCTTATAGCTGAAAGTCGCTTTTTAGGTGAGCCGGGCGATGGCCCAATTGAAGCCGATGTATTGGGGCACCAGTTAGAGTATATTCATGACTTTGATGATAACTAGAGCATTTTATTTGGTGCAAACTACCGCGATACTTCTTTAGAAGGGTTTGCAACCGAAACCGGTTTTGGTGGTGTAGTAAATGGCGAAGTAAACCGCTTTAGACGCTATCGGGATTACGATTCTAGTTATCAAGTACTGAGAGCTGAAGTGGGCGGTAACGTTAACGTGGCAGGCTTTGAAAATCGTTTAATAATCGGAATAGATGCCGATAAATTTGAAAATGATCAATTTGCACTGCGTATACGTGGCGATCAATACATTATTGTATTTAACCCTGTTTAAGGCGCGTACGCATTACCAACGCCTACATCAAATACTGATCGCATAGAAATTCAAGAATCGGTAGGGATATTCATTCAAGATCAAATAAGCCTAACTGATAAGTTAGATATACGTATTGGTGCACGTTTTGATGATTTTGAGCAGCGCTTAAATAACCGCCTAGCTAACACCAAAACTAAACAAACGCAGTCACGCGTGAGCCCGCAGTTTGGTGTGGTTTATGAAGCAAGCGATTATGTATCTGTTTATGGTGCTTATGGCGAAAACTTCCGTCCGCTTTCGGGTGCCGATGCCAATGGCGATGGTTTTGAGCCAAACCAATCTACATCTGCTGAGGTGGGTGTTAATTTTACATTAAACGATGGCGCTTTATTTGGTACTGTTGCCGTGTTTAAAGTAGAGCAAGACAACATGCTTGTTGTAGATGACCCAACCGCGTTTACTTACGCAGCCATTGGTAAAGCACAAAGTAAAGGGATAGAAATAGACCTAACGGGTGAGCTTACCGATACGCTTGAAGTTTGGGCGTCGTATGCGTACGTTGATGCAACAATCGAAAACTCATTTTTTGATGCTAACTTTGGCTACACAGTAGAAGCGAGCATCACTATTAAACGTGCCAAAGCAACAGCTTAGCTTACAGTTAGTGCAATCAACAACGCTTTACGGTAAAGCCTTAAGTTTGGTGGTGGTTTATTACATGTGGGCAAGCGTAACGGCTTTTTTGGTACCGACTTTGAACTACCAATCTACACAACAGCCCGTGCTTTTGTATATTACGATGTAACAGACGCGATTGGAATTACGGCTGAGGTAAACAACCTGTTTGATGAAACGTATTACACAAACTCGTTTGCCGATGCGTGGGTACAACCTGGTACACCAAGAAACGTTAAGTTTTCTGCATCATATAAATTTTAAATTTACGTAAGATATACAATGAGAAGGCTGCTTTTGATGGCATCCTTTTATACAGTTAGTTTCTCTTTCAATAGTATTAAATACTAAAAGGGTACATAACCGTCAGGTATTGATTGTGACGTTGGCAACGCTCTTTTGCATCTATATGATTACGGTGTGCATTATGGGCTGGTAAGCGGCCTCGGTCACCAAATAACCACATTACAAAATTTGTTCTATCACCTGTTAGGATAGGTTTGGCAGCATGAGCAACATTGCCTCTGTGTATCATTGCACAACTCGGTTTAAAACTGAGCTGAGTAACTTTACCTGTTTGTTGGTCATAAAAGTCGAGTTCTGATCCTGTAAATTTTTCTTCAGGTAAATTTAAATTAATATTTAACGTGACTGCTGACGCATCGGTATGTGGGCGAATAGACGCATCTGTGTTGGGATCGTAGTAAATAGAAAGCTCAAATGTTTGCGTGTCATAACCCATAATCTCAGGGAACAATAAGCGCGAAATTGGTCTCATATAATTGTTTAAGACCTCGTTGTAAAATGCCTGAAAATTTGGCACTGCTAAATAACCACTTGAACGCTTATCAAGCATTACGCCACGTCTGTTTAATACAATTCCGTATGGTGGACGCATAGGGATACCAGAGCTCCACACTTGCTCAAGGTAACCGCGTAAATCATATAGACGCTCTGGGTCAAAAAATTGAAACTCGTACACATCTGCTGCTACTTCTTTAAGAAGCGATTTTACCAAATGTTATTTAGTAGGATCTTGCCAAGCTTTAGTAATCGCTTCTCGTAAATTTTTATCAAGCAAAGAATCATCGAGTGTAAAAGCTGATTGATTAAGTTCGCTTAGTTCCCACTCACTCCAAGCATTTGTTATTAATTCGTTAATGTTTGACCAAAACTGTTGAACTGAATGCTCACGATTTAACATAGCTTGACGTGTTGGTAAATCAAGTGCTCTGGCTGTTGTAATTGATTAGTTTTCATATTGTGTCACTCCAGTTATTGAATACAGGTTTAACAATCTAGGAGTCTATTTTATTGGTGTAATTAAAATTAATAAATAACACTTAAAAGTAAACGGTATATATAAAAAATTAATAATAGAGGAGCGTTAGCTTGAAAGGCTACACAAAATGCAGCCTGATTTAACAGCAGCTATTAATGGGTGACTCTGTCGCCCCATATATCTTCAAGACGGCTGTCACGACCACATCGCCAACGATATGTGTTGTAGCGAATAGGATTATTTTTATAATAATCCTGATGGTAGCTTTCTTTTCCTTTAATGGGATAAAAGGTGGAGGCGTTTAGTATAGGCGTTACTACTGTTTGATTAGGAAACTCATTCACAACGGTCTGTTTGGTTTGTTCAGCTATTTTACGTTCTTGCTCGTTAGCTACAAAAATTGCGCTTAAATAACTTGGCCCTTTATCACAAAATTGGCCTTTGGGATCAAAGGGATCAATATTTACCCAATAGTGATCAAGTATACCTTTGTAGCTGACTACTTGCGGGTCGTAAGTAATTTGTACTGCCTCGTAATGGCCTTTGTGGTTACCACTGTAGGTTGGGTTTTTAAGCTTACCGCCTGTAAAGCCTGATATTACATCTTTTACACCTTCAAGCTTTTCAAAGTCGCTTTCCATACACCAAAAACACCCACCGGCTAAAACCGCTTTTTCGGTTTTAGCAGCATGAGTAAAAGTGCTAAATAAAATTGCGGCAGATGTTAATGCAAGCGTAAGTGATTTTTTCATATAATAATCTACCTCTTGTATGAGTTTAAATACATATCCTTTATAGCTAGACCTGCTAACTGTTATTACTATTTCATTGCTTTAGCAGGCTAGGTGCTAAGTAATGTACGTAATACTTTGTAATCAAAGCCACATTTCTAGTGAGTAACCCATAAAACGCAATGTTGTATTATTAAAGCGTGTTTATTAAAGTGAAAACATTGATGAATAAATTAGCAGGTGTTAAATGAACCAGTTAACCGAAAAATCGATAAGTTGCCCATATTGTGGCGAAAGCATTGAAGTATTACTTGATGCGGCTGATATTGATGAACAATATATAGAAGACTGCCAAGTATGCTGTAAACCAATTACATTTGTCGTATTTGAACATGATGATGATTTGAACGTAAACGTTTACGATGAAGACGATACATTTTAAATTGGGGCAAATTATAAAAAAGGCTGCATAACTGCAGCCTTTTTTATTGATGGAGCGTTAGCTATTTTGTTCTCGAGCTAGCTGGTTAGGGAGTAGCTCTTCAATAATTTCACGTGCTGGTAATGTGTAACGGGTACCATCAAACATAACTGAGGTAAATTCGTTAATGTTAGTGATTCCGGTTAAGGTCCAACCTTCACCACGTTTAGGGCAGTAAACTGTTGTTGTTGGTTGTATCACTTTAAAGTCGTCACTCATGCTTGGCTGCTCTTAATTTAATGCTTGTTAATACGTAATGGTAAGTTAATAATACGCGTTCATAAAGTGCTATTTAATTTTGTATTACTACATGTATAAAAATTTGGCTACACCTCGTGTCACGCTTCGGTTAATATCCCATAAAGATGCTGCCAGTATGCATGCTATTTTAAGTAATCCTCTTGTTAGCCAGTTTAATGACTACACTACACCCCTTAGCAAAAGTGATATTAAACAATTAATACAAAATGATATTAGCGGCTATTATGAGGGAGAAGTTATACGCTTTACGATTACCCATAATACCTTCAATAAAGTAATTGGTAGTTGTGGTCTGTATAAAATTAATAAAGAAGCAAGGACTGCATTTTTAGGTTTTGAATTAGATCCTGAATTTTGGCAACAAGGCTACATGAAAGAAACGCTGGTAACTTTAATCCCAAAACTTGTTATGCATTATGAGTTAATAACGCTTTACGCAGAGGTTAACAAAGCTAATACAGCTTCGTGCAAGTTGCTTGAGGGACTTGGCTTTATTAATAACGAAAATATTTGGTTTTGTAGTCTTAAAAATAATTAGTAAAAAGAGAGATACATGTCTTTAAAAATTAATAAAAACTATCTAATTAACCTCGTATTAGCAGTCATTACGTTAAGCTTACTTATTTTAGGCGGCCGCTACTACAATCATTATGTATCGGCTTATACAGACATTACACTTGATTCAAAAATTTTAAATGAATCACGTAAGGTATTTATTAGGCTACCCGTTAACTACGATACCAATAAAGTATATTCGTTAATAATAAAAACCGATGGTAACTTTAACCTAGATACGTGGAATGAAACATTAGCGTCACTCTCAAATAAAGCACAGGTCGAGCAAGCTATATTAGTATCAATCCCTAACTTGTTTTTTACGGCTACTCGAAATCGTGATTTGGTACCTCCTTATGCTCGCCAAGACGTTAATATCCAAGCGCCTGCAACAAACAATATAGAACCCAACGGAGAAGCAGATAAGTTTTTACAGTTTATAGAGTTAGAATTATTACCTTATTTGACTAATCGATTTAAATTAAACAATAACCGTATTTTAAGTGGGTTTTCTGCTGGTGGCAGTTTTGTGCTTTATACACTTCATACTAAACCGGATTTGTTTAATGGCTATTTTGCGTTTAGTCCTGCTGCCTGGTATGACGATATGACGGTAGTAAACAAAGTTGACTCGTTTTTAAAGTTGTCGAATAAAAGGTTCAAAAAGCCAACGTATTTATTTTTATCGGTAGGTGAGGAAGAGCATCCGCTTATGTTAGAGGCGTATAATAATTTAGAGCAAGCATTAAAGGCCAGCCCTAACGAGCACTTAAAGTGGGAATCTATTATTAATCCCAATGCTGAACATAACGATAATCCACGACTTAGTGTTGCAGATGCGTTAGGTGGATATCAAAAGTTTTTAAATGAGAGGCCCTAATATATTGCTAAACCAAACGTTGTAAACATATATACAGGTTTGCTTTAAGGAGCTTTATGTAAACCCTCGTAAAGAACACATCATACTAAATATGGTAAAAGATAATCTAATCAGGTGATTATATATGAGTAATAATAAGCAAGAGTGAGGTTACCTAAGACACTAGAGCGCGAAAGGGTAATTGCTTTCTACAATTGATATCTAAATCCAAATGCAAAGCCGTCATCTTCCGAAAGTTCCATTTGTGCTTGCTGATCTTTATCATTGCTTTCAAAATCACTAAAATCTTTACGTGCTTCTATATACGCAATTGTGTCTTCGTCAATTAAATAATGAACACCAATAACAGCAAATTGACGTTTAACTACATCGTTCGGATCGGTATTAAAGTTTGGCTGAGTTACGAAATCATCGCCTGCATCAAATACGTTGTAGGCAATAAAAGGGCGAACATCGTTATCAAAGCGATACGATGCAAATGTTTATATACCTATTGCGTCTTTAATTAAGCGACCAAGATTATCGGTGTCATGATTTTTGTTATTATTAATATTAGCTGCAACATAAAGACCTTATTGATCTACGCGACCCCACATAATGCCTGTACCGTATATTAGGTCTTCAACATTTTGTGTGGTGCCATCACCGTAAGTTAAATCAAACTCGCCTCTGTTTACACCGGCTGTAAGCGTTATCATATTAGTAAGGGTATAAGTAACCGAAGCACCAAAGGTGTAGTTAAATTCTACTTGTTGGGAAGCTGTATCGCCTGCATTCCAAAGCGTTTCGTATTCTTGTTCTGTAATGGCACTAACGTCACAGGTATAAAACTCGCTGTTTTTGAGCTGTGCTTGCAGTGTAAAACTGAAGTCATTGTAGCTACTACGATATTGAATAAGTTTATCGCCTCGGCCCGTACCGTTTACTGCGCCATCGTCTCTGTTATAGGTATAAACACCAGCTGCATTACCATCCCATACAAAGCTGTTATTTGTGCCATAAACAACGTCGTACCATGCACCCCATTGCTTACCAATCGTAATTTGGCCGTATTTATCATGCGAGAGGCCGGCATAACCTAAACGGTTATTAAAAATCCATCCTGAATTGATTCAAAGCTATTGTTGTAAATAATATCGCTACTACCTACAGGGTTTACTCCCCATTCAACAAGTCCTAAGGCTTTCCAGCCGTGCTTAAGTTTTCGGTCAATTTTAAAATTTATACGGGATGTACCGTTCACGACTTCAGTTTGGTTTTGCGTATTTATAACTCTTACGTCTATAAACCACCCACACTCATTGAATTGCGCTCGTCCGTGTATATGTTTACTTCAGAGAACACGCAAGGGCAAACCATTATTGCTATTAGCATTGATGTTAGTTTCAATTTCATTGTGTGTTTCCTTGTGTGCGATGTGGTCAATCATAAGTGCAGGGCACACTAGCAAACACCTTTGTTTGTCAAAAGTGAAAAAACATCATCGAAATTTTTTACATAATAGGTAGACATTCATGCTGAGTTAATTGTGTTTTTAAGCTGTTATGAATGTGTATTTTTATAGTAAATACACAAGTAGTTTAATAATTTACAACCTTAAATACATTTAATTATTGTGATGATTTTTCAAGTTATCTATTAATTATGTTTCTAGTATAAAAACTCTAATTCTTATGTTTTTCAATTAAATAGCCTAACTTTACTTAATTTTTAAAAATTTATATGAGCATGGCTATGTAAACTTAGATTTAAAATTAACAATGAGGTAAATACCAAAATAAAATAAGAAATCTATACCCTTAATCATTAAGTTTTGGTGCTTGGTAAGTTTGATTTGTGATAGAAAAATAGGCCATTTTGGTTTAAACTGCGCGCAATTTAAATACATCCTGTCTCCCTTGGAGGGTAGCGCTATTATTAGTACAGCTAACATCACCATGCAATTTGGTGCTAAACCGTTATTTGAAAATATCTCAGCAAAATTTGGCGAAGGAAACCGTTACGGTTTAATTGGTGCAAATGGTTGTGGTAAATCAACATTTATGAAAATACTCAGTGGTGAACTAGAGCCTTCTTCGGGTAACGTAAGCACTGATCCAAATGAGCGTGTTGCTAAACTAAATCAAGACCAGTTTGCTTACGAAGAATACTCTGTAATTGATACTGTGATAATGGGTCACAAAGAGTTATGGGCTATTAAACAAGAACGTGATCGTATTTATTCTTTACCTGAAATGAGTGAAGAAGACGGTATGAAAGTAGCTGATCTTGAAACTGAATTTGCTGAAATGGATGGTTACTCAGCCGAGTCTAAAGCGGGTGAGCTGTTACTAGGTGTTGGTATTGCTACTGAGCAGCACTATGGTCCTATGTCTGAAATTGCACCGGGTTTTAAACTGCGAGTGTTACTTGCACAGGTTCTGTTTTCTGACCCTGATATTATGCTACTTGATGAGCCTACCAATAACTTGGACATTTACACTATCAAGTGGTTAGAAGATGTATTGAATCAGCGTGATTGTACTATGATCATCATCTCGCATGACCGTCACTTCTTAAACTCTGTGTGTACACACATGGCCGACATAGATTACGGTGAGTTACGTATTTATCCTGGTAACTACGACGAATACATGTTTGCAGCAACGCAAGCACGTGAACGCCTATTAAGTGAAAATGCAAAGAAGAAAAGTCAAATTGCCGAGCTCCAGCAGTTTGTATCACGCTTCTCGGCTAATGCTTCAAAAGCTAAGCAAGCCACATCGCGTGCTAAGCGTATCGATAAAATTCAGTTAGACGAAGTAAAAGCGTCATCTCGTCAAACACCGTTTATTCGTTTTGACCAAGAAAAACAGCTGTTCCGTAACGCACTAGAAATGACAAGTATTAGTCAAGGCTTTGAAGACAATACTCTATTCTCAGGCCTTGAAGGTTTAGTCGAAGTTGGCGAACGTATTGCCATAATTGGTGAAAACGGCGTGGGTAAAACAACGTTGCTTAACACATTAGCAGGTAAACTTACCCCACAGGCAGGTGATTTTAAGTGGTCTGAAAACGCTAACATTGGCTACTATGCGCAAGACCACGCTGACGAGTTTGAAAAAGACATGAACTTGTTTGAGTGGATGGAGCAATGGCAACAAGAAGGCGACGATGAGCAAGTTGTTCGTAGCTTTTTAGGTCGTATGTTGTTCTCACAGAATGATATTAAAAAGTCGGTAAAAGTAATATCAGGTGGTGAGCAAGGCCGTATGTTGTTTGGCAAAATTATGATGCATAAACCAAACATACTTTTAATGGATGAGCCAACCAACCACATGGATATGGAATCGATTGAAGCACTAAACTTAGCCCTTGAAGCATATGAAGGTACTTTACTTTTTGTATCGCATGACCGCCAGTTTGTCTCTTCTGTTGCAACCCGTATATGGGAAATTAAAGACGGTAAAATAATCGACTTTAGAGGTAATTACTCTGAGTACCTAGCAAGTAAAGAAGCGTAATTACGTTGTAATTTCAGATTTACAAAAAGCCATGTTTAACATGGCTTTTTTTCTTTTTGTTTCATGTTTATTATTTATAAAAAATTAGCCGTTAATCATCATTTAATATCATTCGAACCTCGCAAATTAAACGTGTTTGGGTATAATACCCGCCTAAAACCGGACATAAGTCCGCTATTTTAAAATACATTACTGAGGAGTATTTATGACTGTTGGCATTATTATGGGTTCTAAGTCAGATTGGCCAACCATGGAACACGCTGCACTGATGCTAGAGCAGTTTGGTATTAAGTACGAAACCAAAGTTGTATCTGCACACCGTACTCCTCAATTACTTGCTGATTATGCAAGCTCTGCTGCAGAACGTGGCATAAAAGTTATTATTGCCGGCGCAGGTGGCGCAGCCCATTTACCGGGTATGGCGGCGGCTTTTACATCTGTTCCTGTTTTAGGCGTTCCTGTGAAATCAAAGGCATTAAATGGTGTTGATTCTCTATTGTCAATTTGCCAAATGCCAAAAGGGGTAGCAGTAGGTACCTTAGCAATTGGTGAACCAGGCGCTGCAAACGCAGGCTTATTAGCTGCACAAATTTTAGGGTGCCATAACCCTGAGATTTTTGAAAAAATCGAAGCATTTCGTAAAAATCAAACTGACACAATATTAGCCAACCCAAACCCTGCAGAGTAACAATGAATATTTTAATTTTAGGTGCAGGACAACTTGCACGTATGATGAGCCTTGCAGGCGCACCGCTTAATTTGAATGTAGTTGCCTACGATGTGGGAACTAAACAAATTAAGCACCCGCTAACGGGTGAAATTTACACTACTACACTTGAACAAGCTATTAGCGACGCTGATGCAATCACGGCAGAATTTGAGCACATTCCTGATGATGTATTAACGCTATGCTGCAACAGTAATAAGTTTTATCCGGGTAAAGCCGCGATTAAAACGGGTGGCGATAGAGCACTAGAAAAAGCGTTACTTAATAAAACAGGGGTTGAATGCGCGCCTTATCAGTTAATTACAGAAAAAGTACATTTGGAGTTGGCCGCTAAAAACCTGGGTAAGCCACTTGTTATAAAAACTTGCCAAGCAGGGTACGATGGTAAAGGGCAGTGGCGTTTAAAATCTGATGATCAAATAGAACAAATTTGGTCTGAAATGGCTGAGTTTATAGCATCGGGAACACAAGATGCACCGCATACCATTATAGCTGAAAAAATGATCCCGTTTGATCGAGAAGTGTCGATTATTGGCGCAAGAGATAAGCACGGTAATGTTGCAATTTATCCATTAACAGAAAACGAGCACACCAATGGTGTGTTAACACTGTCGGTTGCGGGTAAAAATAACCAAAATGTTGAAGCTCAAGCAAACGATGCATTTACAAAAATTGCTAACGAACTTAACTATGTGGGTGTATTAGCCATAGAGTTTTTTGATGTAATGGGCACGCTATTAGTTAATGAAATTGCACCGCGTGTACATAACTCAGGTCATTGGACTCAGCAAGGTTGTCATTGTTCGCAATTTGAAAATCATATGCGTGCCGTTGCAGGTTTACCACTTGGTAATACTGAGCTTAAACATATTACAGCTATGATCAATGTACTAGGACAAGCAAGCATCCCTGCTGAGGTGCTTACATTACCCGACGTGACAAGTCATTGGTACGGTAAAACGGCTAAGCCAGGTCGTAAAATGGGTCATATTAATGTATCGGCTCACAATATGAATGACCTGTCAGACAAGTTAAGCCATTTAACTGATTATTTACCTGAACATGATTACCCTGGTATTTTAAAAACGGCAGAAAAACTAATTTTAGGCTAGGGGCCTCGAGCAGGACGGATAAGCCTTTTCTCAGTTAAATAAGCAAGACGCTTTATGCCGCGCTTATCGAGAACTGTAGGTTAAACACCTCGAGCCAAAATTAAATTGCACCCTAATTAAAAAATGCTGAGTTTACTCGGCATTTTTTGTCTGTAAAAAAACAAAAACGCACTACATTATGAAATAATCAGGCTAACTCTTTCAAAGGTGAATTTATAAATGAAATTAAAACTAATTTATGGCGCGCTATTAACCACGTTTTTGAGTGTCAATATTCATGCGACAGAGTCTATTCGTGTCGCCACATTTAATGTCAGTATGGATGCTACAAATTACACTGCCAAAGGCGAGCCTATTAAAAGTGATACCTTAGTCAAAGCGCTTACCTCAAATACACAGCAAATTAAAAATATCGCTGAAATTATTCAGCGCGTTCGCCCAGATATTATTTTACTTAACGAGTTTGACTTTGTTCCTAAAGAACAAGGTATTGATTACTTTAAAACACATTACTTAAACGTAGGCCAAAACCAGCAAACCGCCATTGATTACCCTTATTCTTATATAGCACCCGTTAATACAGGCCTTGCGACAGAGTTTGACCTAGATAACGATGGTAAAAAAAGTAAAGTAATGGGTGATGCCCAAGGCTTTGGCTTTTTTGAAGGGCATTATGGGATGGCCATACTATCTAAATACCCAATAGATTTTGACAAAATCAGAACGCTTCAAACCTTTAAATACAAAGATATGCCTAATGCAAAAATGCCGTTAATGCCAAAAACAGGCGAGAATTGGTATAACGCTCAAGAGTGGCAAGCGTTTAGGTTAAGTTCTAAATCGTTTTGGGATGTCCCGGTTGTTATTGATAATAAAGCAGTGCATATATTGGCGTCTCACCCTACGCCTCCTGTGTTTGACGGCGAAGAAGATAGAAATGGTAAACGTAATCATGACGAAATTAGATTAATTGCCGACTACGTAGCCAATGCAGACTACCTATATGATGATAATGGCAAAAAAGGAGGGCTAGAGGCTCAGTCGCGTTTTGTTATTTTAGGGGATTTAAACGCAGCACCAGAAGGTGATAAATCGCGTTTAGAAACAACAGATCAATTGCTAAAAAATCCATTAATTAATGCACAGTTTGTACCTAAAAGTGCAGGCGCTAAACAGCAATATGAACTTGCCTATTCACAACACTTTACTGCCAATTGGCAAGCACGAGTAGACTATGTATTACCATCGACCTACGGGTTAGAAATAAAAGATGGCGGTGTATTTTGGCCCGTTGAATCAAGCGAACAATATCGCTTAATTAAAGATAGAAGTGCATCAAGCGATCATCGCCTAGTTTGGCTAGATTTAGTGATTAAATAATTAAGCCTTAAGTAAACTGAGCTTTACCCTGTTAAATGGCTATTTATCTTAAAAAATTGCATTAACTTTAGTGCTTCTGCTTAAATACCCGTTAATTATAATAACGGTATAGAAGCACTATGATTTTTAATTTTTCTTCATCTAAAACGTTAATAGCGTTAGCTGTTGCCTCAAGCGTAATGCTTGCGGGCTGTAGTGCAACTGCAAACACAGCCTCAACAAATAATGCTTTGGAAAAAAACAAAGTTGAATCGGTGGTTAATACACCTGCTGATGTTGGTTCAGAAAAAATAACTTTAAAACAAGCAATGGCCGATCCTGATTGGATAGGCAACCAACCACAAAATGCCTTTTGGGCTGCTGATTCAGCAACAATTATTTATGCTCAAAAGCAACAAGGTAGCATATTACGTGACCTATTTAGCCAGTCATTAACGTCGCAAACCGCAGAACAAATAGCATTGAATAAACTACACACACTGGGTGCTAGAAACGCGGTTTATTCAAACGACAAAGCTCTGCAAGCGTACGTATTTAAGGGCAATGTGTTTGTAAAAAATATTAAAACTAACACACTGCGCCAAATAACCCATAGCACAGCTAACGAATCTAAACCGCAGTTTCTAAACGATGGTACTTTGGCTTATCGTCAAGGTAATGTATTTTTTAAAGTTGATTTAGTAACGGGGCTAACACAAGAAATTGCTAACTTAAAACTTGCTGATAAACCAAAAGGAATCAGCGAGCCAAGTTCTTACATTGCAAAAGAGCAGCATAAGCTCATTGAATACATAGCCCTTGAGCACAAAAATAAAAAAGACCAACACGCACGTAACGCGCAAATAAACGAACTAAATAGCTCTGTAGCAAATACAAGTTACTATCTAGGCAAAGGTAATAAAATTGATAACGTAGAACTTTCACCCAATGGAGATGCGTTACTAGTTGTCGTAAAAAAACAATCAAGTTGGCGAAGTGACAGCGATATAATGCCACATTATGTGACTGACGACGCCACCATAGCACCTAAAAAAGTTCGCCGTCGTATAGCTGATGCAGAAGAAGAAACATCACAACTTATATACATAAATTTAAATGACAAAACACAAAACACGCTAGCGTTTGATACGCTGCCAGGTTTTGATGAAGATGTATTAGCCAGTGTCAAAAAAGAAAATTATGCACGACTAGGCAAAACCTACGAATCAAAAAAATCACCCCGCGCTATTAATTTGATCACAAATTGGGGCTTAGGACAAAGCCCAATAGTTTGGAATAACGATGGTTCGCAAGTCGCTATTATGCTTGAAGCGTGGGACAATAAAGATCGCTGGATTGCGACCGTAGATTTTGAAAACAATAATCTGGTGTCGCAGCATCGTTTACATGACGACGCATGGATCGCTTATGCATTTAATAATTTTGGCTGGTTGAATAACTCAAACACGCTTTATTACCTTTCAGAAGAGTCTGGGTACAGCCAGCTTTATAAAAAACCATTAAACGGTAACGCCGTTGCGTTAACTCAGGGTGAGTTTGAGGTATCAAACCCAACAGTTACAAGCGACGGTTCTGCTATTTATTACAAAGCTAATGTTGAACACCCTGGTCTATACGAAATTTTCCGTGTAGATCCACAAACAGCTGTAAGTGAAAAAATTACTGATTTAAATGGCATGACCGACTACACGTTGAGTCCTGATGAAAGTAAGTTATTGCTAGTACACTCTAAAATTACCATGCCTGCTGAGCTATATGTAACAGATGCTAAAGCTAATACGACGGCAACACGTTTAACTAATACAGTATCAAGCGCTTTTTTAGCTAAAAAATTAACTGCACCGAGAATAGTTGCAGTGCCGTCTAGCCATACTGATGCGCCAATATATGCCAAGGTATACTACCCAGCTGATTACGTAGAAGGCGAAGGTGGTAAAAAACGTAAAGCGGTTATTTTTAATCACGGTGCAGGTTATTTACAAAACTCACATATGGGTTGGTCTGTGTACTTTAGAGAGTTTATGTTTCATTCATTATTGGCTGATGAAGGTTACGTGGTAATGGATATGGATTACCGTGCATCTAAAGGGTATGGCCGCGACTGGCGTACAGCTATTTATCGTCAAATGGGCACGCCTGAAACACAAGATTTAGCGGATGGTGTTAAATGGATGGCTGAAAATGCTAACGTGGATACTAAGGCAGTAGGCACCTACGGTGGTTCTTATGGTGGCTTTATGACCTTTATGGCATTATTTACTGCACCAGAATTGTTTCAATCAGGTGCAGCACTTCGCCCGGTAACTGATTGGGCACACTACAATACTGCTTATACTGGCAATATTTTAAACCATCCAGATGTAGATCCCATTGCATACGAGCGTAGCTCACCTATTTACTTTGCAGAAGGTTTAAATAAACCACTATTGATCAATGCACCAATGGTAGACGATAACGTATTTTTTCAAGATTCAGTTCGCTTAGTTCAGCGTTTAATTGAGCTTGAAAAAGAAAACTTTGAAACGGCTATCTTCCCAGTTGAACCACATGGTTTTGTGCAACCGTCAAGTTGGTTAGATGAATACCGCCGTATTTATAAACTATTTAAAGACACCCTTTAAATAAACTATGTAAAACGCCACTTTGGTTAAAGTGGCGTTTTTATTTAACCTTTGGCTCTATTTTTATAATATTTAATAACAAGCTCGATGCCTAGCAATGATCCACCAATAGCGCCAATTAAATGAGCATCTATTGCAACGGTCGAATTAATAAGCTCGCCAATATCAGCACTTGGACCACTCAATTGCTCATATGCTATTTTTACCCACACACCGATGAATAATAAATACCCCGATTTAAGCCCTTGTGTAATATCTTTTACTGCGCCCCAAATAATAACACCGTGTAACAGCGCGCTTAAACCTGTATAGATATGTATGTCTGGGCAATAAAAATACACGCCTAAACCGCACCAAAGCGCTAAAGTGATTGTATTTAGAAAGTACCGGGTAGGGGTAGTATACTCACCATGTAATAACCAAATTAAAAAGATCCCGCTTATATTTAACCCCAAATGGGCCCAATTTGCGTGTACAAATTGGCTAGTAAAAATACGCCAAAGCTCACCTTTGTTAACTAATGTTCGGTTAAATTCTAGTAAATTATTTAAATCAAATGCAGCAAAAATAGTGCTAAAAAGTATCAATAATATAGGTGGTAAAATATAACGAGGCTGTATAGGTAAATTAAGCATTTTATTGTATTTTTTTAGTATTAATTTTTGCATATTGTGCCTGTTTAACTTTAAGATGCCAATTACCCATTGTAATTAAGTGTTTTTAGTATTTTTTATGCATTTTAAACTTAACTCATTATTTGCTATTGGCTTAGGTGTATTGTCTTTGCCGGTGCTGTCAAAAGAACCCACAAAAGTAGAAGTTCGCGAACCAGAAGCTACCACATCAATTAGTTCTAAGCAGATTGTTGTAGGTGACAAATACATGGTTGCCGCTGCAAATCCGTATGCATCTCAAGCGGGACAGCAAATATTAGCAAAAGGCGGCAGTGCCGTTGATGCAGCAATCGCCACTCAACTTATTTTAACGCTTGTTGAGCCACAATCATCGGGTATTGGTGGCGGTACATTTATGATGTACTACAACAAATCAAATAATAAGTTAACCAGCTTTGATGGACGAGAAACGGTCCCTAAAAATGCTGATGAGAACTTATTTTTAAATAAACATGGTAAAGCGGTTAAATGGATTGAAGCCGTTGTTGGCGGACGTTCTGTAGGTGTGCCAGGCGTGTTACATGCCTTTGCTAATGCGCATAAGCAATATGGTGTATTGCCTTGGGATGAGCTATTTAAACCCGCTATTAAACTTGCTGAACAAGGGTTTGTTGTATCGCCTCGATTACATGGTTTATTAGCGCGTCAGTTAAATCCAGGTGTTATGAGTATGCCGGTGATAAATGAATACTTTTACCCAAATGGTAAACTCATTGAGGCCGGTACCGTTAAAAAAAACCAGCCGCTTGCTGATTTATACAAAGCCATTGCTAGTGATGGCATTGATGCGTTTTATAAAGGCGAAAACGCAAAAAAAATGGTCAGTGCGGTACAAAATTCAAAAATCGCGCCCGGTACATTATCTCAGCAAGACCTTGCACAATACAAAAGCAAAGAACGCGATGCTGTTTGCATAAAATACCGTGTTTATAATGTATGTTCTATGGCACCACCAAGTAGTGGCGGTGTGGCTGTTTTACAAATACTAGGGTTACTAGAGCATACAAATATTTCTTCCTTAAAGCCTAACAGCGAACAAGCAATTCACTACTTCAGCCAAGCGTCGCGTATTGCCTTTGCCGATAGAAATGTATACATGGGTGACCCAGATTTTACTGAGGTACCAACTCAAGCGCTATTAAACAAAAGCTACATTAAATCACGCGCAACACTCATAACCGAAAAAGATCAGCATGCAGCTGCCGGTGACCCCGTTAACTACTTAAGTTATGCACAAGATGATTCGTATGAACTCCCTTCAACATCGCATGTCTCTATTGTTGATAGCTTTGGTAATGCAGTATCAATGACCAGCTCAATAGAAATGGCATTTGGTTCTACAGTTATGATTAATGGTTATATTTTAAACAACCAGTTAACCGACTTCTCACTTTCACCTCGTAAAAACGGTAAGTTAGTTGCTAATCGTGTAGAGCCAGGAAAACGCCCACGCAGTTCTATGTCACCGGTTATGGTTTTTAATGAAGATGGCAGCTTGCGTTTAGTTGTAGGATCTCCTGGTGGCAGCCGTATTATTGATTACGTCGCTCAAGTAGTTGTTGGCGTTTTAGATTGGAATTTATCGGTGCAAGAAGCTATTAACTTGCCGCGTACTACTAATCGTAATGATTACACCAGTCTTGAAAAAGGCACCGTTATTGAATCACTTGCACCAGCACTCACTTCTCGTGGTCATAAAGTGCGTGTTTTAGACCTAAATTCAGGTTTACATGGTGTTGAAGTGAAAAATAATAAGCTGTATGGCGCAGCTGATCCGCGTCGTGAAGGTGTTGCGTTGTCTGATTTAACTAACAATAACGCCACTTTCAAATTTTAAATTATGTATAATACAAACACGACCTATGTGCGTGTTTGTATTCTCAATGGTCTGACAAGTACTATGTTCATTGCATTTAAATTCTGAGCATTGATAATGACAGATCATAACTTAAGACTCCATTAAAGCCTGGAAATATGACAACAAATACTGATCCTAATTACTTATATATTCATCACTCTGGCCCTGGCCTTATTGAAACGCCATTACTAAACAAGGGCAGTGCGTTTAGTAAAAAAGAGCGCGAAAATTTTAACCTTGCAGGTTTACTTCCTCCACGCTTTGAAACCATCGAAGAGCAAGTTGAACGTTGTTATCAACAATACTCAAGTTTTACCGACAATTTAAATAAGCACATTTATTTACGTGCCATTCAAGATAACAACGAAACGCTTTACTACCGCTTAGTGCGCGATCATCTTGAAGAAATGATGCCAATTATTTACACCCCTACAGTGGGTGATGCCTGTGAAAAGTTTTCGGATATTTACCGCAGCGCACGTGGCTTGTTTATTTCGTACGAAGACCGTTATCAAATTGACGACATTTTACGTAATGCCACAAAGGGTAAAGTAAAAGTCATTGTTGTTACCGATGGTGAACGTATATTAGGGCTAGGCGACCAAGGTATTGGCGGCATGGGTATTCCTATTGGTAAATTATCATTGTACACCGCGTGTGGTGGAATAAGCCCAGCATATACATTGCCAGTCATGCTTGACGTAGGGACCAACAACGAAAAGCTTCTAAATGATCCTATGTATATGGGTGCACGACATAAACGTATAGCCCAAGACGAGTACGATGAGTTTTTAGATCTATTTATTAAAGCGGTCAAACGCCGTTGGCCAAATGTATTGCTTCAATTTGAAGACTTTGCACAACCTAATGCCATGCCGCTTCTTAAGCGCTATCGTGAAGAAATTTGTAGCTTTAACGATGACATTCAAGGCACTGCATCAGTAACAGTTGGCTCTTTATTAGCTGCGTGTCGTGTTAAAGGCTCAACTCTTAGCCAACAAAAGGTTGTATTTGTTGGTGCAGGCTCTGCGGGTTGTGGTATTGCTGAGCAAATTATTAGCCAAATGGTATTTGAAGGTATCTCTGAAAAGCAAGCACGTAGCCAAGTATTCATGGTTGACCGTTTTGGTCTGTTAACTAATGGCATGGAAGGGCTACGCGACTTCCAACAAGCTTTAGCGCAACCAACAGACGCGCTAAATGATTGGACTTACAGTGGTGAATACGCGTCATTGTTAGATGTAATGCATTGTGCAAAACCAGACATACTCATTGGTGTATCGGGTCAGCCAGGTTTGTTTACAGAGCAAGTTATTCGTGCAATGCATTCAACGTGTGAACAGCCTATAATTTTCCCGTTAAGTAACCCGTCTAAACAGGTAGAAGCACACCCAGAAGACGTCATTAAATGGACTGATGGTAAAGCATTAGTTGCAACAGGTAGCCCGTTTGATCCCGTTGAATATAATGGTGAAACTTTCCCAATTCCACAGTGTAACAACAGTTATATTTTCCCTGGTATTGGCTTAGGCGTTATTGCAGCTAAGGCTACACGCATTACAGATGGCATGCTTAGCGTGTCGAGTGAAATGCTTGCTGAGTCTTCACCGCGAGCAAACAGCGGTAAAGGCAGTTTATTACCAGCATTAACAGAAATTGAAACGCTTAGTAAACGCATTGCATTTGCTATTGCTAAAAAAGCGATTGAAGAGGGTGTTGCATTGGAAATTTCTGACGATGCTCTATGGGCAGCCATTGATAAAAATTATTGGTTACCAAAATACCGTAACTACAAACGTTGCAGCGTTTAAGTTGTATAAGTAATTTTATGTAACCCTGCGTTACAACACATAACAAAAAACAGGCGCCAGCCTGTTTTTTTATGCTTGTTCATTTATTGTTAACCCATTAGGCTCTTTAATAGAGCTAATGCAAATCCGCGATCATACTTAATTAAGTAAATTAGTATAAAACAAAAAGGATTATATGATGAACACACTAAAACTTTTTCTCGGCAGCGCCATAGCATTAAGCACACTTAGTTTTAATGCCGTTGCCAGCCCAACACCCGATGCACCACACATATATGTGAAAGGGCAAGCGACACTTACCACCATGCCTGATTATGCACAAATGAGTGTGGGTATCACTGAAGTAAATAAAGACTTAATAGCTGCAAAAAACAAAGCCGATATCACTATGGCAAAAGCCATCAAATTAGTAAAAACGTTAGGCGTTAAAGACACTGACATTAACGCAGGGCAAATTAATATACACCGCGATATTCAATACAATCGCCAAACTGGACAGCAAGAATTTATCGGTTTCAAAATTACCCGAACACTAACGGTCAAACTTACTGATATAAGTAAATACCCTACGTTATTACAAAGTTTGGTTAATAACGGCATAAACCAAATTAACAATACCCAATTTTTAGCTAGCAATTATAACGAGCTTCATAAAGAAGCTCAAAAAATGGCAATACAAGATGCTAAAAAAGCGGCTAAAGAATTAAGCGATGACTTTGATGTGTCGTTAAAAGGACTATATAACGCATCGTTGAGCCCACTTAATGTTCAAACTCAGCCATATATGCGTGCAAAAGAAATGGTAATGGCGGATAGTACACCCGGTAATTATGTACCGGATGCGTATCACAGTGGAGAAATTAAGGTAACAGCATCTAGTTATGCTATTTATTACATTGAGTAGGATTTATTTTGGTGGTGCTCAAAATGTGCCACCAATTGACTACCTTGTTGTTCATTAATGCGTGTTATAGAATTTAACATATTACAAATTTCGCGCCTGTCATACTCGTTAGTCACATTCATGTTTATGTCATCAACAATAGCGAATAAATAATTAAATAAGCTTTCGCGTGCTTTTTCATTATCGCGAGCTACAAATAAAATATTTTTAAATGCTTCCAATACATTCGTCATTACGTAGGCGTCACCTTTTGCATAATGACGAAGCGGCGAAAAGTTATCATGTAGTAACTCGTCAAAACTGGTTTCATGTAAATATAAAAGTGGTTTATTTTCACTGTGTTTAAACGAATAATTTATATCGTTAAGAGATAGGCGCTCAATCAGTAAAATACTCAGCATATCGATTGATTTAACAGCGGTACCTGGATCGTTAATGCCAGGGCTCATAGCTTTTACTGCTATTTCAGATATTTGTGTTAAACCATAGCGGTAGTGATCGCTAATGTACTCTTCTATATAAAAAATAAAGCAATCTAATATTTTTTCTAAAAGTTCTTCATCGTGGGTTATATCGACATTACATTTTAAAAATGGATAACCTTTTACTGTAAAATATCCCTGGTTAACAGAAATATATAAGTTTATATCGTGCTCTTTTAAAATTGCACACAGTTTATCTGTTTGCACACCCTTATAATAACCCTCTGTTTTACTGCTTATGGAGTGCCATGTTGAAAAATCTGGAAACTCACTAACAGGGGCCTCTTTTTGTCTTTTAATGATCGCTTTAATTTCTTTTTTAGTCTGGCTAAACAAACCATTGAGGACATTATCAACTTGGATAGCGCGTGAAATAGAATGAATAAAAAATACAAATAATCCTAATGAAATCAAACCAAAAATTAAAGCAAATAAAACTCCTATAGACGGAATTGCAGTGCTGCCGCCTTCTAATTTATTAATATTTATAAGCATGATAATAGAGTAAATGATACTGCCTAAGTAAAAGCCGAGCACCATTTGATGAGACTTCCTAGTAATTAAACCAGGCACAACGCGAGGCGATAGACTTGCACTAGCAGAGTTTAAAACCACCATAACCATAGAAAAGCTAAATACAGTCAATGAGATAATACTACCTGCAAGTGTACTTAAAATTGTTCGCGCATTTTCTGCGCTATCAACCAAAACCACTGAGATAAAAGACTTCAACTGCTCAATAGGGGCTAAATATTCAACCGACATTGTAATGATGGCAAAAAACAAAAAACCAACAGAAAGCACAGAAGGGTAAAAGCCAATGCTGTTTATCATTTCACGATAACTATCGGCCACTTTGCGAGGAACAAACATATAATCCCTATGATTGCGTATAAAATATGGCTATCACCTTATCATAGTTGAACTTTAAACTTGTGATAAAGCCGTTAATTTATATGTTATTATCTGCACAGCTTAACGCTGCGCATACTTAATGCGTTTAAAACAAAAACCAATAGGAACACACTGTGATTATTTCAACATACGCTG
The DNA here is from genome assembly GCF_054960575.1 of Pseudoalteromonas sp. PSi26. NCBI lineage: Bacteria > Pseudomonadati > Pseudomonadota > Gammaproteobacteria > Alteromonadales > Pseudoalteromonadaceae > Pseudoalteromonas > Pseudoalteromonas sp. PSi26. The sequence continues at coordinate 33,137 of NZ_JBHNYT010000001.1, read as the reverse complement.
CATTGCTCGCTTTTTTTTATATTTATTTAAGTTTTAATGTCATAAAAGTTCGCAGAGCAGAGCAAATATCATTAGGTGATAACGGTAATTCAGTTTTACAACGTGCAATTAGAGCACATGCAAACTTTATGGAATATGTACCTTTTGCTGTTATTTTATTATTTTTAGCTGAATACCAAGGTCTAGCCAGCCATTATTGTCACCTTTTAGGTGCATCTTTGCTAATTGGTCGATTTTTTCATAACCTAGGTATAGTAGAAAAAAACTTAAAGTATCGTCAAATAGGTGCTGTAGCTACTTTTTTGGTTATGATAATAAGCGCGTTTGTTTTATTACTCACTCGTAATAGCTAATTAAAGTACAGTACATGACTAAAATATTTGTAATAGGCTTACCGAGAACTGGCACAACTAGTGTGTGCCACGCACTACTAGAATTAGGATTACCAACCGCACACACAGCATACACAAAAGCCAGCTTTGACAATGCACAAGCTATTGCCGACACCCCCATATTTACTGATTATAAAATGCTTGATAAGCATTACCCAGGGTCTAAGTTTATATATTTGGAAAGAGAAATTGATGTTTGGTTGCCATCCATTAGGCAATTACTCACACGTATGCATACTAATTTAACACGTACAGATGGCGGTTTTAATATTCATATAAAACGGTGTTACTTTGATGTTTTTTCTAATTTATCTCTCGAAAACATTAGTGATGATAGTTACTTAGCAGACTGTTACAAGCGCCACCTAAATGCTGCACAGTATTATTTTGAAAAAAGACAAGCTGAATTTTTATCGATTGATATTGCAAAGGCGGGGAGTTATCAAAAGGTATGTGATTTTTTAAACATACGAAGTGATAAAACTGATTTTGATAAAATGAATATGGGCGGAAAAGTCACCGCATGGAACGATATTAAGCACCCGTTAAAAATAGAGTCGACAGCAAAAGGGCGCATAGATAAACATTTACCTTACACCTCCCAACTGTAATTATCTAAATTAAGCCTTAAGAGCATAGCTTTACTAAAACCTATTGCGAGATTTTTATTTACAAATACGTTAAAATTCCCGCATTATTTTTTAAGTAGTATTTATTATGTTTGAATTAAAATACCAAACGCCATTTGAATGGACCGAGGCTGTACTTGCCGACTTTAACACCTTTTTGCAAGATCATGCGGCTGCTGAAAAAAAAGCATCAGGCATGGCTATTTCAATGCTTTCGCATTACCCAGACAAGCGTAAACTTGTAAAAGCAATGACCGATTTAGCACTTGAAGAGCTTATTCATTTTAAACAAGTACTCAAGCTATTAACTGAACGCGACACAACATTGGGTGATGACCAAAAAGATCCGTACATAAAGCAAATTCGTGCTTTATTTAGGCACGGACGTGATGGCTTTTTAATGGATAGGTTATTAGTTGGCGGTGTAATTGAAGCTCGTGGGCACGAACGTTTTTCATTAGTTGCGCAAGCATTACCTGAAGGTAAAGAAAAAGAGTTTTATGTAGCCATTGCTAAATCAGAAGAAAAGCACAAAAACTTATTTGTAGAGCTAGCCTACGAATACTTTGACAAAGAAGAAGTAGACGTGCGTTTAGAAGAGTTATTAGTTGCTGAGGCTGAAATTTGTAAAAGTATTCCATTTACAGCGGCACTTCATTAATATTATTTTATTAAATTATAAAACGCAGGCATTTGCCTGCGTTTTTTTATGCCTAGGATTTATTTAAAATGTATAAATAATTATTGGTAGGGTGCTTATTACCTTTTTATTAACCGATTAACTAGAACGAATAAATTAACAATTAAACACAATACTTAAGTGCTAAATATACATATATGCAATTAACTTATTGAATATATGTATAAAGTTAAATATATCTGTAACATAAACTTGTTAGGTTTTTATCCTCATTTATACAGGATAAAACAACAATGAAATCATTTATAAATATATCACTAACCTTAACAAGCTTATTACTAGCTTCAACTGCCAATGCTGCCAATTGCTTAGAAGGTTGTCCAACAGGATTAAACAACGGTAAAACAATTGAACGTAGTATTTATACTTTAAAAAATAACCGTTACACAAAATTTGCAGACTGGGTAGCATACCAAGTAACGCCCAATACAATGAGTGGACCATCAAGATCAAGAAGTTGGAAATCAGACCCTGATTTATACTCCCATTACACGCTTGAGCCGAGTGACTATACCGATGCATATGCAACAATTAATACTGACCGTGGGCATCAGGTTCCATTAGCATCTTTTAGTAATACAGCCGATTGGCGTTTAACAAATTTGCTTTCTAATATTACACCACAATCTTCTGCATTAAACCAAGGTCCATGGGTTAGGCTTGAAACTGCTGTAAGAAATCATGTTGAGGATGGTAATAGCCTTTATGTAGTAACAGGCCCAATGTACGAATATTACTTTGCAGATTTACCACGTGCTAACGAAAGCCATACTATACCAAGTGGTTATTTTAAAATTGTAATGAAGCAATCGGGTAACACCATTAAAGCATCAGCATTTATTATGCAGCAAAGTGCTGGCCGCAGTGATAATTTTTGTAATACCCAAGTAAGTATTGATGAAGTTGAAAGTAGAACTGGCATTAATGTTTTACCTAATTTAACGAGTAATCAGGCACAAACAATAGAATCATCCGTATTTGGCTTAGCAAGTGAGTTAGGCTGTAATTAAAATATCTACATGATTAGCGGTATAAATTTATGCCGTTAATCATGATTTAAAATAAATAATAGTGAAATAGAGCGTTTTATACGTTAAATAGATAAGCGCTTTATCTTACTAAGTAATTAAAATACTGTATTTAACATAATATAAATTATAGGTAGTAATGTATTAAATAGTAAGAGCGCATAATTGCACCCTCACTATGTCCAATACTAGACGGTATCGGACATTACATGGTTTTATTTAAGACTTTTAAAATAATTAGGCTATGTATTAATTGTTTAATCAATACTAAGTAAGCGTTCTGCTGTGTATTCGTTCGTTATTAAACCACTAATCATGTTACATCTCACAGCACCTGATATTGCCAACACTTTTTCTTCACCTGCAGCTATTGCATAAATTTGTTTGTTTTCATTTGTTACTAATGGCGTACTCGCAACGCGTTGGTTTACAGTGCAATCTAGCAAATTACCATTTTTATCGTAAACCCAGCTGATCATTTCGCCAACGGCGCCTAAGTCTTGAAGCTCTTTTAATTCATCAGCGTTAACAAACCCATCTATATGTAATGGTGATTTTTCACCTAAGCTACCAATGCCAACAAAGGTTGCGTCTGCATTTTTAGCGAGTTTTAAATTGGCTGTTATATTATGTTGTGCATGGAGTTGGTTTTTTTCTTCAACACTACACGGCAAAACTGGTAGTGGCATCGGATAATGTTTTGCATTAGTGTGTTCGGCAATTCTTACCACAACATCATAAGGCGAAGCTGAGCCATCTAACGCCATGTTACCTAACATAGCAACTATTTTATGTTGTGGGCAATCAAGTGTTGGTAGTTCATCAACAACAGCTCGCAAAACTCTGCCGGTTCCCATTGCTAATACTTTTGGCGTTTCTGATTTCAAATGGCGCTGTATCTCAGCGGCACCAGCTTGTGCAAGTCGAACTGTAGATGATGGTTCAGAAGGATCGCTTGGCACCACTTCACATGATGCTAAACCAAATCGGCTTTTTAATTTTTCTGCTAAATCCATACATTTGGCAATGGGGTGATCAAGTCTTACTTTTATTAGGCCTTGGCTAACTGATAAAGCCACCATTCGCTGCGCTGACTGACGCGATACATTAAGATTTTTTGCTATTTAATCTTGGGTTTTTCCCGCAACGTAATACAACCACCCTGCTCTTGCTGCATCATCGAGCTTTCTAATTTCTGTGTTCGATAACTTTGCCACTTAAACCTCTTTTATTGAAGGAATAACATTTATTTATATAATTTAAAGGCTTAAACCTACGAATTTAATATAAATATATCATTTATTTATATAATGCCGAAGTCAATAATATGAAATAACGGATGCCTTCAATTTAGTTGTTAACTTTAATAGTATTCCCATTAGTATCAAACGTGTGCACTTTATTTTTTTGTGCAGTTAAAAATACTGAATCGCCGTATTGTAGCGGACAATCACCATCGGCTTTAACTGTTACAGTGGTGCCATTTGTCAGTGTTACGTGTAAATAACTTTCTGATCCTAAGTGCTCAATTACTCCAACTTTACCTGCCCATGTGCCTGTATCTTGTGAAATTATAAAGTGCTCAGGCCGAACACCTAAGCTTGTTGTTTCGTTAGTCTCGGTGTTTGGAACCTCAATAAAGTTCATTTTTGGTGAACTAATAAAACCTGCAACAAATTTATTTACTGGCTGTTATGGTCAATTTATGGGTAATTCTCACACTTCTTAGGCTCTAACTTGCCTGAATACAAAACAGACTATGAAATTTAATCTTGAAAGATCAACAGACCCCCATCATTAAACACATATAGTTTGATTAAAGTAGGGTTATAGAGTGATTTTTTGTTCAACATTCTTGAGGTTATCTAAGCCTTAGCTTAATATTAAAATACTTGAGAAGTATTAAAAGAAGTAACTTACATATGGAATTTGTTCGCCCACTAGAGCCTATCCTCATCATTGACGATGTGAAAGAAATTCGAGATTATCTAAATCAAATTTTAACCGAACTGGGTTATGAAGACATTTTAGAAAGTACCGATTTTAGCTCGGCAAAACCGGTTATCGATAAAAAATCCCCTAACGTTATATTTTTAGATGTGGATTTACCCGACTCTGATGGGACTGATATTTTAGAGTTTATTAATATAACCTACCCTCACGCACATGTAGTTATGTGCTCAGGCCATAACAGCTTAGAAAATGTCCAGAATACTTGGGAGCTTGGAGCTAAAGGGTTTATAGCAAAACCTTTTAATGCAAAAAAAGTTGATACCGTAATGAAACGTCTCGAACACATAGAATAATAAAAGGTTAGCATGCAAAGCTCCGTTAAAACGATTATTGAAGACTTATCAGATGTAATTTTTGGAAAACAAAAACAAATAAAATTAGCACTAACCTGCCTGTTTAGCGAAGGACACTTACTAATTGAAGACTTGCCAGGCATGGGAAAAACCACACTTTCTCATGGTTTAGCAGCAGTACTCGGCTTATCTTACCAACGAATTCAATTTACCAGCGACCTGTTACCTGCAGATATACTTGGAACAAATGTTTTTAATAGTAATGAACATAGTTTTACTTTTCATAAAGGCCCTATTTTTAGCCAAGTTGTATTAGCTGATGAAATAAATCGTGCCGGTCCTAAAACACAAAGTGCTTTACTCGAAGCAATGGAAGAACAACAAGTCACGGTTGATGGTAAAAAGTATAACCTCCCCGATCCATTTTTTGTTATTGCTACCCAAAATCCACTTTATCAGTCTGGTACATACCCGCTCCCAGAATCACAATTAGATCGTTTTATGATGCGCATTAGCTTGGGCTTTCCACCAAAAGAAGCAGAAAAACGTTTAATTTTAAATTTACAAAAACGTGACTATAGCCAATTACCTAAGCGAATTGATGAGCAGCAATTAAAACAAATTCAGGCTCAAATTAGCGAAGTTATACTTAGTATTCCCGTTGTTGATTACATTATAGAGCTTGTTAATTATACAAGAAGCAGCAATGCGTTTGCGTCTTCATTATCACCTCGAGCAAGCATTGCATTAGCTAAGGCTGCTAAATCATGGGCTTATATTGATGGCCGCGATTATGTTATTCCTGAAGATATACAAGCAGTCTTTACAAGTGTGTGCCAGCACCGTTTAGGTTTGCATAATGAATCGGGTGAAGCTCAAGTGAATGACATTTTAAATGCTGTGCCAGTTCCGGTGTAGCTTTAATGTCATCAAAAAAAACAAAACGCCCCAGCATATTTGCATCTTTAAAACGTACTGTTTTTAATAAATTTTTAAAACATAAGCACCAAAAAACTTCAATTACATTAGAGCACAACACAATCTATGTTTTGCCATCTTCGCTTGGGTGGTATTTTATTATTGTGGCTATTTTAAACTTTGTAATGGGTATAAATTATCAAAATAATTTAATTTTGATCATGTCGTATCTGATGTTTGTGGTCATTGTATTAGCTGTTTTTATGGGGTACAGCAATGCAAAAGGCTTAACAGTGACTTTTGATAAAGTATTACCTAGTTTTTCTCCACAACAACCCATTTTAAAATTGAACTTACATAGTAATTCAATCTGCCAATCGCTCTCTATTACCTATAGCAATGATTTAAAAAAAAGCATACATCATGATGAAATTTCAAATAAATCGATTAGTAGCAGTTTACCGCTTCCGTATGAAACACGAGGTTGCTACAAATTAGAACGAATAAAAATAGCCAGTAACTATCCTTTTGGTTTGGTATCTGTATGGAGCTATTTACAAGTACAAACTAAAACTTTTGTTTACCCTGCTCACGAATACGTATTAAGCGATGCACACATTTCTTCACAAGATGAAAATACACAAAATGGAATGACAAAAAAGTCGGGAACTGAAGAATTCGACAATCTATTAATTCATCAACCCGAAATGGGCTTAAGCAGAATATCGTGGAAACACTTCGCTAAAACAAAGCAATTATTAGTCAAAGACTTTGTAGATTTTAAAGCCACTGATGCTTTGTTTGATTTTAATTTAATGAGTGGTGCTACAGAGCAACGCCTTAGTCAGTTGTGTTATTTAGTGTGTGAAGCCACTGAGCACAACACCCCTTTCATGTTAAAACTGCCAAGCACATTAATCAGTATCAATACCGGACAAGCCCATAAGCAACACTGTTTAGAATGCTTAAGTTCATTTGCAGGTGATAAGTAATGATTGAACTTAAAAATGAAAAAGTTATTAACTCCTCATTGTGTTTTATTTACGCCTGTTTAGTTCTATTTTTTACAGCACACCTGCCACTCCCATTTATTAGTGTATTAGCTGGCTTATGCCTATGGAATGCAGTTATTACAGCCAAAAATATCGTAAAGCCCAATGCATGGCTTGCAAACATACTTGCCGCTGGTGCTTTGGGTTTAATGATATTTACAATAGGAATGTCCGATACTGTATTACTGTTTGTTGCTATGCTGTTGTTATCAAGCTTATTTAAACTTTTACAAGCGAAAAATAAAAAGCATTATCAGGTAATTACAACGCTTACTTTTTTTTCATTGTCGTCGGTTTACTTATTTAGCCAAACTATATTTACCACTGCTGTTGTTAGCTTTTTATATGTATTAAATTTTTCAGTAATGGGTTTATTAGAATCTAAACATAATCTAAAAATAAGCGCTAAACAAAGTTCAAAGTTGTTATTAATGGCATTACCGCTGGCCATATTTCTACTTTTGTTTTTACCAAAAATGCCTGCTTTTTGGCAGTTGCCCGGCCCAAAACTTGCTAAAACTGGGCTTTCTGAGCAAGTTGATCCTTTTGATATTGCAAAATTGTCAAACTCAGATGAACTTGTTTTTAGAGCTACTTTTAATAATCCCCCGCCTGCAACGCCTTACTATTGGCGTGCAATTATTCATGATGAATTTAATGGCAATGCATGGCTTACGTCTGACTTTTTAAAATATAATAATCAACTATCAAATCAAAATTTAGCAGCCGAGCAAAACACGCTTATTGCTAACTATTCGGTCATTGCAGAGCCTGCAACACAAAAGTGGCTGTATGGACTAACCTATTCAACCAGTAACAGTAAAAATGTAAGCGCTAATGCGCTTGGATTATTAAGGAAAAATAGTTACCAAGCAAAAAGCCTGCAATATGATGTGGCAAGTTATCAATTATCAGTAGATTCACTTAACGAATTTGAAAGAAATAGATATACATCTTTAAGTTTAAAGCAAAATATTAAAACTAATAAGTTTGCTTTGCAGTTAAAAGAGCAAGTAAGCAATGAACAAACATTTTATAACGCATTACTCAATTACTTTGTAGAGCAAAATTTCACCTATACGTTAACCCCTACCCCAATGTCGGGCAATAACACGCTTGATCAATTTTTATTTGAAAATAAACGTGGCTTTTGCGGGCATTATGCCAGTGCCGCTGCTTATATTTTTAGGGTTGCGGGCATTCCTGCACGTGTAGTCAGTGGTTATTTAGGTGGTGAATATAATAAAGACAATAATACGCTCACTGTTCGCCAATACGACGCCCATGCTTGGGTAGAAGTTTATTTACAAAATAAAGGCTGGACTATTTTTGACGCCACGGCGGTTGTTGCTCCAGAGCGATTAAATGGATCGCTTTCTCAAAACCAAGAGTTAAACGAAGAGTTTAAAAATAATTTAGACTTTGGCTTAGTCAGCTTAAGTAACTTTGCAGCAATAAACTGGTTAAGGCTGGAACTCGAGCAATTAGATTATCAATGGTCAAGCTGGGTACTTGGTTTTGATCAAGAAAAACAAAATGATTTTTTAAACTCGCTATTTGGTAATAAAAAAAGTTGGTTGGTTCCGTTGTTTGTATTAATAACCGCAGCACTATGTTTTGCTGTTTATTTTATTTACTTAAACTGGCCAAAAACAAAAACGGCTAAACTACCACCCATTGTTAAAGCGTATAACGAGATTTTGCTTTGGGGAAATAAAAAAAACATTACATCAACCGACTCTCTCAGTCCATCACAACAACTTGAGTTTATGGCAAAGAAAAAGCCAAGCGCCTCTAAAGAGCTAATAGAATTTAAACATTTGTTTGAAAACAGTCGCTATGCTAACAAACCATTTACCAAAGAGCGAAAAACCCAAGCTAAAGATCTGATAAAATTAATTAAAAGTTCAAAATAGAGAAAACTATGAATGCTGTTGTTGTTGGCGTTATTTTAATGCTTTGGCTTACCTTGGTTCGTGTCAATGTGATTGTGGCAATGACTTTATCCGCTATAGTGGCAGGATTAACTGCTGGCTTAGGAATAAAACAAAGTTTAGATGCGTTTAATTCTGGATTATCCGCAGGTGCAGAAATTGCACTGAGCTATGCCATGTTAGGCGCGTTTGCAGTGGCAATATCAAAGTCTGGACTAACTCGCATATTGGCTGAAAAATTATTAGCTAAGGTTGACGCCAAGAGTGAAGGAAGCCAAGCATTATTAAGTTATTTTATATTGATGATTATTTTAGCCTGCGCTATCTCTTCACAAAACTTAGTGCCTGTTCACATAGCATTTATCCCTATTTTAATTCCGCCTTTATTAGTTGTATTTAATAAATTAAAACTGGATAGACGCGCTATTGCATGCATTTTAACATTTGGTTTAGCAACGTCTTACATGGTGTTGCCGTATGGCTTTGGTGGGATATATTTATACTCAATTTTACATAAAAATCTCATAGATAATGGACTTGAAATTGTAAATACCAGTGTACCCATTGCAATGCTTATTCCCGCGTTAGGTATGTTTATTGGCCTACTGATTGCTGTGTTTGTCACGTATAAAAAGCAACGACATTATACAGCGAACACGATGAATAATCAGAGCCAAGCTGAGCCTATCAAAAATCCTAAAAAAGTGATGGTGGTTGGGTTATTCGCTGTGCTCACTTCATTAATTGCACAAAATATTAGTGGTTCAATGATACTTGGCGGCTTGGTAGGTGTCATGATATTTAGCCTATTTGGTATTGTTAAATGGGAAGAAAATGGCGACGTATTTAGCAAAGGCGTTGCCATGATGGCCATGATTGGTTTTATTATGATATCGGCCCAAGGCTTTGCATCGGTTATGCAAGCGACGGGTGATGTAGAAAGCTTAGTTAACAGTGGCGCAAATTTATTTGATGGAAATAAACCCATTGCCGCGGCGGTAATTTTATTAGTAGGTTTGCTAATCACAATGGGAATCGGTAGTTCTTTTTCAACAGTACCAATCATTGCGACCTTATTTGTTCCTTTATGCCTAGAGCTTGGTTTTTCAATTATGGCAACAGCTGCTTTAGTCGGTACTGCTGGCGCTTTAGGCGATGCAGGCTCCCCTGCTTCTGACTCAACACTTGGACCAACCTCTGGTTTAAACGTAGATGGTCAGCACGACCATATTTGGGATTCGGTTGTTCCAACCTTTTTACACTTTAATATTCCATTATTAATATTCGGCTGGTTTGCAGCAATGGTACTTTAATCTGTATAAATTATTCATATAGGGTTTATTTCTTAATAAACCCTCTTACCTGTTGATCAGTTATTTATCAATATAGTTTATGCGAAGATAATATTAGAATAAAACATAGTATGATGTGTTCTTTACGTATAAAGATAAGCACCTTAATAGGTGCTTATCTTTATTTATGGCTTTTACTTAAACCCGTTAATCATTTTATCGCATACTACGGGGGTTGGCCTATGATTATCATCAACAGCAACAAAAGTAAAACTACCACTTATTGCTGAGTGCTTATCATCTTTATGCATTGTTTCTAATAGTATATCTACGTCTACTTTTAAACTCGTATTACCAACATGCACTACTTTAGCTATCAGTTCAGCAAAAGTACCTGCAGGAATAGCTTCTTTAAAATCCACCCTATCAGACGAAATAGTAACCAAAGGCTTGCGGCAAAAACGAGTAGCAGCAATAAATGCAACTTCGTCCATCCATGCCAATGCATCACCACCAAACAATGTATTGTGGTGATTAGTGCGACCTGGAAACACTGTTTTTGTAACTGATGTGGTTGAATCTTTTATACGCTGAGCAATAATTGCATCGCGGTTTACGTCTGTCATAGTCTCTACTTTTTGTTGGCTAACGTATCTTGCATTAATAAGCCTGGATCAAGGCGTTCGCCTTTCCAGTTAAAGCGCCAATCTAAATGCGGGCCTGTTACTCGGCCGGTTGCACCAATTTCAGCAACTTTATTACCTTGTTTAACTTTATCACCCACGTTTACATCTAACTTACTTAAATGAATGTAAGTAGAGGTAATACCATGGCCATGATCTAAAATAAGTGTTCCGCCTGAATAATATAAATCAGGTTCTGCAAATACAACGGTGCCACCAATGGGTGCATACACCGGAGAACCTGTTTTGTTTGCTATATCTAAGCCAAAATGAGGGCGACGTGGTTCACCATTAAAGTAACGCTGGCTGCCATACACACCCGAAATTCGCCCTTGTGCAGGTTTTAGTACTGGGTCTAAAAAGTAAGTAAGGTCTGAATTAACAGCACGGGCATTTCTGACCGCAACTGCTTCTCTGCTTATACGTTCACTTACTGATTTAGGCGGAGAAACGTATTTTTTTGCAACGCCCGTAATTTTGTCAATGTTGTAATCACGTTTAGTAATCACTAATTCTTGAGTATGTTTTTTCCCATTTGAATCAACCCAGCTAAGTGTATGATTTGCTTTTGCGTCGCGGCCAAAACCAAATACAAAATCACCATTTTTTGAAAGTTTTAACTGTGTATCGTTTAAACTAACAGACTGCACATCGCTGAGCTTTCCTGTTACTAAGCCGCCTTGAGTCAGGTGCCCTTTTAGCTCAATAGCTAACGAATTTACACTAAATGTTGCTAAAACCAACGCAGATAAAAGAGTCTTAAGCATAACTAATTGCTCCTTTGCCAACCCCTTCATACGCTGTTATTTTTACATTTTGTTCTGGGTATTTGGCTTTAACTTGCCCTGCAATATACCCCGCAATACATTCAACGGTTGTGTCTATCGGTAAAATATCACAACGCGTTTCACTAATTGCCATTTCGAAATAGCCTTGAGCTGCTGTATAAGCAAAACAAACATCATTATCTCTTGCGCTAATATGCTTTAATTTTTGCGGTTCTATTTGGTCTTCACTTGTTGCTAGGTATATGTCTTCCCATTGCATAGCCCATTCTTTTTGTAAGCGTGGCATGGAAATACCGTCTAGGCTTATACCTATTTGAGAACGATGACCATGAATTATCCGCTGGCAATTACCATCATGCTTTTTAAGACCATGGCTATAATGGTAATAAAAGCTTTTGCTATGTTCTGGTTTTAATGCTAACTCTATTTTTTCTATGTTTGAAGGCAACTTAGGTAAAATAGTATCAACTAAAAATGCAGTTACCGACTCCACATTAATTTCATCGGCATCAATCATGCAATAGGCTTGATGTGGTGCACTCATTGCTAAATGGTGGTTGTCACCAAAAGTGCAATCAAGTGTTTTATACTCATCAAATTCTGTCACTGACCCATTTATGCTATTAGGAATAGCTAAACGGTGATCAATACATTCATCAATAATACCTTTAATTTGTTTTTTAACTAATCCAAAGTCCAACACCATCGACTCGTCGTTAAGTTTACCGTGCAAAGTTAAATCAACAATCCAGCTCTCGCCAACGGCGCCGCGTTTGTTACATAAGTAAGAAAAATCTATCACAGTAAGTGAGTTAACAAAAAGGATCATAAACTTCCTTTAGACTAGTTATAAGACAGCGGTAATTATAATGATTTTTGATTGTAATTGCGCGGTTTTATAAAGCAAAAAGCCAAGCCATTGTTTGATTGATGATTTAATACGCAATATAGTGGATATTTAACTGCTCCGAGTTGTTTAGCGTACAAGTGTACGCTAAAGTACTGGCAATTTCTAAGCGAAGATAATGAGTTATGGAACCTAAAAACAGCTATACAAAAGAAGAACTGATCTTATGTGGTCAAGGTGAAATGTTTGGTGAAGGCAATTGTCGTTTACCTAGCGATAACATGTTAATGATGGACCGTATTACCTCTATAAATGCTGATGGTGGAAGCCACGGTAAAGGCGAAATAATCGCTGAGCTTGATATTGTTCCGAGCCTTTGGTTTTTTGATTGCCACTTTAAAGGTGACCCTGTTATGCCAGGGTGTTTAGGCCTTGACGCGATGTGGCAGCTTGTCGGTTTTTATCTTGGTTGGTCAGGTGGTCCTGGTCTTGGGCGCGCTTTAGGTGTAGGTGAAGTTAAATTTACAGGCCAAATACTTCCAACGTCTAAAAAAGTAACCTACCGCCTTGAAATGAAACGTGTAATTAAACGTAAACTCTTTATGGGCGTTGCAGACGGTACAGTAGAAGTCGATGGTCGCGTAATTTACGAAGCTAAAGATTTAAAAGTAGGGTTATTTCAAGACACCACGTCTTTTTAATCTACTTATATACAGTTTTGCTTTGAAAAACTGCATACAAAAAGGCCTCCAATATGGAGGCCTTTTTGCTTAAATTTGGGTAATAATTAGGTTTTATACATATTTCGATTTTCAATTGCCTCTCGCCATCCACCTAACCACTCTGATTTTGGATCTATTTGTTGATAAGGGCATAGCTCTTTAGAACGACCTGCTAAACCTGCTTTGAAACCTTGAGAATGAGCTCTTTCTAAACGATCTCTTTTCTGTCTCTTCATCGGTATTATCCTCACCTTTTTTAGTTATATATTTTGTAGCATAAGTGAAATCTACAATTAATGAATAGTTAATAAAAATGTAAAGTTCAAATAACAAAAGCAATTAAATTATTTGACATTAACTAAGCTGCTGATGCAAAAATGAATTAACATTTAAACAATTCACCTGGTCATACCACGCTGATATGTAACTTACTCACCTATTTAAAATCACAACTAACTAAGTCGCACAATTTGTGTATTAACCTCAATTATTGACTAGTAAAAATAAGTGAAGTTCAAACATAAATTTAATTTCACAAATAGTAGCCATTACATAATCAGACAAAGTCGGTATTATTTTTAAACAAACGAATTTAATACTTGCACATTAAAAGCCGATCGGTCTAATATAGTTCAATGAACAAAAATACAACAATCGTACGACGTGGCCGTCCACCCAAAATAGCCAGAGATAACGCCGATACTAAAGCGTTACTTATACGCACGGGGTTAGAAACGTTAACAGAGTTTGGCTTTAGTGCCACAGGACTCGATACAATATTAAAAAAGGCTTCAGTACCCAAAGGCTCCTTCTACCACTACTTTAAAAGCAAAGAAGCCTATGGCATTGCGTTGGTTGACGCCTACGACAGTTATTTTATTGCAAAGCTAAACCATTACCTTGATCAACAAAATATTCCCCCACTGGAACGCATAATAAACTTTACACAAAGTGCCATTAAAGGCATGAGTAAGTACGATTACAAACGCGGTTGCTTAGTCGGTAATTTAAACCAAGAATTAAATCACTTGAGCGACGAATTTAAAAATCGATTATTGCAAAGCTACACAGCTTGGCAAATACAAATTGAAAACTGTTTAAATCAAGCTAAACAGCAAGGCACTATTTCTAAAACTGTAAATACACAATTAATGAGCGAGTACTTTTGGATTGGTTGGGAAGGCGCTGTAATGCGAGCAAAACTCACTAAATCAAGCACACCGCTTACGCTATACACTGAAATGTTTTTGCGTGCATTACTTACATAATGCATTTTTATTTACCAATTAAAAGACGATCGGTCTAAAAGGATATGATATGAATAACCCAATTAAAGCCATTGTTATTAATAAAGAAGACAATAACTACAGCGCTTCTTTAGCGCAGCTTAACGAAAATGATTTACCTGACGAAAATACCACAATAAATGTGTTGTACAGCACACTTAACTATAAAGACGGTCTAGCCATTACAGGTAAAGGCCCGGTAGTGAGAACCTTTCCGATGGTGCCCGGTATAGATTTAGTAGGCACTGTAACAACTTCCACCAGCGATGAATTTAAAAATGGTGATCATGTTATTTTAAATGGTTTTGGTGTTGGCGAAAAACATTGGGGCGGCCTTGCACAAAAAGCAGCGCTAAATAGTGACTGGTTAATTCCCCTACCCGCTGCTCTTAGCCCAAAACAAGCAATGCAAATTGGTACTGCGGGTTATACCGCTATGCTCAGCGTTATAGCACTCGAAAAGCAAGGCATTACACCAGACGCTGGTGAAATTTTAGTTACAGGGGCAAACGGTGGTGTTGGCAGTTTTGCTATTTATTTATTAAGTCAGCTCGGCTATAACGTAACCGCCGCCACAGGACGAGTAGATCAAAGCGAGTACTTAAAAGAGCTTGGTGCAGCTCAAATAATTAACAGAGATGAGTTATCAAACCCAGGGAAACCGCTTCAAAAAGAACGTTTTGCTGCAGCTATAGATTCTGTTGGCAGCCATACGCTTGCAAATATTTGTGCATCGCTTAAATACGGTGGTGTAGTCACTGCGTGTGGTTTAGCTCAGGGTATGGATTTACCCGCATCAGTTGCGCCCTTTATCTTACGAGGTGTTTCACTTATTGGAATCGATAGTGTTATGCGACCAAAAGCAGACAGAATTGAAGCATGGGGAAGACTAGCTACATTAGTAAAAGCTGACTATTTAGATAAAATTTCAACAGAAATTACACTCGAACAAGTAATTGAAAATGCCGACCAACTCATGGAAGGTAAAATTCGTGGCCGCGTTGTAGTTAATTGCCAAGGTTAGGCTATTTACACTATTAAAGCCTCGTTATTAAATTTATAATGCACTTTGTATTTTAATAACGAGGCAACACCTATGAGCAACCAAGAACTTTTCAGTAATAATCCACTGCAAGGCGTAAAATTAGAACAAGTGGTTGAAGAGCTGGTTGAGCAATACGGGTGGGAACTCCTGCACGCTTACTTGCAGCTTAATTGTTTTAAAAATAATCCAGATATTAAATCTGCTGTAAAATTTTTACGTAAAACCCAATGGGCACAAGAAAAGGTAGAAAATTTTTACCTATACCGCCTTAAAAACTTGCCTAAACCAGATGATGTTCAGTACGAGTTACCGCCGCGTGATCGTGTTATACCGGCCGAACATAAACCCGGTGAACCTTGTGAACTAAGCTTTAGTGACGCAAAACGCATTCAAGCTAAAAAAGCCACCAAACAACGTGCTCGAGAACGCAAGCAACGGTCTAATCCAAGTAACCCTTGGGGTAATTAAGAGTGAGTTTAAAAAGCCAATTTTTATTGGCTTTTTTATGCCTTGTTGTAACTAGTTCTTAGCGTTGCAGCACTATAACTATGTAAACCGAGTAATTTAGCTCATTTAAACCTATGTTGCCGATGTGCCTACGAACTAGTACCCGCGCTTTTTCCAAAAATCTACTTCTGTTTGTTGCGCTTCTAATGCAACATTAAATGTTTTATCTGCAATTATTTTATTATTCATCGTTAAAGTCATTCGCCATGGGCCGAGTTTATTGTGAATGGGTTCCCACAATGTGTCGCCTAAATAAAACTGCCAATCGTTATCCTTTACGTATTCAACGCCTTCAAAAGGCGGCATAACATCCCCCTCTTCGTTAGGTATGTCTGGATGGTAAATACAAAAATGTAATTTCTCACCTTTTGCTTTTTTTATATTAATTATTAACCCAAATTCTACGTCTATTTTAGCAATCACGTCGGTAGTAAACTGCTTAATTTGTGGAAGTGCCTTGCTACTACTATCCCAAGTTGAATAAATACCATAGCTTTGTAATGTAACAATGGGTTTTGACTTAGCCATTTATCAACCTGTACTTACTTAAATACCAAAATTTTATAATAAACCGTTGGTTTAGTCTTATATAAAAGTTTAATTACATAATTTTTATTTATATTTGCACATTTATTGCACAATTAAAGAATAATATTTTGATCTCTTTATCAGTGAGTTCAAAGTTATGAGTACATCCCTAGTAAATAGTATTTCTAAAAATTCAGTGACAAAATTAAATCTAATTGTGTGCTTTAGTGCAATCTCATCACTTGTTGCATGCGGTGGTTCTGAGCTAAATACTTCAATAAGCGACGTAATAACTGATAGCACAACATGGCACCCTTAATGTTGTCGAAGAGCATGTGTTTGTTGTGTTGTCGCTTCCTTCGTCGTCATTATTAGGCGTTGACGAAAAAAACGATGGGACACTTTCACTTACTGAATTTAATAAATACCGTAATCACATTAGTAAACAGGTTAAAAAACATGTGTATTTGTCTGATCAGCAATATCGCTTTTCGATTGAAGGGCTTTTATTACACCCAGAAATAGCGCACAGCGGTAACAATACATTTGTTGATCAAATTACCATTACAGGCAGATTCACACCCATAATGACAAACAATATAAAATTCAATATTAATTTATTTGCCAATAACCGTAGTAAACAAACTTATAAAATTAACGCTACCAATAAACAGCAACAGCTTATTCATAAATTTGAGCTAGAGCCATTGTCTCCGCATAGTGAGTTTTTTTAATGTTTTAGGCTGATTTACCAAGCCATATAAAACCCATTACAAAAGCTGACACGTTATACGCGTTTTGGGTTTTTAGGAAAGAATTGCTCAGCTTGTTGTGCACACAAATCAAACTCTCGTGTATTTTTATAGGGTAGCTTCATAAAGCCCGCAACGCCCACGTCGGTAATGTTTACAGCATATTGCATTAGTTTATTTAACAAACGTTTAAATTCGGCCTCTTTTGTCGAGTCGAGTAGCCTGTAGTAGTGGTGAATTTTCATTCTGTCGGGCAAGGCTTCAAAAATAATACAACCAGTATGGTGTATTTGGTTTAGCTCAAATACACATTTAATTACTTTTTTAGGAAGTTGTAATTGCTCATCGGGATCTTTACCATCTTCAAAGTATGAATGTGGTCGGGTTATTTCGTTAGCTTTAACGCTCACAACTTCATAATCTAGCTCTGGTAGGCTGTCAAACTTAAATGCACCGGTTCCATCTCGCTCTAATTGAATGGTTTTACGTGCATCAAATAAACAACATTTAAATAGCCCTTTTTGGTTAATTGCTTGGGCTAACATCACTGTATTGTTTATTGAATCTGTAAATGCTTTGCCTAATGACTCATCGTGCATTATTAATGACGACTCAATAAACAACGATTCATCTTTCCAATGAAAACTAAGCCCGCCCACGGCTGGGTATTTCGCAAGCCGGCTTATTGAGGCCAAAAATGCTTTTTCGGTGTCGCCAGTATCAAATAAAAATTCTTTGTAGTATCGGTCTAGCTGGGCATCATTTACATCTAGTAACTGTTGGTTGTGGTCAGCTTGGCGTAAAAACTGTTTACGTGAGCTATAAACTACGGTATCTGGTGCTTCATCGGTACCATACCAAAACGGGATGGCGGCTTTTTGCTGTGTTATTTTAATATCGGGTAAATACGCTTTTGCCATTGTTGGTATATTACGTATAAAGTAATCGCCTGCAGCATCACGTACTGTTTTACTTTTACTGAGCATGCCATCTATAACGTTAGCGAGCTCTTTAGGTAGCCCTAAAGAAATTGCAGGAATAGCCTGCGCGCCAAATCGGCAAGACTGTGCAGACGCTAATGCATATAAAGTTGCTGCAACACCTTGTTCATCAAACCGCGGGGATGATTGCTCACCCGACATTTGCGCTTCGCCGATAAAGTACACATCACCCATACGCGCATTAGTCGTACTTAAATCTCCCGACATTAAATCCATAAAGTTACTGGCTACGGGCTCACCGTTACTGTGTAATTGGGCATATACCGAACTCCCCCAATCAACTAAAGATAAAGCGTCTGTTTGCGCATCCCACACCAAATTTGAAGGTTTTATATCTCCATGCACAATTGGTTGAGCACTTAAGCCATTTTTGTGGTTACTTAAATCAAGTAATACATTACGTAATTTAACGGCTAATGCCATTATTTTAGTCGCGCTAAATCGCCCCTCTTTAAGTGACACTTTTTCAAGGTCTTCTCCCATGGCGCGCGCCATCATTAAAATGCCCTGCTTTTTAATGCGCTCAAACGCATAAAATTTAGGCACCAGCGGATTATTAATTTGTGAAAGCATATACGCTTCGTCTTCAAGACGGTCACGTACACTTTGAGCAAGCGTAATCCGTGAAAACTTAAACACCCAAGGCAAGCCTTTGTCGTCTTCACCTGCAAATACAAACCCAAATGCACCTGAGCCAATCATTTCTACATTTTTATAACCAAGCAAAGTAAGTTGTTTAATACAAATATTAAGCCACTGGCGATGTTTTTTAGCATCACGATGCGACAGCAAATATACGGATTGCTCTTCGTTAATGTAAAAATTTCGAATTTCTTTGGCTTTCAATACAGGCTCTCTAATTATGTGATTACTGGTAAGTTTTAACACGCTGATTATTAGTTTTATATAACGACATTACAATAGCACCAATATAGTTTTCAAACTTAAGCCCTATTTGAATAATAAAACACTCAATGTTGCATCCAAAAGGTTTACTTAGTCGTTTTAATTTAAACAGCACTGAATAGTAAACATAATAGATAGGACTTTAAGGATGAAAACATTAGCAATTTTAACTATCGGCACATTATATAGCGGCTATGGTCATGCCAATATAGAAAAGCTCACTGTGTATGGGCACCGTGATGGTTTAATTGGCGAATCAATCAGTGCCTCTAGCGGCATTATTGGCCAAGGTGAAATTGAGCAGCGCCCAATGTTAAGAAGCGCTGAAATGTTAGAGCTCATTCCGGGGATGGCGGTTACTCAACACAGTGGCTCAGGTAAAGCAAACCAATACTTTATTAGAGGATTTAACTTAGACCATGGAACCGACTTTGCCACCATTATCGATGGTATGCCTATCAACATGCGTAGCCACGGACACGGCCAAGGTTACACCGATCTAAACTTTATAATTCCCGAATCTATTTCTACCATTAACTATCAAAAGGGGTCATATAGCGCAAGCCAAGGTGATTTTTCAAGTGCTGGTAGTGCACAGTTTAAACTGGTTGATAATGTTAAACATCAGCAAATAGAACTAAGTATTGGTGAAGATAACTATAAACGCGCGGTAGTACTTGGCTCAACTAACCTTACAAAAGGTAAACTTATTGCGGCTGCTGAGTGGCAAGGCTACGACGGCCCTTGGGATGACATAAACGAAGACGTGAATAAAAAAAATGCCCTACTACGCTATGTTGGTAAAGCATTTAATGGTGACCTATCAATAAGCGCAATGGCATACGACAACACATGGAACTCAGCCGATCAAATTCCACAGCGTGCTGTTTCGCAAAATTTAATAACACAATTAGGCTCGCTCGACACCACCCTTGGCGGCAGCTCTAGCCGTTATAGTTTATCGGGTAATTGGCAAGGGGAGCATTTGAAAGCCAGCGCTTATGTAATAAATTACGATTTAAACCTATATTCTAATTTCAGTTATTTTTTAAATGACCCAATTAATGGCGATCAGTTTAATCAGCAAGATAGCCGTAATATTTATGGCACCACTTTAAGCTATCAGTTTGAAACTAAAACATCAGGCATAAACATGCAACACACTGCAGGGCTTGAGCTTAAACACGACGATATAGATAACGTTGGGCTTTATAACACTAAAGCCAGAGAGCAGCTAAGCACTGTAAGGCAAGATGCACTAAAGCAAACGAGTTATTCAAGCTTTTGGGAGTCTAAACTTTTATTTACTCCAAAACTAGAAGCAACAGCAGGTGTAAGGTACGACTATTTTGATACAAATGTAACCAGTATTACCGCCGTAAACTCAGGTAAAGCAAGTGATGATTTAATCAGTTTTAAAGCAAGCTTAAATTATCGCTTTACTCAATTGATAGCTGCCTATGCAAATTGGGGGCAATCTTTTCACTCTAACGATGCGCGCGGCTCCACAATAAATATCGACCCAGTAACAGGTGATCAAGCCGGACGGGTCGATCTATTAGTAAAAAGTGAAGGCGCTGAAATTGGATTACGATTTGCTGATGAAAAAAAATATAATATGTCAGCTGCGCTTTGGTGGTTAAAACTCGACTCAGAACTATTGTTTGTCGGAGATGCTGGTAATACAGAGCCCAGTGATGCGTCTAAGCGGTATGGGTTAGAAATGAGTGCGTATTACTGGATCAACGAGCAATTTAATATTGATTTAGAAGCCTCGTTTACACATTCTCGCTTAGATATAAATGACAATAACAATTACATAGAAGGCGCTGTACCCGTTGTAGCAAGTGCTGGTTTAAATTGGCACTTAACTGAACAATGGCAATCATCAATTAGAGTCCGTCATATTGGCAAACGTACATTAACTGACGACGGTGATAAGCGCTCAAACCCGCTAACGGTAGTTAATAGCTCTGTGAGCTATAAGCAAACCCATTGGAAAGTAGACTTTGAATTACTTAACTTATTTAATAGTACCGACCACGATATAGACTACTATTATGCATCGCGTTTACCCGGTGAGCCCGGTCAAGGCGTTGAAGATAATCATTTTCACCCTATTGAGCCTAGAACTGCACGCCTAACACTTAGTCTACTGTTTTAGTATTTATTAACGCAACAGCCATTCTGTATATAAATACAGTGTAGCTGTAAGTGGGTACTTATTTGCTCCATTTCGCCTAACTGGTTTCTCTTCTCTTTGATGACCCAAACAGTACAAATACATATAATTTAAATTACAACAACTTAATTCGTAGTTGCTTTAGGCGCATTTCGCTGCGCGGGATCTGTTTTAAAGCTTGCAATCATTTTATGGGGGTTTTTACATTCAGCCTGTATTTTAGCAGCTTCGGCCCACCATAATAATTGATTAAATGTACGAGAAAAATAGTTAAACCAGGAGTTCTGATCATCATCAGTAGCAAACTCTCCAAGCTCGTTAAACACATCCTGTGCCTTTGGAACATGAATCATCGACGATACTGGTAAACACCCAAGTTCTGATAAAAAAGTGCGCATACCAATTGCAGCGCGAACCCCACCCCACTGCCCAGCAGAATAAGAAACAATCGCACTGGGTTTATACGAAAACAGTGAACTACCAAAATGATTGAGTAGATCAGCTAATGCAGGGCTCATAGAGTGATTATATTCTGGACTGATCATTATGTAGCCATCAGCAGATTTAATTTTATCAGCCAAATTGTTAAGTTTAGCCGGGGCATTTTGCTGTGAATATGCAAAGTGAGGTTTGAATACAGGGTCGTTTGGGTAATCTAACGCATCAATTATTTCAAATTCATGTTCACTAAAGTGTGTCTGCAAACACAATAAACATGCTTTACTTACTCTATTTCCAAGACGCACTGGTTTAGGGGGGGAGCTATCACGCACAGTGCCTAAAAATAATAAAAATTCATAATATAACTCCATGTAAACACTTTGTTTTACATTAAGCCTAGTATCATTCACATGCAAATAAATTTATAACGTATTTTTTATGCCGTTATACGTCGCTCTTAATTGCCGTTTCAGCTTATCGCACTTAACTAAGCACTCAAAAATAGGTAAAAAACAGTTTTAAATTAATCTTAGGTGAACGATGAAACACATAATTAAAGCCTCTCTCTTAACACTGGCACTAAGTGCTAGTTTAAATACACAAGCAGCACAGTTTTCGTTTTCTTCTAAAGTAGCCAGCGACGCACACACATTAATAGTGTTTTATAGCCAAGATGGAAAAAACAACCAATTTAAAAATCTCGACAAACAATTCAATGGTCAGCTACAACGCATCATTGACGTTGAAAATTTTGAAGGTAAATACGCAAAAACAGCACAGCTTATTGCCCCATTAAACAGCAACTACAAACGTATATTAGTTGTTGGAACAGGCAAACAAGACGAGTTAAATAAAGCTCGCATAGCTAAACTAGGCGGAAACATTCACGCTCAGTTAGTTAAATACAAAGCCGATACCGCTAATGTACTATTTGACGATGTAACGGGTGTAGATGCAAACCATTTACTTGCGGCAAACTTTGCACACGGCGCAAACCTGCGAGATCATCGCTTTGAAAAATACAAACAAACTCCTAACACACAAACAGTGACTTACACGTTTGATGTCGACAGCACAAAAAAAACATCTGCAACGTATAAACAATTAGAAAGTATTCAAGCAGGTGTATTTTTGGCACGCGATCTTACCTCTGAAGTTGCAACTGAAATGACGCCGGTTGATTTTGCAAATGCTGCAAAAGAGCTTGAATCATTAGGTGTTACCATTACAATTTTAAAACCAGAGCAACTTAAAGAGCTTGGTATGGGCGCATTAGAAGCCGTTGGTCGTGGAAGCGATCAGGGTGCTCGCTTAGTCGTTGCTCATTATAAAGGCTCTAATGACGCCCCTATAGCGTTAGTAGGTAAAGGTATAACATTCGACTCGGGCGGATATAGCATCAAAACAGGTGACTCTATCGCACGTATGAAATCAGACATGGCAGGCGCTGCTGCAGTGCTTGGAACAGTTAAAGCAATGGCCATGGCCAAAGCCGACAAAAACGTTGTAGCAGTAATGGGCATGGCGGCAAATATGGTTTCGCAGTTTGCAGTAGCCCCTGGCGATGTTGTTCGCACCGCAGAAGGTTTAAGTGTTGAAATACTCAACACAGACGCCGAAGGCCGTTTAGTTTTAAGTGATGCAATGTGGTATGCACGTAAGCACTTTAACCCTAGCATAATGATTGATGTAGCCACGCTTACCGGTTCTAAAATTCGTGCGGTTGGTAACGAGTATGCAGCCGTGTTCTCAAAAGACGACACACTCGTAGATCAGTTAACACTTGCTGGCGAGCAGGTAAACGAAAATCTATGGCGTTTACCATTAGGTTACAAGGATATGCTTAAATCAGACATTGCCGACATAACAAACGTTGGATCTGGCGGGCCAGGCGCAACCACTGCAGCAACGTTTTTAGAGCATTTTGCGGGTGAAACGCGTTGGGTTCATATTGATATTGCAGGTAACGCGTTAGTTAAAAAAGGAAAAGGTGAACTATCACCTGGCGGTACAGGCTATGGTGTACGCTTGTTAAGTGAATGGCTATTAGCTAACTAATTTTATTTTACGCCAAAAGTCCATGCTTTTGGCGTTTACTCTACTAATTAAATAAAAACCGACTCGCTGTTACACCAATAATAATGCCTACCACTAGTACAGCAACCGTATAAAACACCCCTTTACTCTCACCACTATGGCTTACTTCTTGAGGTAGCTGTGCATTGGTGTCTATTGTAGATTCTGTATGTGGCGTATCATTATGTTTATCCAAGCAAGCCTGTTTGGGATCATCAATCGTTGGATCTAGATTTATTATTTCATTATGAATGGGTGTTTCAGTAACTGAGCTCTGAATATCATGGATGTTAATTTGGTCTACGTCGCTGGTGTTACTTTGAAATGCAGGTTTATCACTCAAAGGGAATTGTATTAGCTCCTCGGTTATTTCGTCATATTCAAACTGCATCACCACTTGGTTTGAGCTAACCTGTTCACCTTCATTTATATTTATCTTGGTGACAACTCCGTTAGCCATGGCAACAATTTCAAGAACAACTTTATCAGTTTCCACATCAAGTAATGTGTCATCTTTTTTTACGTGTTGCCCCTCAGTCACATATATTTTTGTAGCCAAAGCAGACATTGTTGGTTCGGGTAAATGAGGTATTAAAACATCACTGTTCATCGTTCTTCCTTGCTTAATAAATGTAATAAGTTTACTAATACAGCCTATCAAGCCCTTTGATAGTTAACAATTATTTTTTGATACAGACAGACTCAATTAATTATTTATGCTTTAGCTTATTTTTATTTAACTTGGTTTAAGGCGTCACCGTAAATTTAGTTAAACCAATTAACTGGCCTGATTCAGTCATGACCTTAACTTGCCACTTTCCTGCCGCGTTTTGTGGAAAATTTACTTTGTGTGTCCATGCTCTGTAACCACTTTTACGCCCACCGCTGATATTAAGCGCTATTTTATCTACCTGCTTTTTATTGTGTGTCCATACATGAAATATCTTTTCGTTTAACCCTCGCGGTGCTTTTACCGCTGTCCATGTATAAAGCCCTTTTGCGTGTAACGAGCGTTCATTTAACGAGTTAATATTTCCTATCGGTTTTTTACTTTGCTCATTTACCTCATGCGCTAATGCAATGCTTGTTAAGTGCAGAGCAGCCGGTGGTACAAAGCTTTTTAATTGCCATATGCCTACACTCAGACTAAATAAAATAATAGCTAAAATAGGTAAGCGCCACCATGGCGCATTAGGCATTAAATTAGTAAGACTAGGTAATGTTAATACCACGGCTATAACTAGCGCAGCAGCTAAACTTTGGCTGGTTGTTAAACTAAACAAAATAGGCAATGTAACAAGTAAAACTACAAACAAAGCAAAATTATGAAACACCGTAAATAGCGTTCTATTTTTAGCTAATTTTTTGTAGTAAAACGGGTCAATAACCGATGCAACCGCACACAATATAATCAGCGATGTAAATACTGCTTGAGGGTGATCCCATTGGGTCACAACTAAAAAAAATGGCAGTGCAAAAAACAAACTCTCTTGCTGAATCATTTGTAATGCAAAACGGGTTACATTGGGTGAAACGCTTACACCAAATCGTTCTTCAACTTTATCACGCAGCCAATTATCTACAATCAACCACAACCAGCTTATAAGTAAAACAACAGCAACAACCTGCGCAAAGGATTCCTTTCTATCAACAAGCACATAACTTGCAACGCCCGATAAAAACGCTAAAACAGCCAATAAGCCCGGTCGTTTTTGCATTGCATTAATAAATTGAGTAATCAACGATTTTATTTTGTTCATTTGTTCGCTTTGTAAGTACCAAATGCACTTTATTATTATGAAGTTAGTTATAACAGATTAGCTAAACAAAAATGAACAGAACATAGATAGGCCAATAATATTTTTAATATTGAGTAACTAAATAAGAGCGCGGGACTATTTTGGTAAAGTGTTTATGAGGCTCAATTACAAATTATGCAAATAAAAATCTATTGTACACTCACAAAACCAACACAGTTTATAAGGACGGTATTAATAACAAATACTCAGGATAAATATAAAGCGTTTTAGCTAAAGCCTTTGAGCAATTAAATCGGTAAATATTGTTTAAACAAAGGCCAAACTAAAAAAACCACGTTATTGGTTTGTGGTAGAGCTTTTTTTAAATTGAGATAGACCCCAAAATAGTATGCCAGTGCCAGCACATGAAAGAAAAAAGAATAACCCCAAACCTAAAGGGGAACCCCAATTTAAAATATGATATAAAAATTCCATACCCTTGCCTTCAAAAATTGAATTTAGCAAACAGTAACCCAATAATTATAAAAATACTAACTAAAGCTTTTAAAGCTAAAAGAGCAACATTTGGTTCTTTGCTGCTAAAGTACTCAAATAGTTTAATTTTAAAACGCAACGTTTAGGAATGTACCAGCTAAATAGCAGTCACCAAACATTAAAGGCAAAATTAAAGCTCGGCTCCGTTCATTTTATTATTTATAGTATTTCGGCAAACGCATTCGCGATAACGTATTATCAGCCAAAACATAATGGTGAAATAAAGCCGCAGCCGCATGTAAGCCTATTACGTAATACCCCACTTCCCCTGCGGTTTCATGTATCTCTTTAATACTTTTAGCAAGTTCAAAGTTTTGAGCGGCCAATGCAGGCAATTCTAAACCAAAAAACGGGATGGGTTTACCTGCTAAACTCAAAATCAGCCAACCAGCTATGGGCATAGCAAACATAAACACATACAGCGCAATATGAACAAATGTAGCTAATTTATTTTTCCACTTTGCAGGCTCAGGGTGTATAGCTGGTACCGAGCCCCCCACTACACGCGCAAGTACCCTCACGCTTACTAAAGCTAAAACCGATAAACCCAACATAAAGTGCCACATTTTAAAGGCATCACGGATTTCGGTGCCTTTATCAAATAATTCGCGAAGTTCAATACTGCCGTAAACAGTGACAATTAAAATAAACATAAGCCAGTGTAAGGCTATAGAGAGTTTATTGTAATGAGTCGCTGTGTTTTTAAAATTCATAATAACTCCTAAAAAACGAATTAAAGTTAAAAGCTCACTTATGCGTATGAGTACATGTTTACAGGCTAACCTTTAATCACTCACTGCTTAATGATCTAAAACATAAAATGAGTTACTAAGTCAGTTCAATGGTTTAATGATTTTGGAATTTAAGTATTAGTTACAATAACTGAGCAAACTTAAAATAAACTTAAATACTAGGCATAAAAAAACAGCAACCTAAAGTTACAGTTTTAAAAAAATCAACATGTGTTTAAAAGTAATAAACCGCTAAAATTGAATGAATTTCTAAGTAGCAATAAAATCAAACAAATGGCCGCTATCAGAAAAGGGGTTGATACTGAGCAGGTACACGCAGACTTTAGCTCAATGAATACAGCACTGTCGGTCATTTCTAATCTCTCATTAATACGCTGTGCTCAACAGCAAATTAATGTGATAGAAAGCGCTATTTTTAAACAAACATCACTCTCCCCTGAGTTTATGGACCTAACCAGTATTGATGGAATTGGGAATGCTTTAGCACTGACCATTATGTTAGAGACAGGCACAATTAAACGTTTTGATGGTCCAGGTAATTTCTCCTCCTATTGCCGCTGCGTTAAAGGTGCAAAATACAGCAATGGGAAGAAGAAAGGCACTACAAATCAAAAGAATGGTAATCGTTACATAGCGTGGGCGTTTACTGAGGCCGCTAACTTTGCCATTCGGTATAACCCAACAATTAAAAAGTATTATCAACGCAAGTTAGCTAAAACAAACCAAGTTATCGCAATTAAAACGGTTGCGCATAAGCTCGCAAGAGCCTGTTATCACGTGCTTAAAGATAATGTCCCAATTGATGAACACAAGGCGTTTACTTAGCGACTATAAAAAATTAGGTTAACGTGTTGAGCTAGTAATGGGGTTGGTAAAACCACTAGATTTGATTGAGCCTACACGTTAACCGCTCATATTTTAAATACTGGATATGCCCAATGTTTGAGCCACAAAGGGGTGGTTATGTTCAAGCATAAACCACAGAATTGTTACAGCGCGGTGTGTAAACACAGCCAGAAACTGGACTGACATTGGTACTAAACGATGACTGAGGCGAAAGCCAAGGACATTAATTAATCATCAATAATGCTTAATTAAACTGCCTAAATTCATATGGCATACTTTATTCAAGGAACGGTGCATATTCACACCAATCGACGTCATTACTAGGTGCGTAGTCATATTTAAATTGAGTTTAAATAATAAAAAACACATGGTTTTTGAAGAAAAAGATCAAGAAAACACAGCTGCCTGCTTGACCGGAACTTTCTAATGGGTGACCCCTTTGGTTCAAATTAATCGTTAAACCAAATTCATAACAAACTGCTCTAATGTGATTACCTAAAGCGGTGAGTGTTATGTCAAACCTTTCAGTCGATTCAAACAAGCCGTAATTGGTTTGACAGAACACATAGAGACCTCTCCTCTGGCTATATTCTCTTATCAGAATGGAGGAGTGATTATTGCCGAATTATCAAAGTTTTTCAGCGAGTATTTGTGTTACAGTTGACAATTGCTGAGATGGTTTAGTAATTATATTTGGTACTGTTGGTTGTCCTTCTAGTCTTCGACCATCAGGCAAATAATAATCGGCAACAGGTAATTGAAGTATCCAGCCATCACCAACACATTGTCTGACTGATGTTAGCATCTTTCCGGCTGTGTTTTGTCCAACTAATATGGCTTTATTATGAAATTGCATCACGGCCGCAAATGCTTCTGCAGCACTGCCAGTTTTGTTGCTTGTTAATATAAAAACCTTTCCATTAAAATCAGACTCGGTTTCTCTAGTTTGAACAGAAATAATGGCATGATCAGCCAGCAGTTGATTGAACTGATCAATACTAATATCTGAGTTTGTCATCTTAGAACGATTAATTTCCTGTTGGCTGGGTGGTGCAGAGTGTTGATTCCACCATTTTCCTGTAACAAAATAACCACCTTGAATACTTTTAGCATTGAATGCTTCAGCTAATTTCATGGCTGAGAGATCACCGCCAGACGCGTCTGTTAAATCAATGATCACATTTTTAATTGCAGACTCCTGTTTGAGCATTGTCATTATTTCACTACCTACATGAAGTTGTTCAAAAAAATGCTTCACAGATACTAAAAGGGTATGTTCATTAAGTCGTTCAAGAGTAATTCCAGCTGTTCGGGGAAGTGGAGTTTGACACTGATCAAAGCGAGATAAGCTGATATGACTTACAGGGATTTCCTTTGATAACACAAAAGCATGCGCCATCAACGCCACATCGTCTTTTGAATGACTTATGCTTTCTTTTAATCCGTTTAGGTAATTGGTAAACCAAGATTCATTAAGATCCTCTGGGTAGTAGTAGTTTCGAACAAAGGTGTCTTTAATTTTGTCGTATAATTGGTCGTAATGGATAGCCTCAGCGGGTTTCCCTGTTGCTGAGATGGTTGCCACTGTTTTATCATTTTTGACCAACTTGATATCTTCTTCTTCCTGCTTGACTGAATCCAGTAAGTCAAACAAAAAGTAACTGCCATTGTTTTGGCTTGACATATCAAGGTGGATCAATTCTCCAGATGATTTGAATGCTGTTGTTAAAGATAGCAGCCAAGTTTTCAAGGGGCCTATAGCCTGTTGCAAAAGACCTTTCTCTGAGATCAGTATATTGTTAACCTGATAACCATTGAATCTATAATCGCCATAGTCTGTTGTTGCTATGTATTGAGCGCCTTTCATTGCCGTGCCCACGTTTGTGTTTACGCAAGCAACCAGTAGCGCGTTAAAAAACAAAATCACCACCAATATTCCTTTTTTCATTTTTTCTCCTAATTAGGTAGTTGGTTGACATCAATGAGTAGGACTTCCGTTTTTATTGTACTCAAATCTATCTGCATAATTTCCTAGCGCTATAGACATAATGACTCCCACACGGTGTTAGCCTCCGCTTTTCGTGGGTTAGCTTAATTCAAAGCCAGAGCCATAATTAGTTTGTCAATTAACTAAACAGCAGAGGCTAACATGAATAAACATAGCATACTTTTAATCGGTCTTGATACACATAAAGAATTCAATGAAGTTGCCTATATTGAAGAACATAGAGGTGCGCAACCTGTTCATCTTGGCCGAGTTTCATCTTCCAAAGTGGCCGTTCAAAAGCTTGTTCGTCAGTTCGAATCGAAATACCCTGGCGCAACACTTCATTTTGTTTATGAAGCAGGCCCTTGTGGTTATTATTCGTATCGTCCATGATACTCACTAAAGCCCGCTTCGCGGTTCAAATTTATTCCCTATAAATTTGTGGATTTACCGATTAATTACCAGCCTTGGCCATTGCTGTTATGTGGTTGCACCTTCTCTTATTCCTAAAAAACCTGGTGAGAAAATTAAAACCGATAAACGTGATGCCCTTAAGCTTGCTAAATTACTTAAGTCTGAAGATTTAACACCTATCGATGTTCCCGAGCCTGAAGATGAAGCTGTACGCGATTTATCTCGTGCACGCGAAGTGGCAATGAAGGACTTAAAAGATGCTAAATATCAATTAAAGGCGCTGTTGCTTCGCAATAATATCAATTACAAAGGCGCTGCGAATTAGTCACAAAAACATTTACGTTGGCTTACTGAGCTAGTGCTACCTCATCCCGCGCAGCACATCGTCTTACAAGAGTTTTCACACACAATTAATGAACGAATAAGCCGACTTGAACGGCTAGACAATGAGCTAACACATCACGTCCATCAATGGCGTTATTACCCAGTGGTTAAAGCAATACAAGCAATGCGAGGTGTTCGTTTGTTGGTCGCCACCGGCGTTGTTGCTGAGCTTGGCGATTTATCGCGATTCGACCATCCCCGTAAATTAATGAGTTATCTCGGTCTTGTACCCAGTGAACACTCGAGTGGTGGCAAACGCCATATTGGCGCCATCACAAAATGCGGGAACGGCCGAGCAAGACGCCTTCTTGTTGAAGGTGCACACACTTATCGGTATGCAGCAAATATATCAACAGATATGCAAAAACGACAAGAAGGTTTACCAAAGGACATTATTGATATTGCGTGGAAAGCGCAGCTTAGGCTCTGCAAGCGCTATAAAAAAATGATAGCTAAAGGGAAACACTACAATCTGGTTGTTACCGCCATTGCCCGAGAAATGATTGCGTACATATGGGCTATTGCAAGAGAAGTGGTACTTACGCCAGTGAATACAAAACTTAGATTGGCAAGAGTACCCGCATGATAAACGAATTAGAGTTAATGCATGGGATCACGCATCGGGTGTGGCACAACCACCGACGGCGTTAGGATGGCAATGCAGCTAACGCTGCATTGAACCACGAACATAGACTGAAGACAGGTGCCATCGGTGACCGCCACAGGACGCACTAAGTAAGGTCTGCTCTGTTACTAGAAATAGTAATAACCAACGACAAAATTGTCAGGAACAATTTTGAACAGCGTAGCTGATTCACGAAAGGCAGGACGCCTGTAGTCATATCAGCAAGATAACCGACGACAATACTTGCTTCATCCTATGTATTAACTCGCTCTAATTCGAGCTAAAGTAATTATGGCTTAAAAAGTTAGGCAAGGATCAGTGCGTTTAACTTGACAGTGGGAGTCATACCAACGCCGCCATAAAAGGCGAGCAACTTGTTGCGAGTCCAGCGCTGAAAGCGCGATTTTTGATGGCCTTGTTAGCACTATTTTACCAGCTTTGGTTTGCTATTGATTATTTTTACCTTTGCTTCTTCGAGGTAAGGTTCAACCGCTTCGCTCCACTCAGGCTTATTATTACGAAGCCCCTCAAATATTTTTTGAGCATCAACCCATTTCTCTTTTCGGTAATAAGCCATAGCCAAATAGTAATTGGCATAGGCATGATTAGGATGTGTTTTAAGGATATCCTTTGCTTCAGCGATAAGCTCGGAAATTTGCCCTTTATCTAAATATTGCTCACCTAAAATTCGGAATCCTTCAGATTTTCTTAGTTCTCGCATATCCTGAATAGCTCCGAGGACTCCCTTTAGTACGGCGGAAGCAAATATAAAGAAAATAGAAAACACCACCAAGATTCCAATTAGAATCCATTTTATAGTTTTCAGTTCATCTAATGATGTGCTCATAACTTTCCTTGAGTGCTAACGCCTCATTCAGAGGCAATAAAATAGCTGGTTAAAATTAGCGAGGCACGAGCAAAAACCAGCTGTTTTTGTTCTGCTGAAATGACTTGTTAGGTATTTTTGCCAATTACAGCAACATTTGACAGGAAATTATTAACTTGTTTTGCCACCTCTAATAATGATTTAGATATAGCTTCTAACTCTGCTTTTTTAACTGTTTCAGAGAAGTTAACATCTTCTTTTTGTTTTTTTGCAACAAAGTCCTGTGTACTAACAACAGACTTTGTAATTATACCTGAGCGTACATCTAGTAATATTGCCTCGACAGAGCAATAAGCTTTAGTTTCATTTGGATCAATAAAACGGTACTTATTGTATGAATTACAAGACGTTCTGTAAGCTAATAATAAGTCGGCTTGAAATCTCGCCGCAGCTTCTCTTAATGTTGGAACCGTTCTCTTCTCAGGTACTAGCATTGCTGGTAAAAATGATGCGTCATATACTTTATTAGATGACCTTAATTCAGAAATAAAACCATCAACTAATGAAGTGGTTAGAGATGTGAAGTCGTTAGAATAAAATTTCCAGTGATTATCTTGGCTTAATTTTAAAATTGCGATTCTATTTTTAGGAGGCAATTTTACTTGGTAATAAAGTAATTCATTAATTTTTTGATCGTTTTCACCAAGTAAAGAATCACTAGCAAGTCCTTTAGGTTTTGAATCATTAGCATAGTAACTACTTGGGCGATCATGTGAGCCTACTGTAGAACAAGCTCCTAGTAATATTGATAACGAGATTATTATAATTTTTTTCATCGACAATCCTTGATTATGGCTCTAAATACCTAACGCCCTAATAATGGGCAAAAAATTGTTGGTTAAAATAAGCGACGCACGAGCAAAAACCAACTGTTTTTGTCCCTTTGAGCGCCTTGTATGGATAATACATCCATCTTAATTACTATTTAAACCCC